>NZ_CP101125.1:2714239-3015543 GCF_024296925.1 Pseudomonas nunensis
CAGTCTCAGCGGCTTCCTCGGCTTTACCGCCGGGCGTGGTTCGCAGATCGGCTCCTCGGCAGCCAATGCCTGGGCGCTGGGCCCAAGCATCACCTGGGCTGCATTTGACCTGGGCAGCGTGCGGGCCCGTTTGCGCGGTGCCGACGCCGAAGCCGAAGGCGCCCTGGCGACCTACGAGCAACAAGTGCTGCTGGCCCTGGAAGAATCGGAAAACGCTTTCAGCGACTACGGCAAACGTCAGCAACGCTTGATTTCACTGATTCGTCAGAGCGAATCCAGCCGCGCCGCTGCCGATCTGGCGGAAATTCGCTACCGCGAAGGCACGGCGGACTTCCTCGTCCTGCTCGATGCCCAGCGTGAACGCCTGGCGGCCGAAGATTCCCAGGCCCAGGCCGAAGTGGATCTGTATCGCGGCATCGTCGCGATCTACAAGGCCCTCGGTGGCGGCTGGCAGCCGGAGACGGTCGCCAGCAAGTAAGCAGGTTTTTAAAGAGCTCCTTTGGTTGGCCGCAACCAACCAAATTTTTTGGCCCCGCGTCTCATTCGGTCGCGGGGCTTTTTTTTGCCTGCTGAAAACACCCGCCCCTGTAGGAGCGAAGCTTGTGTGGCGAGGGGGCTTGCCCCCGTTGGGTCGCGAAGCGGCGCCAAAACCTGCAACTATGATATGTCAGGCAAACAGAGTGAATTGTTCACGACTGCTTCGCAGCCGAACGGGGGCAAGCCCCCTCGCCACACAAGCCCGCTCCCACAAGGGGTTTAGTGGTGCCCCTCCATCACGGTGACGGTTGCCGTGGTACCCGCACGCAACCGGTTCTTGGCCGCATAGTCCGCATCAATCTGTATCCGCACCGGCACCCTTTGCGCCAGTTTTACCCACGTATAACTGGGGTTGATGCTGGCCAGCAGGCGACCGCCGGGGGCGTTTTCACGGTCGGCGATGGCGAACGCAATGCTTTGCACCGTCCCGCCAAAGGTTTCGCCGCTCATCAACTCGATCCGCACCCGATCGCCCTCCTCGAT
Organism: Pseudomonas nunensis; assembly: GCF_024296925.1. NCBI lineage: Bacteria > Pseudomonadati > Pseudomonadota > Gammaproteobacteria > Pseudomonadales > Pseudomonadaceae > Pseudomonas > Pseudomonas nunensis. The sequence continues at coordinate 2,715,260 of NZ_CP101125.1, forward strand.
TCGCGGCAGCTTGGTTTCTTCGAAGTATCCGCTGACATAAAAGGAATCGCTGTCCACCAGCGCCAACAACGCACCGCCGGCCGTGGCGTAATCACCCTGACGGGTCAGCAGGTTGGTGACATAACCACTGACCGGCGCTTCGACCCGAGTGCGCTGCAAATCGAGTTCGGCCTGGGTCAACGCGGCGATCGCCAATTGCACATTCGCCTGCGCCAGACCGAGATTGGCCTGGTTGCGCAGCAACTCGGCCTGGGCCACGGCGACTTCGGTACTGGATTTTTCCCACTCCTCGCCGGAGATCGCGAACCCCAGTTTCAACTTGCGCCGCCGCTGCTCTTCGCTTTGACGCTGCTTAAGCAAGGCTTCGCTGGAGACAATCGAAGCCTGTGATTGGCCGAGGGTCGCTTTCGACACTTCCACCGAACGCTTGGCCCGCTCCACCGCCAGGCTGTAGCGCGCCGGATCGATCTCCAGCAATAACTGGCCTTTCTCCACATGTTGGTTGTCCTGCACGCCCAGGCTGACGATGCGCCCCGCCACGTCGGCCGACAACGTCACCACATCCGCACGCACCCGTGCATCCCGGGTCCAGGGCGCGCGGGTGTAATGTTCCCAGGCGAACCAGCCAAGGATGAAAGCCAGCAACACCACTGCGACAGTCGCGAGTCGGGCAAGGATCTTCTTCAAGGCATCAGGCTCCCATGACCAGGATCAGCGTGGCGCAAACGCAGGCATACAAGGCTCCTTCGAACAGCGCTTCATGCCAGACGAAACGCAACACACCCAAGCGCCGCAGCAACCAATCCAGCAGCAGGAAAATCGGCAAGGCCAGCAACAGGGCCTGGGCAATCGGCGGCAGATAGACCCCGCCTACTTCCAGATCAATGGGCAAGGGCCGGTACTCCTTGTGCGTTTGCAGGTTGAAAGTAGTCACGGTAGCGCTGCAGAAACGACACCACGATCAGCAACGCTACACGCATGCGGAACACCGACCACAGGTGCTCATGGACATCCACGTGCAGGTCGTCCATTTCATCGCCCAAGACCCGCAAGATGCTCAACAGTCGTTCAACATCAATCCCGGGCCGCCCGGCGACCAACCTTCCGGTATCACGGACCGCGCCCAATAAGCGATTTTGTTGATCGGTACTGAGCAAGGTGTTGCCCTGCCCTTGCTGCCTGAGCTGATTCAACGCCACCCCCAGCGCCATGCAACCGAGGCTGACTTCGAACAGCTCGCGGGAACGCCGATCCTCAATCGCCGGGAGCAAGCCGAGCATCATGGTCAGGCGATCGACCATGCGGCTTTCAAAGGCAAACTGCTGCTCATCGGTGGCCGGCGTCTTCATCAAGGCGTAGACCTGCTCGCAGTTCTCATTGAACAACCGGCGCATCCGCAACACCGGTCTGAACGGGAAGATCAGCGCATAGACACTCAACGCGAGGACGGTGGCGCAGGTATAAGCGCCGGCAAACTCGAACCACTGGATCGCAGTGTTCTGGCCGCTCCCGATGTTTTGCGGCCCCAACAGCAGAAACGTCGACAACCCAAGCCCAATCGCGGTGCCGGTGGTGGCCGGCGTGGTCAGGCCGACCGCCACGGCGTACAGCAATGGCGCTAACAGCAACGCGAGCAATTCGAAGTTACTGATCATCGGAAACAGCAGAAACAGATAGAGCGCCGAAGCCACTAATGCCAATACCAGGCCTCTCGCATAAGCCTGGGCGGCTAGCAGCGGGCGCGGGAATGTCGCCATCAGCGAGCAGAGAATGCCGACCAGCACCATTCCGCCACGGGCGCCATCCCAACCCGTTTCAATCCAGATCAGGCCCGCGACCACCAAAGCAGTAAAGGCGCGGATGGCATTCATTGCTGCCAAGGTGAAATCCAGGTGCAGCGGATTTTCCTGGCCGCGAAACATGCAGCTCGCTTCGCGCCCATCCTGTATCGCGTCGCTCAGCTCCAGAATCTGCTCCAGTTGCTGCAACATCCGCGCTTGCTCCCACCGCAGTGCCCAGGCCAGAGAGCGCAAAGTGGCGGTCATGGTTTCGGTCAGTTGCTCGGCCTTATAAGCCAGGTTATCGAACCGTTGTTGCAGCGCGACGAAATGCTGGCGAGCTTCGGGCGACAGCGAGCGCCCCTGCACCGCCAGTTCATCGAGAAAGGCCAGCTCTTCGGCACGCAATGCCTGTATGTCCACGGGCAATGCGCCTTGCCAGCGCTCGGCCAATAACTCCCGCTGGTGACGCAACGCCGTCAGCCGTGAGGTCAGCAACACCAGCTGATTGCCCAGCAACTGCACCAGGCTATTGGCACTGCGCAGCCGTGGCGCGTCGAAGTACAAATGCCTGCGCAACCCTTCCAGCGCGCTGATCTCACCCAGCAGTTGCATCTGTCGACGATGGAAATCGGCTTCGCTTTCCTCAGTACGAATCACCGCCGCCGCGTGGGTCGCCAACAGCTTGATCACCTGATCGACCTTGGCGAAATAGTTGCGGGCCACCGTCTCCGGTCGCGCGGTCAGCAAGCTGACCACGCATACGCAAGCGACGGCCAACAAGGTTTCGGTCACCCGCGTTACCGCGAGCAGGAACGTGCCGTCCTGGTCCGGCACCGACAGCAGCGCGACCACCACCGCCGTATAGCCGCTGAGCACAAACGCCTGGGAACTGGTGTAGCGCAACAAGGTGCCGCCAGCGGTACACAGCGCCAGCCACAAGGCCAGGGTAATAATGAAAGGCAACGGCGCCTGGGGGAAAATCGCCATGATCAACACCGCGACCGCCGCGCCCATGGTGGTGCCGATCACTTGGCCGAAGCTTCGGGCCAAGGCCATGCCGCCCAATGGCTGACTGACGATGACCACTGCCATGATCGACCACTTGGGTTGGTCGAGGTCGAACACAAATGCCAGGTACAACGTCAGCAACCCGGCCGAGATGGTTCTCAGGGCAAACAGCAACACCCCTTGGCCGGGGTTGAGCATCATCCTGAAGTATTGAAGCAGCGGTTGCATGGGCGCACTCATTGAGTCATCTCAAGCAAGCGTAGTCACTGCATCAAGACCTCGACAGGTTTCAAAGTCGACAGAAGTCGTAGGCAATTTCGCCGATGAGCCACCTGTTTTCGATAGATGCGCTCGATAACCCCGTCAGCCATAGCAATTGGACAGAAGCGCACTGGCCCCCTAGGCTTGAATCGCTGCGAAAGCGTCTTTGAATAAGCCTTACCCATGATCGTGCGTCCCAAGCCGAACCTGATCGGCATCCTGTTTTCCCTTAAAGGCTCGATTGCCAAGCGCATTGCCTTGCGCAGTCTTTTAGTGACCCTGCTCGCCTCGGTGATTGTGCTGGTGGAAACCTGGCACCCGGACTCCTTCTCCAAGGTCAGCGCCACGCCGTTCACGCTGCTGGGTTTGTCGCTGTCGATCTTCATGAGCTTTCGCAACAACGCCTGCTATGACCGTTGGTGGGAGGGTCGCAAGCAATTGGGCCAGTTGATCATCGAGGTGCGCTCGCTGATCCGCCAGACACAAGGCTTGATGGACGCCGATGAACGCGAACTGCTGTTGCGTGAACTCTGCGGCTTCGCCCATGGACTGGTTGCCCGCCTGCGCTTTGAAAGTGAACGTCAAGCCGTCGCGCCCTGGACGCCCGACCCCATCGATCATCAACACCCGAACATCCCCGACGCCTTGTTGCAGCGAATCGGCGCGCGCTGCTCGGAACTCGCCGAGCTCGGCCGCATCAGCGAATGGCGCTACACCCAACTCGAGTCGCGGCTGGTCAGCCTGAGCCAGGTCCAGGCCAGTTGCGAGCGGATCAAAAGCACGCCACTGCCCTTCCCTTACACCCTGCTGCTGCACCGCACCATTTACCTGTTTTGCATCTTGTTGCCGTTTGCCATGGCCGAACCGCTGGGATGGCTGACGCCGGTGTTCACCGCCATCGTCAGTTACACCTTTTTCGGCCTCGACGAGATCGGCGACGACCTCGAAGACCCGTTCGGCTTCGATGAAAACGATTTACCGTGTAACGCGATATTGCGTACGCTGGAGCGCGAAGTGCTGGCCGCGTTGGGCCAAACCGATTTGCCGCCAGCCCTGGAGCCTGTCGAGTACGTTTTGAACTGAGCCAGGGTTTGACTCGACGCCGCGCCTGACCGAAGCTGACGGCTTTGCAAAAGCTCGCCAGCTCCCGGATCCGTGCATGCCCCAGTCCCGCCGCTACCTGCTTATCAGCCTCTGCGTCCTGTTTGCCGTTGCCCTCGCCTGGTTTTTCCTGCGCAGTACCACGCCCGTGGTGCCGGAGGCGATCAAACATGGCTACAGCGAAGCGCTGGCCCAGGCGCGCGCCGGTCAACCGGGTGCGGCTCGGGTGCTCTACCAGCAATTGGGCCGTCCTGACTTGTCGGCCAAACGTCGCATCTGGCTGCTCGCCGAACTGCCGAACTACCCCAGCCCGCAAGCCCTGAAACTGGCCGGCACCGATTTGCAAAACACTTCGGTGGATGTGCGGATCGCGGCGATCAAAAGCGTGGTCGGCCTGGTTCCCGGCGGGCAGCGCAGTCTGCTGCTCGGTCCCTTGCTCGACGACAGTGAGCAGACGGTGCGCTTTGCCGCCGTCAACGCGCTGTTGGGTTTGTCGCCGGATGACCTGGGCTTGTATTTCGCGCCGTTGCAGCAGGCCATCGATGCTTGGGAACAGGTCCTCAAGGACGAGCCCGAAAGCGCCAATACTCACTACCAACTGGCGCGGCTGTATTTGCACAATGCTGAGTTGAAAGAAGCGCAACTGGCGCTGGAGGGCACCTTGCAGCTTGAGCCCGGCAATCTGCCGGCGCTGGTGATGCAAATCGAAGTGCTGGACAAGCAAGGCCAAAGCGATGCCGCTCGCCAGTTGCTGGCCAAACAGCTGAAGGCCCAGCCGGACTCAGCCTACCTGCAACATGCGCTCGGGCTCTGGTTGCTGCACCACGGGCAGAGTGAATTCGCCGTGCTCGGCCTGTCGAAAGCGGTTGAGCTGGAGCCGGACAACAAGGAATACCGCTACGACTTGGCCACCACGCTGCACAGCGAGGAAGAGCTGGAAGCGGCGCAAAAGCAGCTGCAGGAAATCGTCCAGCGCCACCCTGCCGACCGCAAGGCGCGGGTGTTACTGATCAATTACTGGACGGAAAGCGGACAGTTGCAGAACGTGCAGATTCTGCTGGCGCAACTGGAGCAAATGAACCCGGATGATCCGGCGTTGCAGCAGGGTCTTTAAAAGATCACCCACGCCCTGTAGGAGCACGGCTTGCCTGCGATGGCGTTCCTGAGATCGCCATCGCGAGCAAGCTTTGCTCCTACAAGATACGTGTCGATAGGTGTTGGTGGTCCCGGAAAAAAAGGTTTGAACCGTCGTCTCGGCCAAGGGTCAAGAGAAACAGGCAGTCAATTCAGGCACTTCAGGCCTGCTGCCTCGCTTCCCCTAGTCATGAGAGGGCTTTTTTTGTCTACATCTAACGAGTTGTTCAGTGCAAAAGCCGCCACCGGCATCGAAGGTCTGGATGACATCCTGGCCGGTGGGTTGTCCCGCGGACATGTGTTTCTGCTGGAGGGTGAGCCGGGAACCGGTAAAACCACCGTCGCGTTGCATTTTCTCCTTGCCGGCGCCCGAGCCGGCGAGCGCTCGTTGTACATCACTCTGTCAGAAACCGAACGGGAGCTGCGCCAAGGCGCGTTGTCCCACGGTTGGGAGCTGGATGAAAACATCCATATCTTTGAGCTGACGCCCCCGGAAAGCCTGCTCAACGCCGAGCACCAGCAAAGTTTGCTGTACTCCTCGGACCTGGAACTGGGCGAAGCGACCAAGCAGATTTTCGAAGTGGTCGAGCGGGTCAAGCCGACCCGTGTAGTACTCGACAGCCTTTCAGAAATTCGCCTGCTGGCCCAAAGCTCACTGCGCTATCGCCGGCAAATCCTCGCCATCAAACACTACTTCGTGCGCTATGACGCCACCGTGGTGCTGCTCGATGACTTGACCACCGAGTCCCTCGACAAGACCGTGCACAGCGTCGCCCACGGGGTGATTCGCCTTGAAGAGTTGACTCCGAACTACGGCGCCGAACGCCGACGCATTCGCGTGGTGAAATACCGCGGGCAGAAATACCGTGGCGGCTACCATGACTTCACCATCATGGGCGACGGTATCCACGTGTTCCCGCGTTTAGTTGCGGCCGAACACCGTGGCGGCTACGTGCGCCAGCAATTGACCAGTGGCATCAAGGAAATGGACGCCCTGCTCGGCGGCGGTATCGAAACCGGCTCCAGCACCTTGATTCTCGGCCCGGCCGGTACCGGCAAGTCGCTGATCTCGATGATCTTCGCCGCTGCGGCCGTCGCCCGGGGCGAGAAAGCGGCACTGTTTATCTTCGATGAAGAACTGGGCTTGCTGTTCGAGCGCATGAAAAACATGGGCATCGACCTACAGGCGCTGCAAGACACCGGCAACTTGCTGATCGAACAAGTAGATGCGGCTGAACTGTCCCCCGGCGAGTTTTCCCACCGGGTTCGCCGCTGCGTCGATGAGCGCAATATCAAGACCGTGGTCATCGACAGCATCAACGGCTATCAAGCCGCGATGCCTGAGGAAAACGCGCTGGTGCTGCACATGCACGAGTTGCTGCTGTACCTCAATCGCCGAGGCGCCGCGACGTTCATGACCGTTGCCCAACACGGGCTGGTCGGCGACATGCAGGCGCCGGTGGACATCACCTACCTGGCCGACACGGTCATTTTGCTGCGCTACTTCGAAGCCTTGGGCAAAGTGCGCCGGGCCATCTCTATCATCAAGAAACGTACCGGCAGCCATGAATCAACCATCCGCGAATACCGCATCAGCAGCCAGGGCATGACCATCGGCGAACCGCTGGACGCGTTCCAGGGTGTGTTGCGTGGAGTGCCGACCTACCTGGGCGCAAGCAATCCGCTGCTCAAGGACGACAAGCAATGACTGCGCTGGCGGCGACCTCCGAGCGCGCGATCATTCTCGCGCCGCTGGGGCGCGACAGCCAGATTGCACTGATGATGCTCAATGAAGCGGGCTACGACGGTGTAATCAGCCGCGACCTGCCGGGTTTGTGCAGTGAACTCGAGAAAGGTGCCGGCCTGTTGCTGATCTCTTCCGAGGCATTACTCGGCGGCGATCTGGAGCCGTTGCTTGGCTTGATAGAACAACAACCGGCTTGGTCAGATTTGCCGATTGTGTTGCTGACGTACCACGGCGGCCCGGAACAGAACCCCGCCTCTCGTTATGGTCCGCAACTGGGTAACGTGACCTTTCTAGAGCGACCTTTCCATCCGGTGACGTTGATCAGTCTGGTGACCACCGCGTTGCGCGGGCGCCGACGACAGTATGAAGCCAGGGACCGGCTGATCGATCTGAGCCAAAGCGAGCTGCGGCTGCAAAACACGCTGGAAACCCTTGAGCAACAGGTCGAGGAGCGCACCGCCGAGCTGCGCAATAACGAAGAAGCGCTGCGCCAGTCACAGAAAATGGAGGCCGTTGGCCAGTTGACCGGCGGCATCGCTCACGACTTCAACAACATGCTGACCGGGATCATCGGCAGCCTGGAGTTGTTGCGCCGACGCTTGGCTCGCGGGCGCACCGAAGACCTCGACAGCCTGATTGACTTGGGCGTGACTTCGGCCAACCGAGCGGCCGGCCTGACTCACCGCTTGCTGGCGTTTTCCCGACGCCAGTCGCTGGACTCCAAACCGGTTGTGATGAACACCTTGGTGAGGTCGATGGGCGAGTTGCTGGAACGCAGCATCAACGAGAGTATTCAGTTGGACATGCAGTTGAGCGAACAACTGTGGGTCGCCGAAGCCGACCCCAATCAACTGGAAAGCGCCCTGCTCAACCTGGTGCTGAATGCCCGCGACGCGATGCCAAACGGCGGCAAGTTGGTGGTGAAATCCTTCAATCAGCACTTGGACACCGGTTTTACCGAAGCCCACGGCAATCTCCAACCCGGGGACTACGTGGTGCTGAGCGTCACTGACACTGGCTGCGGCATGCCGCAAAGCACCATCAGCCGGGCGTTTGATCCGTTCTTCACGACTAAACCCATCGGCCAGGGCACCGGACTCGGCTTGTCGATGATTTACGGGTTCAGTAAACAGTCCCGAGGCCATGTCACCATCAACAGCGAGGTCGACCGGGGCACCACCGTCAACCTGTACCTGCCGCGTTACAGCGGCAACCTGGCGCAGGATCCCATGATGGAAGTCCAGCAGACGCCTTACGCCCAGGACGGCGAGACGGTGCTGATCGTCGAGGACGATCCGGCGGTGCGGGTGTTGGTGAGTGCGGTGTTGAGCGAGTTGGGCTATGCGTTTGTCGAGGCTGGGGATGCCGACAGTGCAGTGCCGATTCTCGATTCCGCCCAGCGCATTGATCTACTGATCAGCGACGTCGGGTTGCCCGGGATGAATGGCCGGCAGCTCGCGGAAATCGGCCGTCAGTACCGGCCGGATCTCAAAGTCTTGTTCATTACCGGGTATGCCGAGCACGCAGCAGTGCGCGGTGGTTTCCTCGACCCGGGCATGCAGATGATCACCAAGCCGTTTACCTTCGATCTGTTGACAGCGAAGGTGCGGGAGATGATCCGGATCTGAAATGCCCTGTGTAGCGCGGCTTACTGGCGATGGTGCTTTGAAGAATGCCTTCGCGGGCAAGCCTCGCTCCTACAGGGGCTGCACGTCCTTGCCCGCGAAGGCGCCTGCACGTCCTTGTAGGAGCGAAGCTTGCTCGCGAAGGCGGCCTCAAGGACGCCATCACCAGTAAACCTTACCCTGTGCTCAGGACAGCATCTGCTGCATCAATTCCTGTAACACATCCAGATCAAACGGCTTGCCAAGGATCGGCGCCTTGCGGGTAATCGGGCTGTCGGTCTCGCGGATTTCCTGCGGATAACCGCTGATGAAAATCACTTTGAGCTCCGGTCGGAGCTTGACCGCCGGCTCGGCGATCTGCACGCCGGAGATCCCGCCAGGCAGGCGGAAGTCGGTGATCATCATGTCCAGGTGCGGTTTGCTGGCAAGGATCTCGAAGGCTTGCTCGCCGTTTTCGGCCTGCAAGACCCGATAACCCTCGCCCGATAGATAGGCAGACAACACCATCAAAATCGAGGGATCGTCCTCGACAATGAGTACTACATCTTGCGCATCTTCACTCATGGGAAGCCTTTGTTCGGTCAATTGCTGCTGATACGACCGTGAGGTCGATCAGAGGTTGCGTTTATCTGGCTGCTTTCCTACAACGGCAGACAAACGCGAAATAAGGCGCCTTCGTTGATTTTGCTCTCGACGACGATGGATCCGCCATGGGCGGCAACGATTTGTTCGGAAATAAACAGTCCCAGCCCAAGTCCCGCGACCACGGTCTTGGCGGAAACCCGTTCGAACTGTTGAAAAATACGCTTCTGGTTTTCTTCACTGATGCCAATGCCACGGTCCTGAACCTCGACCCGGGCCTGGCCCTCGTGACTGTACACCCGCACATCAATCGGACCTTTGCCGCCATAACGCAAGGCGTTGGTCAGCAGGTTGGAAATCACCTGCTCGATGCGGAACTCGTCCCACGGCCCTTCCACGGGCGCATCGGCGGTAAACGTCACCGTGGACTCAGCGGCATCGAATTGTGGCGCAAAGTTTTGCAGCAGGTTGGCCACCAGCTTCACCAGGTCAAAGCGGCTCGGCCGGATCGACAGCTTGCCTGTACGAATCCGCGACACATCGAGCATGTCTTCGATCAGGCGGATCAGGCTTTTGATCTGGCGTTCATCCCGCTCGACCATGGCGTGCATCTTGTCCAGGGTGAACGCTGAGGCGTTGTCCCGGGCCAAGTGCATCTTGCGCAACTGGGTTTCGAGGATCAGGCCGTTGAGCGGCGTGCGCACTTCGTGGGCGACGATGGACATGAAGTCATCGCGCATACGCACCGCTTGCTCCAGTTCATTCTGGGTGGCCTGCAATTTCTTCAGCAGCGCCTCCTGTTCGCGGCGGCTCTGCTCCAGCGCTTCGACCTGTTGCTTCATGGCCTTGCTCTGGCGATACAGGTCGACGAACACATTGACCTTGCTCTTGACCGCGTGGATATCCAGCGGCTTGTGCAGGAAGTCCACGGCACCGCTTTCGTAGCCTTTGAACGCGTAGTTCAACTCACGCCCGGCGGCACTGACAAACACGATCGGGATGTTCTTGGTCTTTTCTGTGCCACGCATCAATTCGGCCAGTTCGAAGCCGTTCATGCCCGGCATCTGCACGTCGAGAATGGCCATGGCAAATTCGTGTTGCAGCAACAGCGACAAGGCCTCGTCGGCCGACAGCGCTTTATAGACCATGCGATCTTCACGCTTGATCAGCGCTTCTAGAGCCAGCAGGTTTTCCGGCAGATCGTCGACGATCAGCAGTTTGGCTTGGATGTTACTCAGCATGCTATTCGTTCCAGCTCGACAAGCAGACGGCCGATGCCGCGTATAGGGAGAATGTGGTCAGGTTGATGCAAGTCCAGCGCCGCTTGGGGCATGGTTGAAACCTGGGCTTCGTCCGGGTCTTGCACGACGGTAAATCCGCCACGGTGCTTGACCTGGGCCAGCCCGTTGGCGCCATCACGGTTGGCGCCGGTCAGCAGCACGGCGGCCAGCGCCGGCCCGTAGGCGTCGGCGGCAGATTCAAAGAGGAAATCGATGGCCGGCCGCGAGTAGTGCACGCGGTCTTCCAGGCTCAACGAGAAACTGCGGTCCTGCTCCACCGAGAGGTGATAGCCCGGCGCGGCGAAATACAGGGTTCCGGCCTCGACCAGTGTCTTGTCGACCGCCTCCAGAACCGGCAGCGCCACTCGCCGCGCAAACACCTCGGCCAGTTGGCTGCGGCGTTCGTCAGGCAAATGCAGTACCACGATGATCGGCAGCACAAAGCCTTCGCGCAGCGGGCTGAGGATGTTCAGCAGCGCCTCGACTCCACCGGCCGAGGCGCCAATCACGATAGCCTCTACGGTCGGCAAACCGGCTTCGTTGTTCATGATTTACGGTAGATCCGTTCTTGTTTGACCAAAGGCTCGAACTGTTTGCCGAATGCCGAGAAATCCGGGGTTTCCTTGCTGCCCAACACCAGGAAGCCACGATGGCACAGGGATTCATGGAACAAACCAAATGCACGATCCTGAAGCTTTTTATTGAAGTAAATCATCACATTACGGCACGAAATTAATTGAGTCTCTGAAAAGACACTGTCGGTTGCCAGGCTGTGGTCGGCGAACGTCACGTTTTCGCACAATGTCTTGTCGAAAATCGCGTAACCGTACGCTGCCGTGTAGTAGTCGGCAAACGAGCGCTGGCCACCGGCCTGCTGGTAGTTAGCAGTGTAGGCGCGGACGTTCTCCATGGAGAAAATCCCCTGTTTGGCCTTCTCCAGCGAACGCGGATTGATGTCAGTGGCGTAGATGATGGTGCGATCGAGCAAACCCTCTTCACGCAACAGGATCGCCATCGAATAGACCTCTTCGCCAGTGCTGCACCCGGCGATCCAGATCTTGATCGACGGATAAGTCTTGAGCAGCGGCACCACTTCCTGACGGATCGCCAGGAAGTGCGAAGGATCACGGAACATCTCGCTGACCGGAATCGTCAGCAATTGCAGCAGTTGCATGAACGCGGTCGGATCGTGCAGGACCTTTTCCTGCAGCGCCGAGATAGTCGCGCATTCGAATTGAGCCAACGCATGTGCGACCCGGCGCTTGATCGACGCGCCAGAGTAGTCACGAAAGTCATAGCTGTATTTGAGGTAGATCGCCTCGATCAGCAGCCGCAATTCGATTTCGGTATTCTTTTCCACTAAAAGCTTTCCACTAAGTGCTTTCCTTTAAATGCGTTCCATCTTCGGCAACCACACGCGGATCAGCGAGAACAGGCGATCCAGGTCGATCGGCTTGGCCAGATAATCGTTGGAACCCGCCGCCAGGCAGCGCTCCTGATCGTCCTTCATGGCCTTGGCCGTCACCGCGATGATCGGCAGTTTGCGCCAGCGCGGATCCTGGCGGATCAAGGTCGTGGCCTCGAAACCGTCCATCTCCGGCATCATCACATCCATCAACACCAGGTCGATGTCCTCGACCTCATTCAGTTTTTCAATCGCTTCACGACCGTTACGACCGATCACCACGACTGCGCCTTTTTGTTCCAGTGCACTGGTCAGGGCGAAGATGTTGCGCACATCGTCGTCCACCAGCAGCACCTTGCGGCCCTCGAAGACCTTGTCGCGACTGCGCGCGGTCTTGAGCATCTTCTGCCGCTCATGGGACAACTGGGATTCAACTTTGTGCAGAAAGAGTGTCACCTCATCCAGCAGTCGTTCTGGCGAGCGGGCGCCCTTGATGATGATCGAGCGCGAATACTTGCGCAGCTCGGCTTCTTCATCCCGCGTGAGGTTACGCCCGGTGTAGACGATCACCGGCGGGAACGAGCAGATGTCTTCGGTGGACATGCGCTTGAGCAAATCGTTGCCGAGCATGTCCGGCAGTTTCAGGTCGATGATCATGCAATCGAAAATCGTCGTGCGCAGCAGGTCCAGCGCTTCCTGGGCGAAACCGACCGCGGTGATCTCGATGTCTTCGTCGCCGATCAGGCGGGCAATGCTGTCGCGCTGCAAATCGTCATCTTCCACCAGCAAGACCTTCTTGACCTTCTGGGTCAGCTTGGCCTCAAGGCGGGCAAACACGTCCTTGAGCTCTTCGCGGGTGGTCGGCTTGACCGCATAACCGATCGCACCCATGTGCATCGCGGCTTCGACCCGGTCTTCGACCGAGATAACGTGGACAGGGATGTGGCGGGTTTCGGCGTGTTCCTTCAGACGCTGCAATACCGTCAGCCCGGAATGATCCGGCAGGCGCATGTCCAGCAGAATGGCGTCGGGGATGAATTCCCTGGCCAGGTCATAACCTTCGTCGGCACCGTGGGCCACCAGGCACTGATAACCCAGTTCATGGGCGAGGTCATAGAGGATGTGCGCGAAATTCACCTCATCTTCCACCACCAGAATGCAGCGCGTGGCGAACGGTGCCTTGGCGCGGTCGTCGTTGAAACGCGGGATGTCGACTTCAGCAATCAACGGCACCGGAGCGGCTACCGGGACGCTTGGCACGTAGGCCACCGGCGTCGCGCGCATCGGTTCGATTGGCTCATCGCCGGGTTCGACGTACTGCTGCGGCAACACCAGGGTGAATGCACTGCCCTGCCCCGGTTCGCTGGTGACGCTGATCGAGCCACCAAGCAGATTCGCCAGGTCGCGGGAAATCGACAGGCCCAACCCCGTGCCGCCATAACGACGATTGGTGGTGCCGTCGGCCTGACGGAACGCTTCGAAGATGCTTTCCTGCTGATCAGGAGCGATGCCGATCCCGGAATCGCGCACGATGAAGGCAATCCCGTCGCCCGGTTGACTGGTCACGGTCAGGCTGACGCTGCCTTTTTCGGTGAACTTCACCGCGTTCGACAGCAGGTTCTTGATCACCTGCTCCAGGCGTTGGCGGTCGGTGTAGATCATCATCGGCGAGCCAGGCTGCAACTCGATCTGGAAGTCCAGATTCTTGTCCGTGGCCATCGGCTGGAACATCCCGCGCAAACCGTCCACCAAGCGCGCGACGCTGGTGTTTTCCGGACGCATGTCCAGCTTGCCGGCCTCGACTTTGGAAATGTCGAGAATGTCGTTGATCAGGTTGAGCAAGTCATTGCCAGCCGAATAAATCGACTCGGCGAACTTGACCTGTTCGGCAGTGAGGTTGTCCTGCGGGTTCTCCGCCAACAGCTTGGCCAGGATCAGCGAACTGTTCAGCGGCGTGCGCAGTTCATGGGACATGTTGGCGAGGAATTCGGACTTGTACTTGCTGGAGCGCTGCAATTCTTCGGCGCGGTCTTCCAGCTGAATCTGCACCTGATTGAGCTCGGTGTTCTTCTGGTCCATGGCGTCGCGCTGATCGGCGAGGATCTGCGCCTGTTCGGCCAGTTGCTCGTTGGTCTGCTCCAGCTCCACTTGCTGGGTCTCCAGGTGCGCCTGGGACTCCTTGAGAATTCGCGACTGCTCTTCCAGCTCTTCGTTGGCAGTCTTGAGTTCTTCCTGCTGGACCTGGAGTTCTTCGTTGAGCTGCTGGGTTTCGGCCAACACTTCCTGCAAGCGTTGACGGTAGCGAGCAGCTTCGATCGAAGTGCCGATGTTGCCGGCAATCAGCTCGAGCAGCTCGATATCACGTTCATCCAATGGGCGCAGGAAGCCCAGTTCGATCACGCCATTGACCCGGTCATCGTCGCTGGTCGGCACCACCAGCACACTGTGTGGCAAGCCTTCACCCAGGCCAGAGCTGACCTTGAAGTAATCGGCAGGTACGTCGTCCAGGCGAATCAGCCGCCCCTGTTTGACCGCTTGGCCGACAATCCCTTCGCCGTCATAGATCGACTGATCCTGTGCCTCCTGCTCACGGGACAAACCGTAAGAAGCCACGCGCTTGAGGCCGCCATGTTCTTCGCGCACATAAATGGCCGCCACGGCGGTGCCCAGGTATTGCGCACAGAATTGCAGGATGTTGCGTCCCAGCAAGTTAAGGGTCAGTTGCCCCAGCACTTGCTCAGCCAGTTCGGTCTGGCCACTGCGCAGCCAGCCTTGTTTCTCCAGGCGCGCGGCGCTGGCCTGTTGGGCCGCCATGTTGGCGCTGTAGTTCTGCGAAAGATTCAGCAAGTCGCGACGGCCAATGTAGGCCAGCAAGGCACTGATACCCGCCACGAACAGCAAGTACAGGGTGATGCTCCAGATCGTGGTGCGGCGCACTTCTTCGTTGCGCGTGGTGCGCAACTGCTGCTCCATGTCGATCACATCCTGGAACTGGGCACGGATTTCATCGGTCAGGCGCTTGCCGCGCCCGGCCTTGACCGCGCCGCGGTAGTCACCGCTGCTGCGCTGCAAATCGATCATCGATTGCGCGTAGGTGGCCCATTCGGTTTGCAGGGCCTGAAGGCGGCGCAAACGGTCGGTCTGCACCGGGTTATCAGCGGTCAGTTCGAGCAAGGTATTGAGGGCGACCGCGATTCTCGGCCTGGCCGTTTCGTAAGGGTCCAGGAAGTGCTCGTCACCGCTGAGCAGGAAACCGCGCATCCCGGTTTCCAGATCCACCGTCAGCTTCACCGCTTCATTGGCGTTATTGATCACCCGGTCGGTGTGCTCCACCCACTGGATGACCGACAACAGGTACGTGATCAGCGCTACAAAGAAAACCGCGCTGATTGCACCTACGCCAAGCGGCAAACTGACGTTGCGGCTCAGGAGTTTACGGAAGCGTTGCTCGTCAACCGAAGACGCAGAGGTCATGGGGAAGGCCTTGTCGAACTGTTGAAAACCAAGGAGTTTGCCCCAAAACGGCCCCATTGATCTAATTTTCTGACTGCTTTGTTAGCAAATTCCAGCAATTAACTGCTCTTGATCAATGCCGCGCGTTATCCTTGCCTATTGTTGTACAGCGATTGTTTTTTGCATCGGGTCGGGAACTTGTCGGGGTCTTGCATTTACTCAAGCAAGAGACCGGCGATTTCGATCGACCGCCGACCCGTAAATCCACCATTGAGAGCCCCTACTATGTCCTCCAACGCGTCCATCATTCTTGTCGTCGAAGACGATGCCATCGTGCGCATGCTGATCGTCGATGTGCTGGAGGAACTTGAATTCAAGGTTCTCGAAGCAGATGGCAGCGAGCAAGCCCTGGAGTTTCTCAATGACGAAGACCAGTACATCGACCTGATGATGACCGACGTCGGCCTGCCAGTGATGGATGGACGTGAACTGGCCACCCAGGCGCGGATGCTGCGCCCCGAACTGCCAATCCTGTTTGCCAGCGGGTATGCCGAAAGCATCGACGTGCCGGCGGGCATGCAGGTGATTGGCAAACCGTTTTCGATTGACCAGTTGCGGGACAAGGTAAAGGGCATGCTGGCTTGAGTGTTCAAATACGCTGAGGCTTCATCGCAACAACGATTGTCAGGATTCTCCAGACACGTATCCGCATCATGTGCCGCCTGAACTTGACGGCATGCCGTTTTGCAACACACTGCCCGTCCCCCAAACTAACAAACCAGCACACGACAATTCCGGAATTGATTAATCCGGGATTGTCGTGCCTGTTATTACTTCAACACTCCAACTTGGAAACAATCCGTCGAAGTAACTTGCTAGCCATAACTAACGCCAGATAATAACTTGCCCCTCAGCAGCGCACCGCTGCTTAATTAAAACACTTCACACCTATAACAAAACCGTTCAAGGATTGAACATGACCATGCTTAGCTTTTCGGCTGAATTAAAAAACGCCGACGAAAAAACCGCCATCATCGCAAAGATGACGGCACTGGAAAAACTATACCCTGCAAAGGTCACGATAGATGATCTGCTGGTCCCGCGCCTAATGGGATCTTCCTTGGATATTGCACACGAGAAAGAGCGCAGCGTACTGCTGGACATGATGAGCAGTCCCGAATTCATGCTTGTACGGCAGCTGTTCAGCATTCCCGAAGGTGCCATCCTTTACTGTGATACGAACAGAAACTTTTATATGAGTGTCGGTACTCAACGCAGAAATCTTGCACCGATCATGGATAACAACAGTTATCTAAGCCGCCGACTTGATGAACTATCCCTATTGGCGGAAAACTCTGGTGGCTGTGTCTATGCCGGCGCAACTATCAGCGTCGACCAATGGCATAACTTCCATGGAGTTCCGTTCCCAGAGCATTTAAAGCAGCATTTGGCAACGATCAAGCCTCAACGCTTCCCTCGAGCAAAAGGCGTTGTGCTCGGCAACTACATGGCCTTATTGGATCAACAATCGCCATCTTCTCTAACCCTGACCGACGCACAACGATCCCGACTCCAGCCTCCGAAAACACTGGATGAAACAATGCTCTATCGTCTACTGGATCGCTCACGTACAGCGCAGGCTATCCGCTTCGATGCGCGCTCGGCGCTGGAATCGGGTTTGAAAAGCTCCAGGGCCAAGAGTCACGCACGTGACATTCTCAACAGTGTCGAGTGGTACGGTTCCGGCTTCGGGCAGACGGCATCGGATGAAGACCTGAACCTGCTGCTGATGGCGCGCATCCTGCTCGACATCAACCCGGCCATCGGGCAAGAGCTCGAAGAGCATCGACTGTTCGGGTTTGAGCTTTATTACCCTGGCTACGTCGAACTGAACCGCGAGCAGGTACTGCGCAAGTTTGAGGAGCACTTGATTGCCCAGGGCAAGGCCGATGCCCTGACGGCACCGGTGATCGCCCACCTGTTACTCGCCACCTGTGCTCCCGAGTGCGTGGTCAAGGATATTCCCGACTCGCTACCGTTGGGCTCCACGGGTTGGGCAACTTTCGTGAACGCCGCAGCGTATATCGAAATGCTCTCGCCGGGAGCCTGCTGCGTCATGACTTATAGAGACGTGATGTATTTTGCTGATAGCTATTTGACCGGCGCCAGGCAAGACACTCTTTACTGCAGCTTGATGGTCAAGCCGATGCTGAATTGGGCGGCGATGAACAATTTGATCCCCTACAGCGCCGAGGGGGATTACAACGCGCAACATTTGATCGACGCCAGTGGCGCGCACGATCGATACATTGATCAGATGACAGCCGCTACCCAGGCCCTGAGTACGCCGTTGCCAACGCGAGAATCCGTGGCTCGTAAAGAACTTGAACGGGTTATCCCGTATGCGGCCCGCGATATCGACAGAAAGAGCATCCGTGAACATATCCTGCCGGACCTCGCCCAGCAAAACGCAAAACGCCCTTTCCAATATTCTGTGCTGGACTTGTACCAGTCAGACGACCTGTTACAGAAAAACGGTAATGGCTCTTTCTCCTGGAATTTTTATCACGACCGCACTATCAACTGGCTGGACGATGCAACCCTGCTCAAACGCCTGGGCACGGTGACATCCTTGTTTCCACCTGCGTTCGACAGCTACTACGATTCCCTGCAAAAAGCTCTGAATACCAACCTGAGGGTTGCCCTTTCGCGGCTTCCGATGAAGGAGCGTATCGCGTTTGAATATGGTGCCGTTTACCTGTACCTGGTCCGCATGCGCGACAACCAGCCGCGCATCGATGAAACACCTGAAACCCAGGAAAGAGCCAGGGCGCGTTACGGCGTCGTGATCAGTTCGACCTATAAGGGCCACACGAGCAGTTACGAGTTGTTCACCATCCGGGCACTGTTGCAAAAACAACCGGCGCTGGATGGCCTGTTCAACGATCCCGCCAATCGGTACCAACGGCGCCTGTCGGAAAAAGAGGCACGCCGGGTGGCCTATATGGGCGGCTCCGGGACAACCTACGATAAGGATGAACTGTGGAGCGGCGTCCGTTCGCAGGACAAGGATGTGTTTTTCGGCGGGCACCTGCCGTTGGATGAAGCCGCCTACTTCACCGGTTCCCTGCCGCGAAACACAGTCAGCGCATGGTTATTGCTAGAAAAGGATTGGCGCTCGTTGCAATCCGAAATTACCGGGCCAACCAAGCGTAGCCCCATGGAAACCTTCAACTCTCCACGAGTTGAGATGTTGTTCAAAGCAATACTTGAACGCTGCCCTGTCGCAACCCGGGATGAGTTGTACGAAACCGCCAAAGGCATCTCCATACTGGAAGCGCAACGACAACAGTCCTCGGACCAACTTCATCAAGTCCTGAACCTGATTATTCCGTTCAAAGGCTGCATTGAGGACATCACCTCCGGCGATCCCGAGCGCGAGGCGGCGGGTGCGCTCAGTTGTGTATTCGACGGCATAGCGGTGATGGGCGCGGTGTTGGGCGCTGCACCCAAGATGCTGTCGATTGCCGCCAGGACCGGGTCAGCTTCGTCTAAAGCATTCAGCTTCGCCAAGGCCGGCTCTGCGTTTGTCACTTCGTTGATCAACCCTTTGGATGGCATGCCGGACTTGGTCAACAAGGGCAGCAAGCTGCTGCACAAGGGTAATGTTTTGCTTTCGAAGAGGGGTCGACGCGCAGTCAGCGATGCGGTGGAAAACCTGAGACAAGGCAACTCTGTCGATGAATCGGCACAGGCGCTCAAGGCCCTGACATTTCCGGATGTCAAACGGGTGCAATGGATCGGACGCGATGATGCCGACAGCCTGTTCAACCTGCTGATTATAAAAAGAGGCAGCGACTGGTATTCGCTGGACTTGAATACCTTGCTACCCCGAGGCCCGAAACTGTCGCAAACGCAGTTACAGTTTGTAGCGTGATCGCTCTCAGGGAGGTCACCGCCTCACGTTTCTGGGTTCCTGTGGTTTAATTGCGCCCTTTTGCTCCACCCCCATCGTCCGCCGCAAAGGAACACGTTCATGAGTCAGCCCACAACCAAAGTCCTGGTCATTGGTTACGTCTGGCCCGAACCCCGCTCTTCGGCGGCCAGTGGGCATGTGATGCAGATTCTCGAGACATTTTTGCAGGAAGGTTGGGACATCACGTTCAGCAGCCCGGCGGGTGTCGGCGAGCATAAGGCCGACCTCGCCGCGCTGGGTATCCGGGAATGTGCGATCGAGCTGAATAACAGCAGTTTCGACGCCTTTATCAGCGAATTAGCCCCGGATATCGTGCTGTTCGACCAGTTCATGATGGAAGAACAGTTCGGCTGGCGCGTGGAGAAACACTGCCCCGACGCGTTGCGCGTGCTGGAGACGTCCGACCTGCAAAGCCTGCGGCACGCCAGGCACCAGCGGCTCAAGGACCGTTTGAAGGCCAGCAGCGACGAAAACGACTTCAGCGATCTGTTTGCTCCGGCGTTGCGCGAGGAATTCGAGTTGATGGCCGGCACGGACCTCGCCAAACGCGAGATTGCCGCGCTGTATCGCTGCGACCTGAGCCTGATGATTTCACCGGTGGAAATCGAGTTGCTGGTCGACCAGTTCAAGTTGCCACGGGACTTGCTGCACTGGTGTCCGTTAATGCCCGACATGCCGACAACGGCCCACACGGCGTTTGAAGATCGTGCGCATTTTCTCAGCATCGGCAACTTCCGCCACGCGCCGAACTGGGACGCGGTGCTCTGGATGAAAAACTCGGTGTGGCCGTTGATCCGTCAACAATTGCCCGGCGCGCAACTGCATCTTTACGGCGCCTACACCCCGCCCAAGGCCACGGCCCTGCACAATCCGGCGCAGGGCTTCCACATCATGAACTGGGCGGAGGATGCGTTGCAGGTGATGTCAGCCGCGCGAATCTGCCTGGCGCCGCTGCGGTTTGGCGCAGGAATCAAGGGCAAAATCGTCGACGCCATGCTCTGTGGCACGCCCACCGTAACCACGCCGATTGGCGCTGAGGGCATGAGCGACGGGCTGCCGTGGCCGGGTGTTATTGCAGAGTCAGCCGAAGCGCTTGCCGCTGCGGCTGTTGCGCTGTATCAGGACAAGACGTTGTGGACCGAAGCTCAGGAGCATGGCGACCAATTGCTGGCGGCCCAGTACCGCCAATCGCAACACGGCCCGGCGCTGATTGAGCGCTTGCAAGCCTGTCGTCGTGACTTGGCCGAACGGCGTCGCGACAACTTCACTGGCGCCATGCTTCGCCATCATGCGCACAAAAGCACGCAGTACATGGCGCAGTGGATCGAGGCGAAAAATCGCCACATCGAGTCATCCGTTTCGGATTCTCGTGGGTGATTTTTGACGTGAGGTAGCTGGCTTAACGCTATGTTTATGTGGATGTTTCTGCACATTGATTAATCCAGTTCCGTCTTCTAGGCTTTGGTCACGAATCAATCAAATCTCGCTCCCACGGACAGGGAGCCGAGCCAAAGGCAGGAGCCTTGGAACATGCCCAACACCCCCACTTCCAATGTCGACAAGCAACGCTGGATGAGTAAAGTCCCCGACATTGACCGTTTGAAACTCACCGACCTTATCTGGCCCGGCACGCACAACTCGGGCATGGACAAGAAAGCCCGCAATTATGAGGTGATCCTGGGCAACTGGACCACCTGCCAGAACGATTCGTTTGCCTGGCAACTGGCCAACGGGGCCCGCGCCTTCGATCTGCGCCTGGGTTACCGCGCGGGCTCCCCCCACGGTACGTTCTACTTCCATCACAACGGCTACCAATCCCTGCGGGTGCTGGGTGAACTGATCGACGCGGTGAATGATTTCCTGGATCGCAACCCGGATGAATTCATCATTCTCGACTTTCATCAGTTGCGCGACGGTAACCGGCACTTCGATTTTGCGCAGTTCAACGATGTGCTGACGCAACGCCTCGGGGCGCGAGCCATCTCCCCCGAAGACGAAGACAAGACCCTGGGCGAACTCAAGGCTGCCAGCAGTAAAAAACGCCTGATCATGGCAGCCAGTGGTTCCGTGGAGCTGGACATTGACGTGTTCTGGATACGCGTTCCCCATCACTGGAGTGGCACGCGACTGACTGACATCAGCGATCTGCGCTCGCATATCGTTCGAACCCTGGAAGCGCCCCGCCGCGACGATTACTTCTGGTCACTGACCGCCACCAGCTACTCATTCCTCGGTGGGCCGGTGGACATCAAGCAGCACATCAATGAATGGTTTCATTCGTCGCTGGACTGGGTGACCCGCTGCAGCATCATCAGCACCGACTTTTTCGATGAGTCCGAGATCGTCGGTTACTGCTGGGTTGCCAACAGCATGAAGGCAGCACCCAGGGTGTCTTGAATCGAGATGCTGGCGCTTTCAGCCGTGAAAGAGGCATCATCAAGTCGCAAAAACAATAACAGTGCGGTGCCATGAGCCGATCAGCCAGAATTACCGATCCTTCCTACGAGTTGATGGACGATCACAACGGATTGTCCATCATCTATCGCCAGCATGGTTTTCCCTGCCCGCTGGTGCGCTGGCATTTCCACAAGGAATACGAACTGCACCTGATCGTGGCCAGTTCCGGCAAGGTGTTCATCGGCGATTACATCGGCAACTTCTATCCGGAAACCCTGTTCCTGACCGGCCCCAACCTGCCGCACAACTGGATCAGCCAGGTGGCCGAAGATGAAGTGGTGCCCAAGCGCGACATGCTGGTCAACTTCACTGACGAGTTGTTCGACAGCGGCCATCTGGTGTTTGCCGAACTCAAGACCCTGACACCGCTACTGGAACGTGCGAAGTACGGCATCGAGTTCCGCTGCAAGCGCACGATCCGCCAGGCCATGACCCTGATGCAGCGTATTGCCGACACCAAAGGCGTGACCCGGCTCGGGCATTTCTTCATTTTGCTGGAGTTGCTTGCGGCGTCCGACGATTTCCAGTTGCTGTCCGGTGCGACGACGGGGCAACTGGCGGATGAGCACAACGTTGACCGCACCAACCGGGCGGTGGACTATATTTTTGCTCACTACGCCCGGGAGCTGCCGCTGGAAGAAGTCGCCGAGCATCTGGGCATGAAGCCGACGTATTTCAGCCGGGTATTCAAGCAGGCCACCGGGCGCTGTTTCATCGAGTTCGTCAATCGCCTGCGGATCAGCAAATCCTGCGAACTGCTGGCCGATGGCGACAAACCGGTTACCGATGTGTGTTTCGAGTCGGGCTTCAACAATATTTCCAATTTCAACCGGCGCTTTCAGCAACTCAAGGGCATGACTCCTTCGCATTACCGGCGGCTGGCGGTACAGCGGTTGACCGAGCAAAACCTCGGTTAACCGCCTTTTTGTAGGAGCGAGGCTTGCCCGCGAAGGCAATTTGTCTGATACACCGCCTTCGCGGGCAAGCCTCGCTCCTACAAGATCAAAACCAATACGGATTCCATACCGGCCAATCGCCAGGCAACCGTCCCATACGCCTCTCCCTCCAAACACCAGTGCAAAAAAGTATCGATTCAAGTGTTACGGATGATTTGTCACATCCTCAATTGAAGGCTGTAATCAGTGCACATTCTTCCTGCCGTCGGAAGACACAAAAACAATAACCGTCCTTCTGTCCCTCCTGGGCTCAGAAAAGGAGTGCACGATGCAACCTTCTGTAAAAGCTCTGCTTGCCCTCACCTGCATGACCCTCAGCAGCGTCAGCCTCGGCGCTCAGACCCTGACCATCGCCACCGTCAACAACAGCGACATGATCCGCATGCAAAAGCTCTCGAAAACGTTCGAGACCGAGCATCCGGACATCAAGCTCAATTGGGTGGTGCTCGAAGAAAACGTCCTGCGCCAACGACTGACCACCGACATTGCCACTCAGGGCGGACAATTCGATGTGCTGACCATCGGCATGTACGAAGCTGCACTTTGGGGCGGTAAAGGCTGGCTGGAACCGATGAAGGATTTGCCGGCCAGTTACGCCCTCGACGACGTGTTTCCATCGGTGCGTGAAGGTCTGTCGGTCAAGGGTTCGTTGTATGCCCTGCCGTTCTACGCCGAAAGCTCGATTACCTATTACCGCACCGACCTGTTCAAGGACGCCGGGCTGACCATGCCTGAGCATCCGACCTGGACCCAGATCAGCGAATTCGCCAGCAAACTCACCAACAAAGATAAAGAGCAGTACGGCATCTGCCTGCGCGGCAAGGCCGGTTGGGGCGAGAACATGGCACTGATCACCACTGTCGCCAACTCCTTCGGCGCACGCTGGTTCGATGAGAAGTGGCAACCGGAATTCAACGGTCCAGAGTGGAAAAACGCCCTGAACTTCTACGTCAAGACCATGAAGGATTCAGGCCCGCCGGGCGCCTCCAGCAACGGTTTCAACGAAAACCTGGCGCTGTTCAACAGCGGCAAATGCGCGATCTGGGTCGATGCCAGCGTCGCCGGTTCGTTTGTGACCGACAAGACTCAAAGCAAGGTCAGCGAGCACGTAGGCTTCACTTACGCACCGCACGAAACAACCGACAAGGGCTCGGCCTGGTTGTACTCCTGGGCACTCGCAATTCCGACCAGTTCCAAAGCGAAGGACGCAGCAAAAACCTTCAGCGCCTGGGCCACTTCCAAGGAATACGGCGCACTGGTTGCCGAGAAAGACGGCATCGCCAACGTACCGCCTGGTACCCGAGCTTCGACCTACAGCGACGCGTACATGAAAGCCGCGCCGTTCGCCAAAGTGACCCTCGAGTCGCTGAAAGCTGCCGACCCGAGCAAGCCGAGCATCAAGCCTGTGCCTTACATCGGCATCCAGTTGGTGACCATTCCTGAATTCCAGGGCATCGGTACGCAGGTTGGCAAGTCGTTCTCGGCAGCGCTGATCGGCCAGACCACGGTCGATCAGGCCCTTGCCGCCGCCCAGCAAACCACCGAACGTGAGATGAAGCGCGCCGGTTATCCCAAGTAACCCGCGCCCTCTGTAGGAGCGATTTTGTGGCGAGGGAGCTTGCTCCCGCTCGACTGCGAAGCAGTCGCAAAGCTTTTGGGGCCGCTTCGCGACCCAGCGGGAGCAAGCTCCCTCGCCACACAAGCCTCGCTCCTACAGTTGATCTTCACCTGCCTGTTCCCAATCGGTTTTAACGCCATGAATATTTCAACTGCCAAAGCTCAAATGGACATTCCCCAACCGGTGCGTAAAAGCCGGTTGTCCAACCCCGGCTGGTTTCTGGTCAGTCCTTCGGTAGCGATGTTGCTGCTCTGGATGATCGTGCCGCTGGGCATGACCCTGTACTTCTCGGTAATTCGCTACAACCTGCTCAACCCCGGCGAGAACGAGTTCGTGGGGCTGGAGAACTTCACCTATTTCCTGACCGACTCGGGCTTCCTGCCGGGCGCCACCAACACCCTGTTACTGGTGGGCAGCGTGCTGCTGATCAGCGTGGTGTTCGGCGTGTTGATCAGTGCGTTGCTGGAGGCCAGTGAGTTTCTTGGTCGCGGCATCGTGCGGGTCATGCTGATCTCGCCGTTCTTCATCATGCCCACCGTCGGTGCGCTGATCTGGAAGAACCTGATTTTCCATCCGGTGTCGGGGATTCTCGCCTACGTCTGGAAACTGTTCGGCGCGCAGCCGGTGGACTGGCTCGCACACTACCCGCTGCTGTCGATCATCATCATTGTGTCCTGGCAATGGCTGCCCTTCGCGATCCTGATCCTGATGACCGCCATGCAGTCCCTAGACCAGGAACAGAAAGAAGCCGCGCGCCTCGACGGTGCCGGCCCGGTCGCGATCTTCTGGCACCTGACCCTGCCGCACCTGGCACGGCCGATTGCAGTGGTAGTGATGATCGAAACGATCTTCCTGCTCTCGGTGTTCGCCGAAATCTTCACCACCACCAACGGTGGCCCCGGCTACGCGTCGACCAACCTCGCCTACCTGATCTACAACCAGGCGCTGGTGCAGTTCGATGTCGGCATGGCGTCCGCCGGCGGTTTGATCGCGGTGGTGATTGCCAACGTCGCGGCCATCGTGCTGGTGCGCATGATCGGCAAAAACCTGACAGACAAAGCCTGAGGCCCGCGCCATGACTCTTCAACAATCCCGCCGTCTGCAAAGCCTGCTGCTCGGCACCCTGGCCTGGGCCATCGCGATCCTGATCTTCTTCCCGATCTTCTGGATGGTGTTGACCAGTTTCAAAACCGAAATCGACGCGTTCGCCACGCCGCCGCAGTTCATCTTCACGCCGACGCTGGAGAACTACCTGCACATCAACGAGCGCAGCGACTACTTCAGCTTCGCCTGGAACTCGGTGGTGATTTCCTTCAGCGCAACCGCTCTGTGCCTGCTGATCGCGGTGCCGGCGGCCTACTCGATGGCGTTCTACGAAACCAAGCGCACCAAAGGCACGCTGCTGTGGATGCTCTCCACCAAAATGTTGCCGCCGGTGGGCGTGCTGATGCCGATCTACCTGCTGGCCAAGAGTTTCGGCCTGCTCGATACGCGTATCGCGCTGATCGTCATCTACACGCTGATCAACCTGCCGATCGTGGTCTGGATGATTTACACCTACTTCAAGGACATCCCGAAAGACATCCTCGAAGCCGCACGCCTCGACGGGGCAACCCTGTGGCAGGAAATGGTCCGGGTGCTGCTGCCGATCGCCAAGGGTGGTCTGGCTTCCACGGTGTTGCTGTCGCTGATCCTGTGCTGGAACGAAGCGTTCTGGTCCTTGAACCTGACCTCGTCCAAAGCCGCGCCGCTGACCGCATTGATCGCCTCCTACTCAAGCCCCGAAGGTTTGTTCTGGGCCAAGTTGTCGGCCGTATCGACCCTGGCGTGTGCGCCGATCCTGATCTTCGGCTGGATCAGCCAGAAACAACTGGTTCGCGGCCTGTCGTTTGGCGCTGTGAAATAAGCCACACCCGTTACTTGTAGGAGCCAGGCTTGCCGGCGAAGGCGTCCGTCAAATCGCCTTCGCCGGCAAGTCGGATCGCCGCATCGCTGGCTCCTACAAAAAAAGCGCGCCCGGCTCAACTGAATAAAAACATTTGGAGGCCCATCACCATGGCCAACCTGAAAATCAAGAATCTGCAAAAAGGCTTCGAAGGCTTTTCCATCATCAAGGGCATCGACCTGGAAGTGAACGACAAGGAATTCGTGGTCTTCGTCGGCCCGTCGGGCTGCGGCAAGTCCACCCTGCTGCGCCTGATCGCCGGTCTGGAAGAAGTCAGCGGCGGCACCATCGAACTCGATGGCCGCGACATCACTGAAGTCAGCCCGGCCAAGCGCGACCTGGCGATGGTGTTCCAGACCTACGCCTTGTACCCGCACATGACCGTGAAAAAGAACATGTCGTTCGCCCTCGACCTGGCCGGCGTACCGAAAGCCGAAGTCGAGAAGAAAGTCGGTGAAGCGGCGCGCATCCTCGAACTCGGGCCGATGCTGGAGCGTAAACCGAAGCAACTCTCCGGCGGCCAGCGTCAGCGCGTGGCCATCGGCCGGGCGATTGTGCGTAACCCGAAAATCTTCCTGTTCGACGAACCATTGTCCAACCTCGACGCCGCCCTACGCGTGCAGATGCGTCTGGAACTGTTACGCCTGCATAAAGAACTCAAAGCCACGATGATCTACGTGACCCACGACCAGGTCGAAGCCATGACCATGGCCGACAAAGTCGTGGTCCTGAACGGCGGCAAAGTTGAACAAGTAGGTTCGCCGCTGGACCTGTATCACCAGCCGGCCAACCTGTTTGTCGCCGGGTTCCTCGGCACGCCAAAAATGGGCTTCCTCAAAGGCAAGGTTACCCGCGTCGAAAGCCAGAGCGTTGAAGTGCAACTGGACGCCGGCACCCGCATCACCCTGCCATTAAGCGGTGCCAACCTGAGCGTCGGCGGCCCGGTGACCCTGGGGATTCGCCCAGAACACCTGAATCTCGCGCAACCCGGCGACTGCACCTTGCAAGTCACCGCCGACGTCAGCGAACGCTTGGGCAGCGACACCTTCTGCCACGTCGTGACCTCGTCCGGCGAAGCGCTGACCATGCGGGTTCGTGGCGACCTGGCCAGCCGTTACGGCGAGTCGCTGAGCCTGCACCTGGACGCCGAACACTGCCATTTATTCGATGCCGATGGCGTGGCGCTGACCCGCCCGCTGCGCGCCGCTGCCTGACGAGACTATGCGATGAAACTCAATAAACAGAACCTCAATCGCCTCGCGCCTGAGGTGGTGCTGCCCGCCTACGCCCTGAGCGATACGCGCCAAGGCATCGCCCACATCGGCGTCGGTGGTTTCCATCGGGCGCATCAGGCGTACTACACCGATGCGTTGATGAACACGGGCGAAGGCCTGGACTGGGCAATTTGCGGGGTCGGCCTGCGCGCCGAAGACCGCCGTGCACGGGACGATTTGAAGGAACAGGATTACCTGTTCACCCTGTTTGAATTGGGCGACAACGACGACGCCGAAGTGCGGGTGATCGGCTCGATTCGCGACATGTTGCTGGCCGAGGACGGCGCCGAAGCGCTGATCGACAAACTCGCCAGCCCCGAGATCCGCATTGTTTCGCTGACCATCACCGAGGGCGGCTACTGCATCGACGACAGCAACGGCGAGTTCATGGCCCACCTGCCATTGATCCAGCACGACCTCGCGCACCCGGCAGCACCGAAAACCGTGTTCGGCTTTCTCTGCGCCGCGCTGGCCAAACGTCGCGCCGCCGGTACGCCGGCGTTCACTTTGATGTCCTGCGATAACCTGCCGCACAACGGCGCGGTCACTCGTAAAGCCTTACTGGCCTTTGCCGCCCTGCGCGATGCCGATCTGCGGGACTGGATCGACCAGAACGTGAGTTTCCCTAACGCCATGGTCGACCGCATCACGCCGATGACCAGCACCGAGCACAAGCTGCAATTGCACGACAAACACGCGGTCGACGATGCCTGGCCGGTGGTCTGCGAACCGTTTGTGCAATGGGTGCTGGAAGACAAGTTCGTCAACGGTCGCCCGGCCTGGGAAAAGGTCGGCGTGCAGTTCACCAACGACGTCACGCCTTACGAAGAGATGAAGATCAAGTTGCTCAACGGCAGCCACTTGGCCCTGACGTACCTGGGGTTCTTGAAGGGCTACCGTTTCGTCCACGAAACCATGAACGATCCGCTGTTCGTGCAGTACATGCGTGCTTACATGGACCTCGATGTCACGCCACAACTGGCGTCGGTGCCGGGCATTGACTTGACCGACTACAAGAACACCCTGGTGGCGCGGTTTTCCAACCAGGCGATTGCCGATCAACTGGAACGGGTGTGTTCGGACGGTTCGTCGAAGTTTCCAAAATTCACCGTGCCGACGATTAACCGGTTGATTGCCGATGGTCAGGAGACCAAGCGCGCGGCGTTGGTGGTGGCTGCCTGGGCCTTGTATTTGAAGGGTGTGGACGAAAATGGCGTGACCTACGCGATTCCCGATCCGCGGGCGACGTTCTGTCAGGCGCTGGTGGCGGATGATGCGTTGATCACCCAGCGGTTGCTGGAGGTTGAAGAGATTTTCGGCACCGCGATCCCGCGTTCGCCAGAGTTTGTTGCGGCGTTTGAATGGTGCTGTAACAGCTTGCGGGAAGTGGGGGTTACGCAGACATTGGAGCGGGTGTTGGCGTAAGTGCTGCGGTGAAATGACCGCCGTCTTCGCGGGCAAGCCTCGCTCCTACAGGTATGTCGCCGGCCTCCCGATCGACATCAATCCTGTAGGAGCGAGGCTTGCCCGCGAACAGCTTCACCAAGAACGACCTGACACACCAAGGATCAACCATGGCAAACCAACAACTATTCCTCGGCATCGACTGCGGCACCCAAGGCACCAAAGCCATCATCCTCGATGCCGTCAGCGGTCAGGTGCTGGGCCAGGGTGCCGCCGCTCACACCCTGATCAGCGGCGCCAACGGTCGCCGCGAACAAGACACCAGTCAATGGCTGGACGCCTTCACCCTGGCCACCCGCCGCGCCCTGCTCGCCGCCAACGTTAACGGCCAGGACATCCTCGGCGTCGGCGTCTCCGGCCAGCAACACGGCTTGGTGCTGCTCGACGACCAAGGCCAGGTCCTGCGCCCGGCAAAGCTTTGGTGCGACACCGAATCCACCCCTGAAAACGATCGCCTGCTGGCCCATCTGGGCGGCGAACAAGGCTCGCTGGAACGCCTCGGCGTCGTCATCGCGCCGGGTTACACCGTGTCCAAACTGCTCTGGACCAAAGAACAACACCCGCAGGTTTTCGCCCGCATCGCTCGCATCCTGCTGCCCCACGACTTCCTCAACTATTGGCTGACCGGCCGCAGTTGCAGCGAATACGGTGACGCGTCGGGCACCGGTTATTTCAACGTGCGCACCCGCCAGTGGGACTTGCAACTGCTGCGCGATATCGACGCCACCGGACGTCTGCAGGCATCGCTGCCCGAGCTGATCGATGCGCACGAAGCGGTCGGCACGATCCTGCCGAGCATTGCCGAGCACCTGGGCATCAACCCGCAAGCGCTGGTCTCCAGTGGCGGCGGCGACAACATGATGGGCGCCATCGGCACCGGCAATATCCAGCCCGGCGCGATCACCATGAGCCTCGGCTCCTCGGGCACGGTTTACGCCTACTCCGAACAGCCGAAAGTCAGTCCGGACGCATCGGTTGCCACGTTCTGCTCCTCCAGCGGTGGCTGGCTGCCGTTGATCTGCACCATGAACCTGACCAACGCCACTGGCGTGATTCGCGAACTGTTCGAGCTGGACATCGAACAGTTCAACAATTTGGTCGCCCATGCACCGATTGGTGCGGACGGCGTGTGCATGCTGCCGTTCCTCAACGGCGAACGCGTGCCCGCCCTGCCCCACGCCACCGGCAGCCTGCACGGCCTGACCATGACCAACATGACCCAGGCCAACCTGTGCCGCGCCGCCGTCGAAGGCACGACCTTCGGATTGCGCTACGGACTGGACCTGCTGCGCCAGAATGGCTTACAAAGCCGCAACATTTGCTTGATTGGCGGCGGCTCGAAAAGTCCGGTGTGGCGCCAGATCGTCGCCGATATCATGAACACCCCGGTGATCTGCACCGAACAAAGCGAAGCCGCGGCCCTGGGCGCGGCGATTCAAGCGGCATGGTGCAAATCCTGGTCTAACGGCCACGAAAGCACCCTGGCGGATTTGTGCGAGCGTTGCGTGAAGCTCGATCTGGCCAGCGAAACTTTGCCGATCGCCGAGAATGTCGCGGCGGCGCAACAGGCCTACGAGCGCTATCAACAACACGTCGCAACCCTTTAAAGAGCGAACAATTATGTATCTGGTGTGTGGCGAAGCGCTGTTCGATTTCTTCAGCGAAGACGATGCCAGCGGTCTGGCTTCAAAAGTGAATTTCAAGGCGATTGCCGGTGGTTCACCGTTCAATGTGGCGGTGGGTCTGCGCCGCTTGGGCGTGGACGCGGCGCTGTTTGCCGGGCTGTCCACCGACTACCTCGGCCGTCGCTTGCAGCAAGTACTGCAAGACGAAGGTGTGCGCCCGGATTACCTCGTCGACTTCGCCGCGCCGACCACGCTGGCGATGGTCGCGGTCGGCGCCAATGGCTCGCCGCACTACAGCTTCCGTGGCGAAGGTTGTGCGGATCGGCAGTTACGCCTTGAGCATTTGCCGGAACTCGGGCCTGAAGTACGCGGCTTGCACATCGGCTCGTTCTCGCTGGTGGTGCAACCGATTGCCGATACGCTGATGGCGTTGGTGGGCCGGGAAAGCGGCAAACGCCTGATCAGCCTCGATCCGAATGTGCGCCTCAATCCAGAGCCAAACATCGACCTGTGGCGTTCGCGGATTGCTGAACTGGTGGAATTGGCCGACCTGATCAAAGTCAGCGATGAAGACTTGAGCCTGCTGTATCCCGAACAGGATCCGCAGCGGGTGATCGAAGGCTGGCTGCAGCATCGTTGCCAGTTGGTGTTCCTGACCCGTGGTGGCGAAGGCGCGACGGTGTTTAGCCGGGCCCATGGCTCGTGGTCGGTGCCGGCGTGTTCGGTGAAGATTGCCGACACGGTGGGCGCCGGCGACACCTTTCAGGCCGCGCTGATTACCTGGTTGACCGAGCATCAGCTGGATTCGGTGGACGGTGTGCAGCATCTGAGTCGCGAGCAGATCGACGGCATGCTCAAGTTTGCCGTACAGGCCGCAGCGCTGACATGCAGCAAAACCGGACCGGATTTGCCGTACCGCAAGCAGTTGGATTTGCGCTGAATGTGAGGGCCTCTTCGCGGGCAAGCCCGCTCCCACAATGGATTGTTACCGAACACCAAACCTGTGTTCGCTGAAGATCCACTGTGGGAGCGGGCTTGCTCGCGAAGGCAATCTATCTCATACCGCCAACTCCAAAGCCATCACCCACAATCCCCCCGCCATGGCCCCGAGTCGGTAAACTGTCGCCCTTTTACGCGCATGACAGGAAGACAGGCTTTTGAACTCAAGGCAAACGGCTGGACTGTTACTACTCACCACGCTGCTGGCCGGTTGCAGCACCTCGCCCCCACGCTCCCCCAACGATCTCTGCGAAATCTTCCGGGAAAAGAGCGACTGGTACGACGCCGCGCAAGTCACGCAAAAGCGTTGGGGCGTGCCGATCCAGGTGCCTTTCGCGATCATGTATCAAGAGTCCGGCTACCGTTACGACGCCAAGACACCGCGCAAATACTTGCTCTGGATAATTCCGTGGGGCCGGGTGTCGACCGCGTCCGGCTACGCCCAGGCCAAGGATGAAGTCTGGTCCGACTATCAAAAAAGCACCGGCAGACACGGCGCCGACCGCGAGGATTTCGATGACGCCATCGACTTTGTCGGCTGGTACATGGACAAGACAGCCACCATCAATGGTGTTTACAAATATGACGCCTACGGGCAGTACCTGAATTACCACGAAGGTTGGGGTGGGTATCGTCAGAAAACCTATGCCAGCAAAGGCTGGTTAGTGGCGACGGCGGGCAAGGTGCAGGGGCGTTCTGATATGTATGCCCAGCAATATGCCGGGTGTAAGGATGATCTTCGGCAGGGGTTTTGGAGTCGGTTTTGGCATTGGCTTTAATGTGGCCTGACCCTCTGTAGTTCGGCCAATACAGCAAAAAAAAACCGCTGCCTAGCTGTCAACTCTGACAGCTAGGCAGCGGTTTTTTTTGCCTGTTAACTGGTCATGTAAGTCGATTCACTGCCAATGACTATTCACAAACCAAGGAAGGGGACGTTATGAACATCAACGTTACAAAGCCCTCATTGTATCTGGTGAGTGCTGCCTCGCTCGCCGGATTCTGCCATTTCGCAAATGCTGCTGCATTTATCGATCTGGGTAACAACGCAGGTTCCCAGTGCGAAACCGCAGGCGTGAACGACAACGGCTTGGTGGTTGGCAACTGCTCGGAGCCGAACTTCGTTCCCAATAACGAGCCGTGGGTGGCCAATGTCACTACGGCGGGGCCGCAGCAGCCGCTTGCCTCCATGGTCACCGACCAGCCTTGTTGGGTTATGGGAGCTGCCAACTCCGGGACACTTGCAGGTGCCTGTGAAGACAACAACTCTGATTTCTTCGCCGTGGTGTGGACCGCGACGGCCCCCGGCACGGTCCCCTTGAAACTTAATCCTCTTCCGGGAGGCCTTCTGCCTCCCCTCATTGGTCCTTATCCCGATCAATCAACGTCGCTAAGGGCCTTCAGCCAACAAGGCGACATCCTCGGCGAAAGCATGAATGCAAAAAACATCGCCACCGTGGTGTTGTACGGCGCAGGCAGTGCGACCCCCATTCAGGTCTCGAATCGCGGTGACAATTGCGTCGGGGTCGACATGATCAATCGCGGTGCCAGCATTGTGATGAACTGCCCTCGCAGCCCAGACGTACCGACAGGCACCTTTGCACAAGTCAGTGGTTCCAGTTATAGCATCACCACCTTGCCGATACCGTCAGGGGCAACCAACTGCACAGTTTCCGCCATCAATAATCAACAGCAGATTGTTGGCAACTGCATGTATCCCAACTCCACGACCAACGTGCGAAAAGCAGCCTACTGGGCCACACCAACCAGCGCTCCACAGTTACTTACATTGTCGAGCGGTTCAAAAAGCCGGGCTCGATCCATCAACAACAACGGACTAGTACTGGTAGTTTCACAAGATACCAACGGCAAACCTCAATACCAGATCTGGCAGCCATCATCGTCGAGTACGACGATTATTCCACCGCCCGCTACAAATGCCTGGATCACGGGTGCGATGCTCGCCGACAGTAATACCGTAGTACTCAACAGTCTCAACGCTAATCAACACCTGCAGGCATACACCTGGAGCAGTATTAACGGGACGCAACTTGTGCCGCCACTCAATGGTGGAATGATCAATAGTTTCACGTCCATATCTCAAAATGGGGCGTTTGCTGGCGGGGATAACATTGATGGAACACAAGACGTTAGTGCTGTAGCAACCACACTGCCCTGATAAACATGACCTTTCAGGTAGATAAGAAGATGAAAAAACTGATCATTTGTGGTCTTGTCATCGGGTTTGTCACGTCCGTCCTCAAGCCACAACCAGTCCAGGCGGTTCAGCCGAGTGAGTTGTCACCTCCTGAGCTTGTGGCGCTTGTGGGTGCTCAAACGTATGAGGGAGGGGCTGATTCATTCACTCGATCATTACCAGGCATACCCTTCGACTCAACCCCAGCTGTTTTCGATACAAACATATTTATTGATGTTTTGTTAAAAGGCCCTGCTTTTCCTAGCGGGGCTGAAGTAATTGCGCCGCTGGTATCTGTACATGATTGAGACCTTCCGCGGAGATAACGGCAGAGGGCTTTTACGTTCAGATGAACACTTCAGTCCGAAAGTGACCGCTAGTTCTTGAGTGCAAGCGCGCTTCGGCCAACTCCCAGTGCAGCCAGATATGTACAAAACCCGGCAATCATTGGCCCGAATGTCGCCTGTAGGGGATTTCCCTATGACAGAGCACGCCATTTGCGCCTTGAACACACCCACTTAATCCTGCACCATCCGCCCCAGCTTATTCAAAGGACGGAATTCAAGGCATGCTGGACGCGAACGCAACCCATATCACCCTCACGCTGGACGGTGTTTCCGCCGACTTGCAAGTGCTCAGTTTCGTCGGTCGCGAAGCCCTCAACCAGCCGTTCAGTTTCGACATCGAACTGGTCAGCGCCCGCCCCGACCTGAAACTCGAAGAGCTGCTGCACAAGCCTGGCTGCCTGACCTTCGGCGCCACCGGCAAAGGCATCATCCATGGCCTGGTCTATCGCATCGAGCAAGGCGATTCCGGCAAGAAGCTGACCCGCTACAGCATCAGCCTGGTGCCGCAACTCGCCTACCTGCGGCACAACCACGACCAGCAAATCTTCCAGCATCTGACGGTGCCGAAGATCATCGGCCAGGTCCTCGAAGCGCGGGGCATTTTGTCCAATGCCTATAGCTTTCAGCTCGGCGCGATCTACCCCGAACGCGACTACTGCGTGCAGTACGACGAATCCGACCTGCATTTCATCCAGCGCCTGTGCGAAGAAGAAGGCATTCACTTCCACTTCCAGCACTCCGCCAGCGGCCACAAACTGGTGTTCGGCGACGACCAGACCGTATTCCGCAAACTCACGCCCGTGGCCTACCAGCAAGATTCCGGCATGGCCGCCGAGAAAACCGTGATCAAGCGCTTCAACCTGCGCCTGGAAACCCGCACCACCCGCGTTAGCCGCCGCGACTACGATTTCGAGAAACCGCGCATCCTCCCTGAAGGCACTGCCAAAAGCACCTTCGCCCCGGACCTCGAAGACTACGACTATCCCGGCCGCTTCACCGACCGCGAACGCGGCAAGCAACTGGCGACCCGCGCCCTTGAACGCCATCGCAGCGACTACAAACTCGCCGAAGGCAAAAGTGACGAACCAATTCTGGTCAGCGGCCACTTCCTGGCCCTGAGCGAACACCCGCGCGCCGAGTGGAACGACCTCTGGCTGCTGCTGGAAGTCGTCCACGAAGGCAAACAGCCGCAAGTGCTCGGCGAAAACACCACCAGCGACGTCACCGACAACAAGGACGATTTCCACCAGGGCTACCGCAACCGCTTCCTCGCCACCCCGTGGGACGCGCACTTTCGCCCTGCCCTGGAACACCCGAAAGCAAAAATCCTCGGCAGCCAGACCGCCATCGTCACCGGCCCCAAGGGCGAAGAAATCCACACCGACCAGTACGGCCGCGTCAAAGTCCAATTCCACTGGGACCGCGAAGGCCAGGCCGACGACAACACCACCTGCTGGCTACGCGTCGCCACCGGCTGGGCCGGCAATGCCTATGGCGGCATCGCCATCCCGCGCATCGGCATGGAAGTGCTGGTGTCCTTCATGGAAGGCGACCCCGACCAACCGCTGGTCACCGGCTGCCTGTACCACAAGGAAAACGTCGTCCCCTACGACCTGCCGGCGAACAAGACCCGCAGCACCTTCAAGACCCTCAGCTCACCGGGCGGCAAGGGCTACAACGAATTCCGGATCGAAGACAAAAAAGGTGCAGAACAGATTTATCTGCACGCCCAACGGGATTGGGATGAAAACATCGAGCATGACCAGAAGATTCGTGTCGGCAACGAGCGGCATGACACCGTCGAGGCCAATGTTCTAAGCGAATTCAAGGTTGAAGAACACCGCATCACGCATCTGGATCGCAAGAGTGAAGCCCGCGCGGATGATCACCTGACGGTGGCGGTGACTCAGCATGTGAAGGTGGGGACTGGGCAGTTTGTCGAGGCTGGAACAGAGATTCACTACAACGCTGGGGAAAAGGTTGTGGTTGAAGGAGGCATGGAGCTTACGGCCAAGGCTGGTGGGAGCTTTGTGAAGGTGGATGCAGGGGGCGTGACGATTAGTGGCGCGAATGTGAAGGTTAACTCGGGTGGTGCGCCCGGCGCGGGCACGGGGATCCAGATTCTCGACCCGGTCATCCCATGGGCCGCCGCCCGGGACAAACCCGGCGCCCCGCTCGTCCCGGCTGCCGTGCAAATGGCCATGGCCAAAGCCGCCCGTGCTGCCGGCGATATCCGCTGCCCGATTTGCGAAGCCTGCCGTGAAGGCAAGTGTGACCTGGGGGCAACAGCATGAGTGACGTTCTCAACAGCTGGCTGAGCGAACAAACCCGGCTCAATCGCGTGCTGATCCTGGCCCTCGACAGCCTCGCCGAACCCAATCCGGTCACCTCGCTATACAGCGCCGGCCTCATGCAGCGCACCGTGCAGCTCTATCGAGGCACCCAATACACTGAATTCGCCCCCATCAGCCCATGGCTGACCGAACTGCCCAACCCCGACGCCGATGCCTTCCGCAAACTGCTCGACGACCCACAGCGCAACTGGGGCTGGATTGGCAGCATGGACCAGGCCGACCTCGACGGCCTGACCCAACACTGGCGTGCGCGGATGATTATTGATGAAGACGGCGAACGCTCACTGTTCCGCTTCCAGGACAATCGCGTACTGGCCCGCTGTCTCGCCAACCTGAGCGAAACCGAACGACCGTTGCTGTTAGGTCCGATCAGCAGCGTGCTGTATTGGGATGAGGAACAGTGGAAAAGCGATGATAACGCCAAGCCTGGGATGTACCCGGTGCCGAATCCGGCACCTTGGTTGCGAACCCCTGAGTCCGGTGAACAGGCTCGAAGCATCTTGCGCGATAACCTCAAACGTTGGCTGCTGACCTATCACGTCGAAGCGGCGGCTTCGTTGGCGGAGACACGCGTGGTCAGCGAGTGGTTGGAAGAACAAATGGACTTGATGGAACTGTGGCAATGGAAAACACCGGAACAGCGACAGCTGATGTTGAGTCGGCGGCTGAGCTCCGAATGTATGGAAGATATTGCTTGGAAGCCTTTACCGGGAGAAACACCGGAAGTTCATTTTTTGCGTTGTCAGCGAGTGTTTGCTGATTCTAGTTCCGGTGCTGAAGTTTGAATATAAAGAAAAGTGGGTGTGAAGACGCTCGCGAATTCTCGACCTACCCAAATTGCAGTAAGCAAGGAACATTGAATGAGTAGTCCTAATTTTTCAAACTGCCTGAAATCAGCTTTTTTTCTTGCTTTTCCTCTAATGGGAGCTTGCTCCTGGGCTGGGCAGGTGGCGAAAGACAGCGCTGAATCTGCAACCAGTTACTATGGCTCCGAGTCTTTCACTTTAGTCGCGACAACCCCGGCTAATTTTGGATTTACGTCGAAAGCTCAATATGCACCGCGAGCAGGACAGGACTGCAAAGCCTATGTCTCGGGCCTAGGTGGCAGTGTCACAAGGCACCAGCAAAAATCGGACAGAATCGAAGTAAAAAATATCGAACAGACTGCGCGCTTTAATATACCTACGGAGTATCACATCGCGGGATGCGTGATGGACTTGACACGTGTTGATACCAGTGTCGATGGTAGCTACGGCCCTACACCGCTGGATATTGGTGGTGATGGTGGCGGAATATCAATTAGCAATTCAACTGCGATGCCTGCGAGCAAATCAATTAACTCCGGTGAGATTAAGTTTCGTGGCATTTGCAGTTGGATGTTTCAATTAAGCGTTGCAAGAATCCAGAAAGATGGAATTTCCAAAATACTTTCCTGCACGGCAACAGACGAAAACTGGAACGTGAACGAAGATCGCAATAGCAGGGGAAAACCAGGTGGTTCCCTGAGTCGCGATAGTTTGGCAGGAAAGGAGGTACATCTTGAGCTTCGTTTCTCACCTGAAGAAACACCTGCTTCAGACGGAAAATGGCAGAAATTTCCAAACGGTTGGAAACCATGCCTAGGCAAGGGTATTAACGACATATATGGTTTTTGCCGTGGAAACACTAAAGATTTCAGACCCTTCAAGATGAATGGTCGCGAGTGCACTATTTACCCAGGTTGTACAGAGTAAGGGAATACGATATGGATCTCAGGGAAACGCAATCTCTAAGCGATCAAAAGCGTAGTTGCGCCGCACTTGGAGACTCGATTAGTTTTCGATTGGTGGATGAATTTGGTGATGCAAAACCATACGCGGGCTTGAAATATGAACTGTTCGATAGCGAAGGTATAAAACATAGCGGATCATTAGATGCTGATGGATTTGCAAGAGTTGACGGCCAATATGCAGGTCCTCTTGTTCTTACCATCACGGAAGCCTACCAAGGCGCAGATGATTTTTACACCGCCATTTCCACTCGCGGAAGTTATCCAATTAAGCTTACACAGCTACAAGTCGCCGCGGAACAAACACTTCATCGGCCCATCGGTAGTAGCGCAAAAACGGGGGCTTATCGGGCATCTTCAGAAAAAGCGGAGTTTTTCAATGTGGAGGTCCGTCAATTTGTACAACACTCACGGCATCTACCTCCCGCAGCGAAACTCTCCAAACCAGTTCCAGAGGGTTGGGCAAAACTTGCGTGCAATCTAGCTGCCGGAAAGGTTCCAAGCTTTGGGGTCGGTCTGCTACCAGGGAAGCATTATGTGCTAGAAGTGCGAGCACTGCGCGCCTACAGGCCTCTTATCTCCTTAGCACCAACGTTCAGCGCCATTAATCTTTACAATCTGTCACTTTTTGCCACGCTGAGTTATGGAGATTTCGGTCAGGTACCAGAAGATCCAAACGCGCCTAAAGATCCGAAAGACCCTAAATCTCAGGAGCCCGGTGGAGAGATAAAGTTTCCGACCGTGGGAACTGTGGGTCATGTTCTTCAGACATGTCTGGCTTGTTGCCAGGAACCAATGCGCTACGCTGATGCGAAAACAGTTAATTACCCTGTTGTAGAGGACGTCCCCTATTCGAAACGCTTGGAGATTATCCCTTACGACCCGGATCTATATCAGAATGAGGACGACCGAAAAACACCTTCTCAAGTCCACTTCTTCAACGATCAACGTCAGGGTATGACTGACTGGGTAAATACCGACACACAAGCGTATGCGACTCACGATGATCGAATGATCCTTATCGCAATTCGCGGAACGGCGGAAAAATGGGACGCCTGGCGCGATGGCGACGCAGAACAAGTACCTGTTGAGGGGGGTGTAGGAAAAGCACACCAAGGTTTCCACGAAGGTTACGTGGCAGTAAAAGCCTTTTTAACAGAATACATAGAGCGATTTCGCATAGGTGATCAGCGCATTGTTGTTTGTGGCCACAGTCTAGGTGGCGCGATTGCATTATTGGTGGCTGAATGGATACGCAGGAACTACGACCCTGCTGTCATTCTTTATACGTTTGGCTCGCCACGGGCAGGCGATGCCGAGTTTGTTGAGGGAGCAAAGTCCCTGGTTCACCATCGAATTGTAAATAACAACGATCCGGTACCAAGTGTACCCGTCCCGTGGATGGATACTAAAAAAGCGGTTTGGATTACAGGTATCACGGCCACCGTAACGGGGGGCGTCGCCCCTGTTGTTGGCGGAATCGTGTTTGGGGCGGGATTGAGCCGACTCGGCGGCAAGCCATATCGACATCAAGGTGAGCAGCGTTACTTCATGCCTCTAAGACTACCCGGCAATCAGGTTTCTTCCGTTCTGTGGACGCCTGGTTGTGAAGGACTCGAAGAATCTGCAATGACTCAACTCTGCTATGCAAATGTGAAAAACAATGACACGCCTGATCGTAGCTCATTTGGTGTACAAGTGATGAACGGGGCTGATCATACAATGTTAGGCGGTTACATCCCGGCTTGTTGGGCAACTTTTCGCCGCTGGCAGGATGCTCAAGCAAGCTGTGGCACGGTGCTGACTGCGAGAGAAGCAGTCAACATGCGCGCTCAGATAAAAAGCTACAGTGAAGCGCTTGAAAAATGGCAAAAAGTACAGCAAGAGGAGTATCCGGGGAGATCTATCGAAACTAGGCCAAATGATCGGGCTACGGCGTTGCAAAGGAGATCGACCATGAGTGATTTGCAAGCGCGCCAGAAGGAGATCGATTCAGCTATTAAACACAACGAAAAAGAGCTGGATAACGTTAAAAATACCTATCAGAACATCAAGGATCTAGAGGCGAAAACTTTGGAACTGTCGGATGTGTATGGTGATCGCTCTGAACTACCAAAGTTACAGGACCATATCGACCGATGGTTCGCGCATGTGGAAAATCAAGCATTAGTGCGAGTAGCTCAAATTCCACAAGCCACGACATCGAGTACAGCCTGACAAAGACCTTTCAATAGCTGCTATTTGCCAGACCCTTCGGACTGATTCGCGTCGGCAACAAGCGCCACGACACGGTTTAAGCGAATGTTTTAAGCGAATTCAAGGTTGAAGAACACCGCATCACCTACCTCGACCGCAAGAGTGAAACACGGGAGGATGATCACCTTACCGTCGGCGTGACTCAGCATGTGAAGGTAGGGACTGGGCAGTTTGTCGAGGCTGGGACAGAGATTCACTACAACGCCGGGGAAAAGGTTGTGGTTGAGGGTGGCATGGAGCTAACGGCCAAGGCTGGCGGGAGCTTTGTGAAGGTGGATGCGGCGAAGGGCAAGGACGGCGCCAGCGGTACCCATTCCAACCAAGTTGAGCCTCCAAAGTAGGCCTTCAGGCCCCTTCCGGGATTCTGAATGAAGGGTTGGGGGTTAGTGGGGAGCACATTGCCGATTACATTTGTGCGGTGGAGTTTGGTTGGGGCAAGGATTGGGATGGGCATGATAAAGGGGCGGATGGGAAGTGGCTTGAGGGGGTCCCGAGTGCGAGTAAGATGGGGAAGCTTTCCGCTGGTGGGAGCCCAAAAGCAAAGCACATTCTCTACAAATTGTCTGATGGTGCTAATGGGACAGGAATAGATGCTGTTTGGCGCGTCAATCCTGCCAACAATGACGGCGAACAATTTGCCATTGTTGAGGCGAAGGCAAGCCGCGACGAGGATGCGCCAAAATTCATGCGTAAAAAGAACAACACGCGTCAGCCTGGCATCAGCTCAAGGTTAGGGGTTGCCGGCCTGACTGATTCAAGTGAACTAATAGAACCAATCGAAAGTGATGAAAACAATACGTCTAACGAAAAGAAAAATAAAATAAGCACCGAAAAAAACAAACCCACCACAACAAAAAGCGAAACACCTCCGTACAAACAAAAAAGAAAACTATCGGTACAAATGAACAGGGAGTGGATCGACGAAAACTTGGGCAAAGCCGTTAATAGCGTTCTTTTAGCTACCCAAATAACGCATCCTTACAGCCGACATCTATTTTATACGCCGCTATACCATACAAGCCTGAGCCCTCAAGAACATGCCAGCGCACGACTAAACAACACCGATGAAATCTCTCATAAAAACCATAAAGCCTTTCACTATGCCGACCACGAAGTTAAAAACTTTGTGAATAAACGTAAAAAATCTTTAGCTAAAAAACATGGCATGTCAGCTTCACTTAAGCTTGAGGTATAAAACATGATAAAAAGACAAAAATTTTATAGTGAAAACCATTACAACACCTTCCTAAGAGAATATGACGAGTCCATAGACTTTTATAGGACGAGAAAATTCAAGTCAGACTCCGACGAAGAAGAGGCGACGCTTCGCTCTAGATTTTTTCAACGTTTGGCACTTAATAAGCTTCTAGCAACATACACCGCCGGGGAAGAAATCACTGCACTCATCCCACTCTTAGAAGACTTAATTACAAAATATGAAATCAGGCAAGAGAAATTATCAGAATCGGAACAAACTCCCGATATATCACCACTTGCGATTAGCGACTATCCATATCAATATGAAGAATGCGTGCAAGTTATAGGTTTTTGCGTTTTATTACATCGAACAGATCTCCTTAAGCGATTCGTGAAATTAATAGACGACGCAGGCTACGAAGGCCACGATACGTTATATGAAGATTTGCTTTGCAAGTTATTACCTGGCAGGCATGACATAGACCAGTGGTATCACGACGTATATTCACCTTTAGTGCAAGCAATATATGCAAAAACGAAAGAAGAGGCGGCCAACTTCCTTAAAAAATACTGCACCCAGTGGTATCCAGCCTTCAAACAAGCCCCGTGGCACGACACTCATCATCAAGGAGAAGGAGGAAACTACGTAGGCTATTGGGCTATCGAGGCTGGAGCAATTGCTTTTTTGTATGGCATAGATGACAGCAAAATTGATCACATGGTTTATCCAAAAGACTTGGTCGAATACGCGAGAAATTACCAACCGACCGATGGGTCTCGAGTTGCTCGTATAGATGCAGGACAATCATGTAGCAAGACTGGCTATTGGTTTACGCCGGCAAAAGCAGAATCTCGTCGCCACTTCAATCAAGGCGACATAATGCCTGGGTTCAGTGACTCCCATTGGGGCGATACTATTTGGTATTGGTCTGGAGAATAATGATAGCGGCGACAAAATAACTTAATTTAAGTTAGTTATTAGTCAGATGGGCGGACAACCGCCCATCAAGTCATGGCGAAACCACTACGGCCCCTTAGCTGACATTTATGAACAAAAGACAAAAATTCTATAGTGAAGCCCACTATAAAAATTTCTTAAAAGAGTACGACGAAGTTATTGAGTTTTGCAAAACAAATACACTCGAATCTGACTCTCCTGAAGAAGAAGCCTCACTTCGAGCAGAGCAATTCCAAAGCCTCCTGCTTGACAAGATTTCCGCCTGCTACACGGCAGGAGAAGAGATAGAAGTCTTGTTTCCACTACTTGAGAAACTAATACAAAAATACGAAATATGGCAAAAAAAATTAGCCATCTTTGAACAGGCACTCAAAATATCGCCCCTCGCAATAGATGACTGGCCAGATCAGTATGAAGAATGCGTACAAGTCATAAGCTTGTGCATACTCCTGCACCGTACTGACCTATTGAAGCGCTTCGTCGTCTTGATAGATGAGGCAGGGTACGTTGGCGATGACACCCTATATGAAGACCTGTTGAAAAAAGTCTTACCAAATAGACACGACGTCGACAGATGGTATCACGATGTATATACACCTTTAGCCCAGGCCATATATGCAGACAGCAAAGAAAATGC
The DNA here is from genome assembly GCF_024296925.1 of Pseudomonas nunensis. Lineage (NCBI taxonomy): Bacteria > Pseudomonadati > Pseudomonadota > Gammaproteobacteria > Pseudomonadales > Pseudomonadaceae > Pseudomonas > Pseudomonas nunensis. The sequence goes on from NZ_CP101125.1 coordinate 2,758,662, forward strand.
TTCCAAGCTTTTGGATGAATATTGTAAACAATGGTATCCAGCATTCAAACAAGCATCTTGGTATGACACTCACCTGCAGGGAGAAAAGGGGAGTTATGTAGGTTATTGGGCTATCGAGGCGGGAGCAATTGCATTTTTATATAACATAGACGACAGTAAAATCGATCACATGGTTTACCCAAAAGCTTTAGTCGACTACGCCAGAAACAACACCACTATTGACCGAAGCAAAGAAACATGATCAAAAGACAAAAATTCCTTACCGAGCAGAGATACGGTAATTTTTTAAGCAATTATAAAAAGTCATTTACCTTCTGGAAAGATAAGCTGTTTCAAGCAGACTCTCCCGAGCAGGAGCAGTCTTTAAGAGCCCGGCATTTTCAAACGCTTTACTTGAACAATATCTTAATGCGTTATACCGCCGGAGAAGAAATCCACAACTTACCACCCCTACTAGAGACGCTGGTAGATGGCTATGAGACTCTGCAACACGAGCGGGCTCAATATGAACAGATTGAAAACATCACGCCGCTGACAATTGATGACTGGATTGACGAGTATCAGGAATTTTTACAGGTGATCAGTCTCTGTATCCTTCTGCATCGCCGGGACTTACTGAAACGATTCGTTTTGCTGATCGATAACGCCGGTTATGCAGGCATGGATACTCTATATGAAGATCTACTGATCAAGATTCTTCCCGACCGTGAAGATGTCGATCAGTGGTATCACGACGCTTACACCCCGCTAATTCAAGCCATTTACGTCGAAGATAAAAAAATCGCACCCGAGTTATTGAAAAAATATTGTGTAAATTGGTATTCGTCCTTTGATCAAGCCCCTTGGTATGACACGCATAAGGATGGCGACGAGGGAAGCTACGTTGGCTACTGGGCGCTGGAGGCGGGAGCCATCGCGTTTCTGTACGACATCGACGACAGCAACATTGATCATATGGTTTACCCAAAAGACTTGGTCGAGTATGCCAGAGCCGTAACCGCCAGATAGAAAAGACGACTATGAATCCATTGCAAATATTATCTGACCAAGCTCCAAACCTGACTTTTGAACTTCCTGACAGCACACCAGTCATCAGGCTGGGGCTGATTGCCACAGTTTATTTTAAAGAAGGCTATCTACTGGAAAGCAAGAAAAAAATTATAGAATGCTTTGATCGTTTCAACAAAGAATTTGGCCAACACCTAAAGGGACAATTCAATGATCAATATAAGAAACTGACAAATGACAGCTTCAAAAAAATGACTCTGGACATTCTTCGAACTGGTTCGAACGATCAATATGAATGGCACCTCAGCAGCGCTTCAACTGCAAGTGAGGCCGCGAAATACAGTCTTTCGGTTTTGAACTCTTTTGAAATCCATGGAAACCACAAGCGCTCATATCTGAAGATCACTTTACCTTGGACTTTTTTGCTGGAAGCTGATGGAGCCATTCGATATCAAAATTGGCTAGTTTACCTCTGTAACCAGGTTAAGGCTGAACATGGTTATGGTGGACTTTCCAGTGTTCTGCCTTATGACTTCGATAGCTACACGCCAATGGAATTTCAGTTGGCTCAGCAGTTCCCCGGACTTGAAGTGGACACCATGGTGCACAACTTTAAGAGAGAACTGCTGGATCACATCAAGGGTGTGAACTGGTACACCATTCTCGGCAATCAGTTTGTGGAACGTCTAGGAGGTGAAAACTCGTTAAATCATGCTTTTAGCAGCCGCAGCGATGTGGAGATATTGAATTATGTCAGCGGATTGATCATCCGTGCAGGAGACTACCCCCAGCTCGGAGCACAAGATGAGGAACCGCCCGCAGCCTATGTAGCCGTCAATGAAATCGTCAAAACCCTGCGCATTCCTGAGCCAGAACAACTCCAGTCCCATTCGCCCTATGGCCCGACCTTCGGAGAAGACGACACTGCGCAGTGGTTTAAGCGATTCGACAAGCAATAGCCCTGCAACGGAAGAGAGCCAGACAAACGTAATGAACAGACGACAGCGCTTCATCGTTGATTCGTACTACCGAAAGTCCATCCATCTCTACGATACGACCGAATCGCGCTGGGCCGGCCAGACGATGCAGGCAGATTCTCCAGACCAAGAGAGATCATTACGAACGGGATACTTCAAGGCAGCAGCGTTGAATGCCTTGCTGATCAGTTACACGGCGGGCGGGCCGATTGAAAGCCTTATTCCCCGGCTGGAGAAGCTGATCAGCAGCTATGAGACTTACCAACAAGCCCTGGCTGCGGAGGAACGCGAACCTGATATTTCACCCTTGGCCATTGATGACTGGCCTGAACACTATGAAGAGTGTGTTCAAGTCATCAGCCTCTGCATTTTGTTGCATCGCACTGACCTGCTGACTCGTTTCGTCGCCCTGATAGATCGCGGGGGATACGCCAACGAAGACACGCTCTACGAAGACCTTCTGCGCAAGCATTTACCTGACCGTGCTGATCTGGACGAGTGGCTCCACGATCTCTATACGCCGCTGATCAGGGCGATATACGCCACCGAACCTGAAGAATCGAGCCACTTGTTAAAGCACTATTGCGAAGCGTGGTATCCCGCTTTCGCGTCGCTGCAAACCAATTGGCATGACAGTCATTTGGACATTGAAGACGACGATGGCAACTACGTCGGTTACTGGGCCTTTGAAGCAGGCGCGATCGCGTTCTTATACGGTATCGACGATAGCAAAATCGATCACATGGTTTACCCCAAAGACCTGGTTGAATACGCCAGGAACACCGCAAACAAGTAAACTCCCGCCTCACCAAGAAACGGACTTCGGATTCAACGCCATGGAATTGCAATTCACCATTACCCCCGAGCACACCCAACTCAGAGTCAATGAACTGCTTGAGCGAGAATTGCTCAAGGATGATCAACTGCAAGCCCGGCTGTTGGGCCATGTGGCACGTGTTCAAGACCGTTTGCTCGCGCCACTGTTGTTTCTCCTGGGCCTGGCGGGCGGCATGCTGGCGATCTATTTTCCTGCGCGCGAGTTAAGTCCCCAGAAACTCCTCTCCTTTGCCCTGTTTGCGGTGATCTTCGTGGTGATCTGGTGGTGCTTCTCCGCTCGCCTGCTAAGCCATTTGCGCAACCGTATCGCCGACAATCGTGCGAAGTCGCGCGCGCCATTTCGCCGTACGAATCAGCGTCTGATCGAAATGAAACTGCGCATTCCCCTCAAGGCGGCTGAAGGCGCTTATCGTCTGCAATTCGACGACGAGGGCTTCACTCTGATTAATACCAAGGGCGCGAAAGTCGGGTTGGCCTGGGCGAAGATCGTGCGTTTCAAGGAAACGCCTGACTTTTACTCGGTGGCCTGCGCTGAGCTGGATCGCAAGGACAAGGCCTATCACATCCCCCGGCACAGCGATGTGATGGATGCGGAGCAGTATCAGCAAGGTTTGGAACTGTTCTTGAGCCGGGTGCCCGCCTCTGCCGCTTTAAAACCTGCCCCCGTAGGAGGCAGGTGTGTATCAGCAGGCGTCAGGCCGGCGCTGTCCAGCCCAACATCTGCTGTTGCGCGACCTGCAATAGGTCGCAGCCGTCTTGCGTCAGCAGATACAGCGCGTGGGTGATGTGCGGAATGTCCTGGACATCACCATTCTTGAAGCACTGGCAATGGAGCGTTTCGAGCAAGTTGCTGGAGGCACGGATGCGCTGTAGAGCGGCTTCGAGGATGTCTTGGGGATTGGCCTCGGTGTCGATGACCATGGGGTTTGTGTCGGTAACGTTGCTTTTGATTGAACGATAACGACCGGGAACAGGATTTAACGTTGGCATAGTGATTACTCATCTGTTTTGAGGTAACCGCCAGCACCGTGACCAAACGATGGGAGGCGGACTGTGCACAGGCTTGGTCAACCGAGAACAGAAACTCAGCTCGCCCGAAGGCGTCCTGCACACAGCCGCCACAACAATGCGTCTTAAGGACATAGATGTCCGCAAGGCGAATCATGGCACACATGTGTGCACTGTTCTCAGGTGACCAAACCTGTTCGCTGATTTTGCAGCGAGGCCAAACAGTAAACGCTGCAGACCTGCCGGCGAAAGTCGACAACACGCCCAAGCCTGTAGGAACGGGACGAAGCTTTCTTAGGATTTTTCACCCCGACCGGGTAGCACTGTAGGACCCCACAACAGAATGGACTCACCCACAATGAAATCACCCTGGCCATACCTCTTCGCAGTGCTGCTAACCACCCCGGCCGATGCGCAACCACTCAAGACTATCCTCACCTGCCCTTTAGCCGGCCACTCCAAGGTATCGCTGCTGGCCGAGCCCGCCGAAGACGGCCATCGTCTTTTCATAAAACTCGATGGCAACACCCACATCGCCTTCACCGATATGCCCCAAGAGGACTTCATCGGCCGCATCGTCCTGGCAAAGTGCGTGTCCTCAACCCTGATGTTCGCCCTCGAATACGGCTCGCCCTATATGAAAGGCGTCGTGCTGCGCAAAAACCCGATCACGCACAGCGTCGAGAAAATCAATTTTGCCGAGAAGGCCCTGCCTCGTTGGCTCTATCTGGGGCCGCTGCAAATGCGCCTGGTCATGCCAAACGAAGGCTATGAAGTGCCGACGAAGTTACTGCTCTATGACTACGTGGCCGGCAAAGGCCAGGCTGAAACGGCTGTCGGCATTGACACGCTTCCCGAAACGCGCGGTTTTAAAGTCTTGCACTTGGAGAGGCGTTCTTATAACTAATTTACCGGTCCCACATGAAACCTCTGTCAGAAACCGCCTCACGACAGGTGGTATCAAGTCGCGTTAACCATCGCTTAACCCCGCGGTCCAAACCTGTACGGGACCGCACGCCTTCAGGCTCTCCTGATGCCCAGTGCGGCAGGTTCGACGCTTTCACGTCGAGCTGACTTCAAGCCTGCACCGGAGAACTTCCATGAACATGCGCACGTTGCTGATCACCACCGCCCTCGCCTGCACCGCATTCGCCGGTCTGGCCCAAGCCGCTGACACTTCAACTTCCCAGGCTGTGCCGTACACATACGGTATGCCGCTGAATGTGGGCAAGGTGATTGCCTTGACCGAGCCATCCACCCTGGACTGCAAAGTGGTCAAGGCCGACATGAAGTACATCGACAGCGCCACGGGCAAGCCTTCTGAAATCACTTATCGGAAATTGTCTGACGCCTGCAGTTATCAAAACTGACGGAAGGCTCTGATTCGGCGTTTTGCGGTAGGCGTGTGAGGGTTGTGGCGCTATGCTTTGGGCGCCTCCCTCACTGCCGCAAGGATTCGCCATGCAGTTATCGTTTCGTACGTTATCGACGTTCACCGCCGCGTTGTGTTTTGCACTGGCGTTGGTGTGGGGTTTGATGCCGGATCGTTTGTTGGCGATCTGGAGTATCGAGTATTCGTCAGCGGCGGGATTGGTCGCGCGGCGCAGCGCGGTGTTGTTCGCAGCGCTGGGGGTGATGTTTTATCTGATTCGCAATGAAGCGCCCTCCTCAACCCGCAGTGCGTTAAGCACCGGGTTTATTGTCGGCTGCTGGGGGCTGGCGGCACTGGGCTTCGGCGAATGGCTGAATGGCCATGCCGGGCCAGGGATTTTGCTGGCGGTCGGGGTCGAACTGGCGCTGGGTCTGGGATTTTTCCAGACCCGGCGCGTGTCGGTGGAACTTGAAACAGCGGGCTAAAGCGCTTTCCGGTCAAGATGCAACGGCTGGACTTGCGCCCTGTGCTGCATGTCTGAACGAAGTTCGGCGATCAGATCGTTGATTTCCCGACAACCATTCAAGCGTTTGGCGTTGATGCCGGTCACCAACAGATCGAGCTGATCGGTTTGCGTGTCGGCATAGACTTTGATGGTCATCGACAGGTCCGGCGACAGCGTGCATTGACAGCGCTTCGGCAGGAAGCTGCTTTCAATGATATTGCGAAGTTCCAAGGCAGATAGAAACATGGCGACCCTCTCCTTAATGTGAGACTGCCAATCAACATAAATATCGGTCTGTATCGGAGTGACCCGTTTGTCGTCCATGCGGGCCTGAATACTCCAGATTTGACCGTTCTCTCGTAGCGCCGCTGGCTCATTAAAATCACCGGCCAGCTAAAGACAGCTACAGCATAAAACATGCCTGTAATTGCGCTTTGCATCTCGTCGGCAAATCAACGGTTTACAGAACGTGCCAGCAAAATCCCTCATGCAATTTGCAAGGAAGACCGGTCGAAGCCCTGCAAATTGCAGGCATCAAGCGCGGGGTTGCATTTGCCGGGAATGAACGTAAAAAATGCTACCCGATATTTCAGTATCCGCTGACCCCACTCACACGCAAGGAGGCATCATGGGTTCTTTGACCTTTATCACTACCGTCGGGCTAATAACTGCCGGGTTGTCGTGCGCGGTACACGCCGCGAAACTTGAAGATGTCGCGCCGTTTCCCAAGGCCGAAAGTGGTTTCACTCGCCAGGTCATTCATCTGGCGCCGCAAACCCAGGAAGATGGCTATCAGGTTGAAGTTCTGGCGGGCAAGACCTTGAACGTAGACTGCAATCGCCAGCGCTTGGGCGGGATACTTGAAGAGAAGAATCTCGACGGCTGGGGTTATCCGTTCTATCGCCTGGAAAAGGTGATTGGCCCGATGAGCACGATGATGGCTTGCCCGGATGGCAAGACCAAAAGGGATTTTGTGCCGGTGGTCGGCGACGGGTTCATGTTGCGCTATAACAGCAAGTTGCCGATCGTGTTGTATGTGCCCAAGGATGTTGAGGTGCGTTATCGGATCTGGTCGGCGTCGAGCAAGATTGAGAAGGCTATTCAGGAATAAGCCACCACAATTCCCTGTGGGAGCGGGCTTGCTCGCGAAGGCGGCGTGCCAGTCACCATCAATGTTGGATGTGACGGCCCCTTCGCGAGCAAGCCCGCTCCCACAAGGGGAATGTGTTTAACAACAGTTACGGGAGCTGCCTTTTGATTACCTGCCACGTCAAATATGTGATCGATCCCTACCAACTCAGTGAGTTCGAAGCCTATGCCCAAGCCTGGCTCTTGATTGTCGAGCGTTTGGGCGGGACGCATCACGGGTATTTCCTGCCGTCCGAGGGTGCGAGCAATATCGCCTACTGCCTGTTCAGTTTTCCGTCTCTGGCGGACTACGAAAGCTACCGCCACATCGCCATGACCGACCCGGAAAGTACGGCGCTGGTGGCTTCGCTGGTCGAGAAGAAGTTTATCGTCAGCTACGAGCGCACGTTCCTGCGCCCGATGTTGCCCTGACCTGCGTTCACGCCGGCGCACCACAAGCAGCGGCGCGCTCGGCGACATGGCGCAGGCTGTCGAAATTGATATTCGCCCCCGAGTCGATGGCCACCAGGGTCTGACCGCGAGCGCCGGTTTGAGCCACGTACTTCTTGATCCCGGCCACGGCCAATGCGCCGGAGGGCTCGGTGATCGAGCGGGTGTCGTCGTAGATGTTCTTGATCGCGGCGCAGAGTTCATCATTGCTGACGGTGATCACATCGTCGACACAAAACTGGCAAACCTCGAAGCCATAAGCGCCGATCTGCGCCACCGCCACGCCATCAGCGAAGGTGCCGACGTTGGGCAAAATCACCCGTTCACCGGCCCGCAACGCCGCCGCCAGGCACGCGGAATGCTCCGATTCGACGCCGATGATGCGCACTTCCGGCCGCAGGTATTTGACGTACGCGGCGATGCCGGCGATCAGGCCCCCGCCGCCGACTGGGACGAAGATCGCGTCCAGCGGGCCTTGATGCTGGCGCAGGATTTCCATGGCGACGGTGCCCTGCCCCGCGATCACGTCCGGGTCGTCGAACGGCGAGACAAACGTGCGACCGGTTTGTTTGGCCAGGTCCAGGGCGTGTTCCAGCGCGAAAGGAAAACTCTCGCCATGCAGCACTGCGTCGGCGCCCCGACTTCGCACGCCCAACACCTTCAACTCGGGCGTGGTGCACGGCATGACGATGGTCGCGGCAATCCCCAACTGACGGGCCGCATGCGCCACGCCTTGGGCATGATTGCCGGCTGAAGCGGTGATCACGCCGCGCCCCTTTTGCTCAGCGCTGAGCTGCACCAGTTTGTTGTAGGCGCCGCGGATCTTGAAGGAAAAGGTCGGTTGCAGGTCTTCGCGCTTGAGCAGGATCTGATTACCCAACGCCTCGGACAATGCAGGCGCCGGTTGCAGCGGTGTGCGCACCGCCAGTTCATACACTGGTGCGGCGAGAATCTTTTTCACGTAGTGCTCAAGCAAACGTTGTTGGGCGGTGGCGCTGTTCATACTCATCTCCTGTCCTACGCCGGATATGTTCCGGTTCAAGACCCAGGAGACAGAAAGTAAAAACCCGCCTCTAGGGCGGGTTGGGTGCTGCAGTCGTGAGCTAGCCCGCCAAATAAGGAATGGCGGTAATAATGCTTGGCTGGCAGCGCAATACGGTGGAAGTCATGGCTGGAAATTAGCCGGGCATTGGTGGCAAGTCAATGGCCAATTTTGTCGGGCCTCTGTAGGCTGGCGATTCTGCTCATTGTCCCCAAGGAAGGAAACCATGAAGTCTGTCGCCCTGCCCCTGATTGCCCTGATCGCGTTTGCCGGCTACACCGTTTCGGTGATGTTGCAGGCGGAACAGTCGTTGATCGAGTTTGGGATCAGCCTGATGTCGCGGCCGGATACAGCGCAGGTGGTGATTGATCTTTTTCTGTTGGCGACGCTGGCCGGAATCTGGATGTACCGGGATGCTCGCCAGCGTGGCCGGTCAGGGCTGTCGGTGATGCCTTATCTTGTGCTGACTGCTGTTTTTGTGTCGATTGGGCCGTTGTTGTATTTGGTGGTTCGGGGGGTTCAAAGTCGGACAGCTCGTGTCGATGCAAGCCAACGAGTTTGATCCGGTTTATTGGGTGATATTGAGATTGCTTTCGCGAGCAAGCCCGCTCCCACACTTGAAAGGCATTCCCCCTGTGGGAGCGGGCTTGCTCGCGAAGGCGGCCTGACAGTCACCAAAACTACCTGGCCAGGCGCCTGAGCCCCAACACCATCACCCCGGCGCCAAGCATCATCGCCGTCAGGAACAGCGGATAGGACACCCACCACGGTGTCCCCGCCGTCATCATGCTGAACTCGGACATGCCGCCAATGCTGGCAATCAGGTTCAGCGGCAAAAACACCACGTTGATCAACGTCAGTTTGCGCAGCAGGTTGTTCATGCTGTTGTTCATCAGGTTGCCCCGGGCGTCGATCAGCCCGGAGAACACCGTGGAGTAGATTTCCGCCTGTTTGTAGCACTGGTTGTTTTCGATGATCAGGTCGTCGATCAGGCCGATGGCCTCGGCGCTGAAGTGCTCCTTTTCCGCGTGGTTGCGCAGGCGGGTCAGCACCGCGCCGTTGCTGTGGATGGCGTTGATGTAATAAATCAGGCTTTCGCTGAGGTTGAACATCTGGATCAGGTGCTGGTTTTCCATCGAGGCGTTGAATTTCTGCTGCAACTCCCGGGCAACCAGTTTGATCACCTTCAGGTGACCCAAGTAGTGATGGATGTTGTTGAACAACAAATCCAGCAACACATCCAGCGGCGTGTTGAGCCGCTGGCGGGTGCCGAGGCCATGCAGCGGCGAGTCGTCGGTGGCGATCACCAGCAAGCGGCCCGGCGAGAACAACAAGCCGCAGGACGACACCTCGAAGGCCAGGCTGCCAGCGCCCGAATAGTTTTCCGGACGTTTCCAGATCAGGAACAGGTTGTCGGGGTGAAACTCGATGCGCGACACCTCGTCGGGGTCCAGGGCCGAGGCCAGGGCGTGCTCATCGAGCTTGAAATGGCTGTGCAGCAAATCGCGCTCAGCGGCGTCGGGGTTGCTGAACAGCATCACCTCGGCGTCCAGCCGTTCGACGGTGTGCAGGGCGCCGTGGGTCAGTTGAAAACTCTTGATCATCGGCCGCTCACCAAGCCTGGCCGCGACGTTTAAGCTCCAGGCGGCGGACGAACTCTTCCAGCACCAGCGAGTACAAGTCGTCCTGCAAATAGGCGTCTTCGATGCCGGCGTCCATGTTCGGGTTGTCGTTGACCTCGATCACCACCACTTTGTCGCCGGACTGCTTGAGGTCGACGCCGTAGAGGCCATCGCCGATCAGGTTGGCGGTCTTCACCGCCAGTTCCACCACGGCGCGCGGCGCTTCGTGGACTGCCAAGGTGCGGCATTCGCCGTTGATGTCTTGGCCCTTGGCTTTGTGGTTGTAGATCTGCCAATGGCCCTTGGACATGAAGTACTGGCAGGCGAAAATCGGTTTGCGGTTGAGCACGCCAATGCGCCAGTCGTACTCGGTGTAGAAGAATTCCTGCGCCAGCAACAACACCGAATGCTCGAACAGTTCAGCGGTGGCTTCAAGCAAGGCTTGTTGGCTTTCGACCTTGATCACGCCTCGGGAGAAACAACCGTCGGGGATCTTCAACACCAGCGGAAAGCCCAAGCGCTCGCCGACCCGTTCGAAGTCTTCCGGTCGTTCCTTGTAGAGGATTTCGGTGGCGGGCATGCCAAGTTGATGGCTTTTCAGCAAGTCGGTCAGGTAAACCTTGTTGGTGCAGCGCAGGATCGACGTCGGGTCGTCCATCACCACCAGCCCTTCGCTTTCGGCTTTTTTGGCGAAGCGATAGGTGTGGTTGTCGACACTTGTAGTCTCGCGGATCAGCAGCCCGTCGTATTCGGCGATGCGCGCGTAGTCCTTGCGCTCGATCAGCTCGACGTCGATGCCCAGGGTTTTGCCGACCCGGACGAAATTGTCCAGGGCCTTGGCGTTGGACGGCGGCAACGCTTCCTGTGGGTCATGCAGAATGGCCAGGTCATAACGGGCCAAACGCCGGGAACGCGGCACACGCCAGATCTTGCGACTGAAACTGTCCAGGGAGTTGGCAAACTGGTCTTCCTGATCTTCGCGCAACTTATGTAACGCGCCGAATTTTATGCCTTCGATGTGCCAACCATTAGTTCTTCTAAACTCAACCAGCAATATCGGACACGGAAACACTTCAAACAATTGTCGCGCCAGATCCTGTAGCGGCTCGATATTAGTTTTTCCAAAATAGAGGGTTAGCGTAAATCCTTCTGTATCGCTGTAAAGATGATTACTGAGGGCTTTTTCCAGGGGTTTGTCCAGATCATCCAGGGCCAGTCCGTAAAGGGATTTACGCGTCAGTTCGCTGATGGTTCGCACCGACGGTATGACCTTGTGCCCCCGGGCCTCAGCCAGCAGCGAGCAGTAATAACCGTGCCCAAGGTACTTGTAGCTGCGGCACAGGTTGATCACCTGGACCCGTTTGCCCTGCTCGTTGTCGCGGGTTTGTTCCAGATATTCCTGGGCCGTGACGATGTCTTCGCTGGGGAAATACGACGCCCAGTCTTCCTTGCGTTCTACGATGATAATCAACTGACTTGAAGTTCTGACTGCATCATTTAAATAAGTTGCCGCCGGCAAAGTTTGCTCGGATACTTCGCGCCAATGACCTTGTACCGCTGACATAGTGATTAATCCGTTGGAGAACAAGACCTTTCCTATTAAGCACGAACTTTTTCGAAAGTCCCGTTTCGTTACGCAACTTTTACGGCGGTCATATGAATGCTGTCTTTCGCTTGGCGGTAGTTGAAGACTTACCCGCGTTGCTCCAACTCGAAGAGCAATGCTTCACCACGGACCGGCTCACCAGTCGCAGTTTTCAATGGATGATCACCCGCGCTCATGGGCAGTTGCTGGTTGCCCAGCACGGGGAGCAACTGGTCGGCTACGCCGTGGTGCTTTTCCATCGGGGCACTTCCCTGGCGAGGTTGTATTCGATTGCCATCGCTTCCGAGGCCAGAGGCAATGGCTTGGGCAAGCAGTTGCTGGAGCGGATCGAAGCCTGTGCGCTTGAGCACGATTGCGCCTATTTGCGGCTTGAGGTGCGTATCGACAATCCGGCGGCGATTGCTCTGTACGAGCGCAATGGTTACCGGCGTTTCGCGCTGATTCATGACTATTACCAGGACCACGCCGATGCGTTGCGGCTGGAGAAACGCATCCTGCAGCACCGCGATTCGCGCAATATCCAGGTGCCCTGGTATCGCCAGACCACCGACTTCACCTGCGGCCCGGCCTGTTTGCTGATGGCTATGGGGGCGTTGCATCGGGATCGTTTGCTGGAACGTCGGGAGGAGCTGCAAATCTGGCGTGAGGCGACCACGGTGTTCATGACTTCGGGCCACGGTGGTTGCAGCCCACAGGGCCTAGCGCTGGCGGGGTGGCGACGCGGGTTTCGCGTGCAATTGCAACTGAGCATGGCCGGACCGTTGTTTCTCGATGGCGTGCGCGATGAGCATAAAAAGGACGTAATGCGCCTGGTGCACGAAGAGTTCACTGCGCAGTTGCAGGACACCGATGTGGAACGGGTGATTGGCGGGACGCTGGATCTGCCTCGATTACTCGACGCGGGTGGTCAGCCGCTGGTGTTGATCAGTAGCTATCGCCTGACTCGATCCAAGGCGCCGCACTGGGTGATGGTGACGGATTGCGATGAAGAGTTTGTCTACCTGCATGACCCGGATGTGGATCACAGCCAGCACCGCCAGCCCATGGATTGCCAGCACTTGCCGGTGAGTCATGGGGAGTTTGAGAAGATGTGCAGTTTTGGGCGGGGGAAATTGCGGGCGGCGGTGATTTTGTATACCCGAAAGTGAGGAAAGCCCAGCATTGTGGTGACTGTAAGGCCGCCTTCGCGAGCAAGCCCGCTCCCACAGGGGAATGCATTCCAAGTGTGGGAGCGGGCTTGCTCGCGAAAGCGGTGGTCGGGTTTCACTTCAACCCGACTTTGTAAATCGCGCCATCCTCCTCATCCGTCAGCACATACAAATACCCATCCGGCCCCTGCCGCACATCGCGGATCCGCGCCTTGAGCTCGCCCATCAAGCGTTCTTCATGCACCACTTTGTCGCCGTCAAACTGCAACCGGATCAGTTCCTGACTTCCTAGCGCGCCGATAAACACGTTGTGCTGCCAAGGCTTGAAACGGTCGGCGTCATAGAACGCCATGCCGCTGATGGCCGGTGAGACTTCCCAGACATGGTGCGGCGGCACGGTGCCTTCGGCGGTCTTGCCCGTGGCTTCCGGGATCGGCTGGCCGGAATAGTTGATGCCGTTGGTTGCCAGCGGCCAGCCATAGTTCTTGCCGCGTTCGATCACGTTGATTTCATCGCCACCCTTGGGGCCGTGCTCGTTTTCCCAAATCGTCCCACTCCACGGATTCAGCGCCAAACCTTGGGGGTTGCGCTGGCCGTAGGACCAGATTTCCGGACGCACACCCGCCTGACCGACAAAGGGGTTGTCATCCGGCACCTTGCCGTCCGGGTAAATCCGCACGATTTTGCCTTGCAGCTTGTCGAGGTCCTGGGCGGTCATGCGGTCATTGTTTTCACCAAGAGCGATGAACAGATAACCGTCACGATCGAACACCAACCGCGAACCGAAGTGGTTACCGACCGAGAGCTTCGGCTCCTGGCGGAAGATCACCTTGAAATCCTTGAGCGTCGTCAGGTCATCGGACAAACGCCCGCGCCCCACGGCGGTCCCGGCCTTGTCGCCTTCCCCGCCACCTTCGGCGTAAGACAGATAGACCATGCGGTCCTGTTTGAAGTCCGGCGACAACACCACATCGAGCAAACCACCCTGACCCTTGGCCCAGACCTTCGGCACGCCGCTGATTGGCGCCGAGCGTTTGCCATCGGCAGTAACCACCCGCAGGTTGCCGGGACGTTCGGTCACCAGCATGCCCTGGCGATCCGGCAGAAATGCCAGGGCCCACGGGTGCTCCAGGCCTTTGGTGACCGGCGTGACCTCGAGGGTGCCTTGTTCGCTTTTCAGTTCCTGGGTGGGCGCCGCGAAAACAGGCGCCGCGGCGGTGATCAGTGCGCTGGCGCAGAAGGTGGCCAGGAGGGTTTTACGCAACATGCACGCTTCCTTTTGTCGTTCGAATGGCTGACAGAACCTCAGTCCTGCCGTTCAACGGTTGCTGCTGTCCGAGTCCCTTGGTGGTGGATTGGGAATGAATTTCGGCGGCGTACTCGGTGCCGTTTTGTCTTGCGGATAGCGATTGCCAATACCGCCGTTGTCCAGGGTTGGCGGGCGCGGCGCGGGGGCGAATGTCGGTTGCCGGGTGGCCGGTTGGGTGCCTTGCATGCTGTTGGGGTTGGCCCGGTGAATCGGGCTGTTGTAGGGATTGTTATTGCTGCTGCCGGTCGGGCTCTGGGCCAGGGCCACCGGGCCGAGCAAACCGCTCAAGGCCAGCACGGTGCAGCCGAGCACAAATCTGTTCATGGAGAGCCTCTCTACTGATGCGGGAATAGAGTCTTCGATGCCACGCTACGCCCGACGTTCGGATTTGTTAACTGAAACCTCCTTCACAGATGTAACACCCGTTTGCCGCACCGCTGATCCCCCCGCAGGGCCTGGGTGAAAGCCGCTGAAACTTTTGCGCCGGGCCACGGGTCACCTGATCATCACTTTCGAGTAGACGAAGATGGCCCGAGCAATCTGGAAAGGCGCAATCAGTTTTGGCTTGGTGCACATCCCTGTGGCACTGGTGTCGGCGACTTCATCTCATGGGGTGGATTTCGACTGGCTCGACAGCCGGAGCATGGACCCGGTGGGCTACAAACGCGTCAACAAAGTCACCGGCAAGGAAGTCACCAAGGAACACATCGTCAAAGGCGTCGCCTACGAAAAGGGCCGCTATGTGGTGCTCAGCGAAGAGGAAATTCGTTCGGCGCACCCGTTGTCGACCCAGACCATCGACATCTTCGCCTTTGTCGACAGCGAACAGATCCCGCTGCAAAACATCGACACACCCTATTACTTGGCGCCGGACAAACGCGGTGGCAAGGTCTATGCGCTGCTGCGTGAAACCCTGAGCAAAACCAACAAGGTCGCCCTCGCCCATGTCGTGCTGCATACCCGGCAACACCTGGCGGCGCTGATGCCGCTGGAATCAGCGATGGTGTTGGTGATGCTGCGCTGGCCGGCGGAAGTGCGCAGCCTCGATGAACTGGAATTGGGCAGTGAGGTGACCAAACCCGAGCTGGCCAAGGGTGAACTGGACATGGCCAAGCGGCTGGTCGAGGACATGAGTGCCGACTGGAAACCCGAGGATTACCGCGACAGTTTCGAAGACAAGATCATGGCGCTGGTGGAGAAAAAGGCCAATGAAGGCAAGATCGAGGACGTCGAGAGCGCCGCCGGCGAAGAGGAACGTAAAACTGCGGATGTCATTGATCTGACTGAACTGCTCAAACGCAGCCTCGGTGGCAAGGCAGCCAGCAAACCGGCGGCCAAGCCGCGCAAAGCCGCGGCCAAACCGGCCCCGGCGAAAAAAGCCACGAAGAGTTCGCGTGGCTGACCGCCCGCAAAATCGCCGCACAAGGTAGTACGCCATGGCTAAAACGGTGAGTGAATACACACGCAAACGCAACTTCGAGATCACTTCAGAGCCGCCTGAAGCAGCGCCGGCCAAGCGCGGCAAGAAAACGCCTTCGGCCTTGCGTTTCGTGATCCAGAAGCATGATGCGCGCAATTTGCATTACGACTTTCGCCTGGAACTCGATGGCACCCTGAAAAGCTGGGCCGTGCCCAAAGGCCCGAGCCTGGACCCGACGCAAAAGCGTCTGGCGGTGCATGTCGAGGACCATCCGATCAGTTACGGCACCTTCGAGGGCAGCATCCCCGAGGGTCAGTACGGCGCCGGGGATGTGATTGTCTGGGATCACGGTGTCTGGCAACCGATCGGTGACCCGAAAGAAACCTACAAGGCCGGCAAACTGAAATTCACCCTGATCGGTGAAAAGCTCGCCGGTGACTGGGCATTGGTGCGTACCCATCTGCGCGGCAGTGGCGACAAGGAGCAATGGTTGCTGATCAAGGAAAAGGATCAACAAGCGCGGCCGATCAGCGAGTTTGACGTGGTCGCCGAGTTGCCCAAAAGCGTATTGAGCAATGCGACCGTGGGCGACAAAACCAAAAAGGCCAGTAGCAAATCCGTCAAAAAGCCCAAAGCAGCCAAACCCAAACCCACCGCCCTGCCCGAACAATTCAGCCCGCAACTGGCCACGCTGATGGACAAGGCACCGGCCGGCGATTGGCGCTATGAAATCAAGTTCGACGGCTACCGGATCCTCGCCCGGATCGACAATGGCAAGGTGCGACTGCTGACCCGCAATGGCCACGACTGGACGGCCAAACTGCCCCTGCAGGCCAAGGCCCTGGCCGAGATGAAACTCGACGGCAGTTGGCTCGATGGCGAAGTGGTGGTGCTCAACGACAAAGGCTTCCCGGACTTCCAGGGATTGCAGAACGCGTTCGAAATCGGCCGCTCCGTGGACATCATTTATTTCCTGTTCGACGCACCGTTCCTGCATGGCGTCGATCAGCGTGAGATGCCGGTAGAAGACCGCCGCGCGGCGCTGAAAAAAGCCCTGGGTCGCAAGTCCCGGCAAATCCTGCGCTTCTCCGAGGCCTTTACCGCCAAACATCAAGACATCGTAGAGAGTGCCTGTGCCTTGTCACTGGAAGGCGTCATCGGCAAACGCGCTGGCAGCCCTTACGTGTCACGCCGCAGTCCGGACTGGATCAAGCTCAAATGCCGCTTGCGTCAGGAATTCGTGATCATCGGCTATACGGCGCCGCAGGGTTCGCGCAGTGGTTTCGGCGCCCTGCTGCTGGGGGTTTACGACGATAAGGGACTGCTCTATGCAGGGCGCGTTGGCACCGGGTTCAATCAGGCCAACCTCAAGTTGTTTCATGGCCAATTGCAGAAGATCGAGCGCAAGACCTCACCGTTGGACAAACCGTTGACCGCCGCTCAGGCCCGGGGTGTGCACTGGGTCGAGCCGACGCTGGTGTGCGAAGCCGAGTTTGCCGAGTGGACCCGCGAAGGTGTGGTCCGGCAAGCGGCGTTTATCGCCATGCGCACCGACAAACCGGCGACGGAGATTGTGCGTGAACAGCCGCAGTCCCCCAAGGCGAGCAAACCCGTGACCGAGAAGAAAACCAGCAGCAAGGACAGCACCGTCGCCGGGGTCAAGATCACGCACCCCGAGCGTGTCATCGACAAGGATAGCGGCACGCAGAAACTCGAATTGGTGCAGTTCTACGAAAGCATCAGCAAATGGATCCTGCCGTTTCTGCGCGACCGGCCGGTGTCGTTGTTGCGGGCGCCGGAAGGCGTCGAAGGCGAACAGTTCTTCCAGAAACACGCCGAGCGCCTGGCGATCCCCAATATCAAGCACCTGGACCCGAAGATCGACCTTGGCCACGCGCGACTGATGGAAATCGACTCCGTCCAGGCACTGATCGGCGCGGCGCAAATGGGCACCATCGAGCTGCATACCTGGGGCGCGACCACGGACAAGATTGAAACCCCGGACTTGTTCGTCCTCGACCTCGACCCAGATCCGGCGCTCCCATGGAAAAGCATGGTTGAGGCCACGCAACTGACCCTGTCGGTGCTGGATGAAATCGGCCTGGAGGCGTTCTTGAAAACCAGCGGTGGCAAAGGCATGCACATCATCGTGCCGCTGGCGCGCAAGGATGACTGGGACACGGTCAAAGCGTTCGCCAAAGCCATCGCGCAGTTTATGGCGCAGCAACTGCCGGAGCGGATCAGCGCGACCATGGGCCCGAAAAACCGGGTCGGCAAGATTTTCGTCGATTACCTGCGCAACACCCGTGGGGCCAGTACGGTGTCGGCGTATTCGGTGCGGGCGCGGCCGGGGTTACCGGTATCGGTGCCGATTGCGCGGGATGAGTTGACGGCGCTGCATGGTTCGCAGGAATGGACGGTGGCCAATTTGCTGGAGCGACTGGAGGGATTGAAAGAGGATCCGTGGGCGGGGTATGCGAATCGGCAGAAGATTACGGCGAAGATGTGGAAGCAGTTAGGGGCCAAGAAGCCTTAGTTGATGTGTTGAATGTTCTGGCCTCTTCGCGGGCAAGCCTCGCTCCTACGGGTCACGCAATACCCTGTAGGAGCGAGGCTTGCCCGCGAAGGCGTCCTCAGATCAGTACAAAAACCGCCAACAACCCACCAAAAATCGCCCACTTCTCAAAGTAGTAGCGTGCACGGTTGCGCTTTTTCAGCTCTTTGCCGCGCAGCCGAACCTTGTAGATTTTGGCGAACAGGCGATTGATGCCGCCGGTCTTATCGCCTGCATCATTCGGTGCGCCCGCCGCCGACATTACGTTACGGCTGAACCAGGCATTGAACGCCGCCGCCCAGCGATATTTCATCGGCCGCTCGACATCGCAAAACAGGATGATGCGGTTCTGATCGGTGGTGTTTTCCGCGTAGTGAATGAACGTTTCATCGAACATCACCGCTTCGCCGTCGCGCCAGTGGTAGTTCTCACCGTCAACATTGATGTAGCAACCAGCATCGTTGGGTGTTTCCAGGCCCAAGTGATAACGGTAGGAACCGGCATACGGGTCGCGGTGGCGCACCAGTTTGGAACCTGGCGGCAGTTCAGCGAACATCGCGGCCTTGATCGAGCCAATGCTTTGCACCAGTTCGGTGGTGCGCGGGCAGAGTTTCTCGGCAGAAGGATGACTGTCGCCATACCACTTCAGGTAGAAACGCTTCCAGCCGCTCTTGAAGAACGAGTTGAAACCTACATCGTCGTATTGGTTCGAGCGCTTGATCTCGCCGGCCCGGAGCAGGTTCTGCCCTTCGGCACGGATTTCTTCCCAATGGGCCTGCAACGGGCTCAAGTCCGGAAAGTCGGCCGGGTTGAGGTAAGGCTTGCTCGGGAGTTTGGAGAACATATAGAGGAAGCAATTGATCGGCGCCAGAAACGTCGAGTGATCGCTCAGTTGACGGCCCAATTTGTGGCGCACGCGTCCGCGCAGGTGAACGTACGCGATCGAGATAACATAAATAGCGGCAATGATGAGTTTCACGGCAATCGTCACACGTCAGAAGTGAACAAACTGCGCAGCCGGCCAAGCGGTCTGGCGCAGTATCTGAATACGAAACAGCGGTCCCGGTGGCACGTCCTTGAGCTCATGCCAACAGCGGCATTGGGTGAATAGATGGCATTTTAGCCACGGTTTGTAACAAATAGTTAGCTAAGAACTGTGAAAATGTGTCCGCTGATGCTGCCAAAGTGCCCGCGCAGACTCAACGCCCTATCGTTTAAAGAGCCAGACCAGTACAATCGCCGCCAAACATTACGCGCCCCCCTTGGTTGATGACGGGAATGAACCCCGCCTCAGCGCACTTCGACTCGGGCCAAGCGCTCCATTGCTGCTGTCCACTTATTGCCAGATGGACCTTCCGCTTCTGACCGGGATGCATTTCCCGTGGTTTGAATACCGGAACCAGGTACTGAATCGGTACTGCCGCACCTTTAGCTACTCTGAATGCTTCGCAGGAAAAACCTTTGATTTCTACAGCTAACATCACGATGCAGTTCGGCGCCAAGCCGTTATTCGAGAACGTTTCGGTCAAATTCGCGGCGGGCAACCGCTATGGCCTGATCGGCGCCAACGGTTGCGGCAAGTCGACCTTCATGAAAATCCTCGGCGACGATCTCGAGCCGTCCGGCGGCCAGGTTATGCTCGAGCCGAACGTGCGTCTGGGTAAATTGCGCCAGGATCAGTTCGCTTACGAAGAATTCACCGTGATCGACACCGTGATCATGGGTCACGAAGAGCTGTGGAAGGTCAAGGCCGAGCGCGATCGGATCTACTCGCTGCCGGAAATGACCGAAGAAGACGGCATGGCCGTGGCCGAGCTGGAAACCGAGTTCGCTGAAATGGACGGCTACACCGCCGAATCCCGTGCCGGCGAACTGTTGCTGGGCCTGGGTATCGGCATCGAGCAACACTTTGGCCCGATGAGCGAGGTTTCCCCAGGCTGGAAACTGCGCGTATTGCTGGCTCAGGCGCTGTTCTCCGATCCTGAAGTGCTGTTGCTCGACGAACCGACCAACCACTTGGACATCAACACCATCCGCTGGCTGGAAAACATTCTGACCCAGCGCTCCAGCCTGATGATCATCATCTCTCACGACCGTCACTTCCTGAACAGCGTGTGCACCCACATGGCTGACCTGGATTACGGCGAGCTGCGCCTGTTCCCGGGCAACTACGACGAGTACATGACCGTGGCGACCCAGTCCCGCGAGCAACTGCTGTCGGACAACGCCAAGAAGAAAGCCCAGATTTCCGAGCTGCAATCGTTCGTCAGCCGTTTCTCGGCCAACGCCTCGAAAGCCAAGCAGGCCACGTCCCGCGCCAAGGCGATCGACAAGATCCAGCTGGCCGAGGTCAAGCCTTCGAGCCGTGTGAGCCCGTTCATCCGTTTCGAACAAACCAAGAAGCTGCACCGTCAGGCGGTCATCGTCGAGCGCATGGCCAAAGGTTTCGACGGCAAGCCGCTGTTCAAAGACTTCAGCTTCCAGGTTGAAGCCGGCGAGCGCGTGGCGATCATCGGCCCGAACGGTATCGGTAAAACCACCCTGCTGCGCACCCTGGTCAACGAACTGACCCCGGATGCCGGCACTGTGAAGTGGACCGATGCCGCAGAACTGGGCTATTACGCCCAGGACCACGCGCACGACTTCGAAGACGACTGCAACCTGTTCGACTGGATGGGCCAATGGACCCAGGGCGGCGAGCAGATCGTTCGCGGCACCCTCGGCCGGATGCTGTTCTCCAACGACGAGATCCTCAAGTCGGTCAAGGTCATTTCCGGTGGCGAGCAAGGTCGCATGCTGTTCGGCAAGCTGATCCTGCAAAAGCCGAACGTGTTGATCATGGACGAACCGACCAACCACTTGGACATGGAATCCATCGAGGCGCTGAACCTGGCGCTGGAGAACTACCCGGGCACGCTGATCTTCGTCAGCCACGACCGTGAGTTCGTATCATCGTTGGCCACCCGCATTATCGAACTCAGCCCTAGCGGTGTGATCGACTTCAGCGGCACCTATGACGATTACCTGCGTAGCCAGGGTGTTGTGTTCTAAATAGCGGTCGAAAATGAAAAGCCCTGTCCTGGTGACGGGGCTTTTTGCATTTCAGGGCCGACGGATGTACTGGCGCTGACACCTCCGCGGGCAAGCCTCGCTCCTACAGGATTTGTGTTCATTATTAAGCGCCGCGAAACCTGTAGGAGCGAGGCTTGCCCGCGAAGAGGCCCTCAAACACAACGAACATAGATAGCCTGCTTCCTTTTATTTCCCGCCCACGCCATGATGCAGGTCTCCCACCGCCGCCCGCGAACGAGCCCTTCATGTCAGTGCAGCAACTGCCCCCGCAAAGCTCCATGGCGATCACCCTGCAGATCGTCTCCATCGTTTTCTATACCTTTATTGCCTTCCTCTGCATCGGTCTGCCGATTGCGGTGATCCCGGGGTATGTTCACGAACAGCTGGGTTTCAGCGCGATCATCGCGGGGCTGACCATTGGCTGCCAATACCTGGCCACCCTGCTCAGCCGCCCGATGGCCGGGCGCATGTCGGACACTGTCGGCACCAAGCGGGCGATTGTCTACGGCTTGTCGGGGATTGTGTTGAGTGGGGTGCTGACGTTGATGTCGACGCTGCTGCAAAGCTTTCCGTTGCTGAGCCTGTTGATCCTGATTGCTGGCCGGCTGCTGTTGGGGATCGCCCAAGGCTTGATCGGCGTCGGCACCATCAGTTGGTGCATGGGCCAGGTCGGCGCCGAGCACACCGCGCGCTCGATTTCCTGGAACGGGATCGCGTCCTATGGCGCCATCGCCATTGGTGCACCGCTGGGCGTGGTGATGGTCGCCGAGTATGGCTTTGAAAGCCTGGGGATTGTCCTGTCGGTGCTGGCGCTGGGCGCGCTGTTGCTGATCCGCAACAAACCGTCGGTGCCGGTAATTCGCGGGGAACGCCTGCCGTTCTGGAACGTGTTCGGGCGCATTGCGCCGTTCGGCGCGAGCCTGAGCCTGGCGTCCATCGGCTACGGCACCCTGACCACTTTTATTACCTTGTATTACCTCAATCGCGACTGGACCGGCGCGGCGTATTGCCTGACGGTGTTCGGCGTGTGTTTCATTCTGTCGCGGCTGCTGTTCATTTCTGCGATCAGCCGTTTCGGCGGCTTCACCTCGGCGATTGCCTGCATGACCATCGAGACCGTGGGCCTGATGATGTTGTGGCTGGCACCGTCCACTGGTTATGCGTTGATCGGCGCCGGATTGACCGGGTTTGGCCTGTCACTGGTGTATCCGGCGCTGGGGGTGGAGGCGATCAAGCAGGTGCCCAACTCCAGTCGCGGCGCGGGGCTGAGTGCTTATGCGGTGTTTTTCGATCTGGCGCTGGCGATTGCCGGACCGCTGATGGGCGCGGTGGCGTTGAACCTGGGGTATTCGTGGATTTTCTTCAGTGCGGCGTTGTTATCGGTGACCGGGCTCGGCTTGACGCTTCTGCTGAAACGCCGCGCAATCGCCTGACAACCACGATCCACTGTGGGAGCGGGCTTGCTCGCGAATGCGCTGCGTCATTCAACATCAATGTTGACTGACAAGGCCCCTTCGCGATGTAGAAACGGACACATCCTTTACGATTGAAACCGGGGACGTCCTTTACGTTTCTGCTGGCTTGAAAGGCGGGTTTCGCCGCTTTTCAGCCTGCCTAAAAGGTAGTTACAAAGGTAAATATCCCACACATCATCGTCCACTTCCTTGAGCCCTAACGCCTCACCTGCCAGGGATTCACTGACGAAAATCATCTTACCTTTCCATTTCATCGACCCATTCTGCCTGACCATGCGGATCGTCATGTCCGAAGCGTAAACGGCCTCGGGCACGTGTCCGTCGTACTGCCGTTGAGATGGCTCGTAGAGGGCCGCAGGAACTTTCATCTCTAAAGCCTTGTGTGGTCTTACGAAATTGAACTCCTGTCGAAACTGTTCGAATGCCAACTGTTGCTCCACCAGATTACGTTCCGGTGCGTGAAGCAATGCAGCCTTGAGCGTTCGGTGCATGCGTTCATGACGGCCATTCTGGTCAGGGCGCCCCGGCTGGATTCTCTCCGGATAGATCCCTAGTCGTATCCACCACGCCGCCAGACTGGATATGCGTGAAATACCGGTGGAGGCAAAGGGGGAGCCATTATCTGTGCGGATTACGTCAGGCAAACCGAACTCTCGAAATGCCCAGTCAAATCCTTCGCGGGCACCGGCAACGCTACTCTGAGCCCTGCACAGCAATAAAAATCGGCTGACATGATCGGTAATGGTCAGTGGGTAACAACGTTGGCCGTTCTGAAGTGCGAAGTCTCCTTTGAAGTCCGCAGCCCATGTCTGATTAGGCGCAGTGGCATCGCGCAGCGGATTTTTCCCTGCTGGCGGACGATTGAGAAAGCGGCGTTTCTGCACCAGGCCTGCTCGTTTAAGCCACTCGCCTGCCGTGCTGACAGCTGGCCAAGACAACTCTGGGTGATCGATCCTGAGGTTATGCACCAGCTTCTCAGGCCCCCAACTGTGGTGCTCGCGCTTGTACGCGATTAGCAACTCAAGCACCTCGTCGCTGATTTTGAAGGGGCTCGTATGCGGGCGCCGTGACAACTCCTTTAACCCATCAACGCCATGTGCCTCGTAGCGTGCAAGCCATTTGTCCAACGTAGGCCGGCTGAGCCCGTAGTGACGGGCCAGCTCGATTTTTGAGTAGCTGCCTTGCAGCCAGTCGCCTATGAGTTTGATTCGTTGATCCATCGGGGACTCTCGATTCCAGGGCATGGTCAGGCACCTCCTGACCGTATTTCACACCTGTAAAGGATGTCTCCGGTTTAAAACGTAAAGGATGTCTCCGGTTTCTACCCGAGCAAGCCCGCTCCCACAGGGGTGTTGCGGTGTTGATTAGATTACTGATCCGCAGTCTGCATCCCCGCCCGACTCGGCTTGCCCAGCGCATGCGAGAAGAAGCGCCCTGCTTCGGAGATCAAATTGCGGTGGATGTCTTCGCGATCAACCCCATCGGCATCGGTGCACAGCGCCGGCATGACAATGATCTGTTCTTCATTACACGGCGCCATGAACACAAAGTGCCCTGCCCCGGCCAATAACTTGAAGTCCGGCGCGATCGGCAGTTTGCGCGCCAGCGCTGCAGCGTTTTTGTCGAAAGCCACAAGTTTGTCGCCGTCACCGCTGTACAGCAGCACCGGCACATGCACATCCGCCAACGTATGACGGCCGAACTTGAGGCTCAGCGGCGCCATCAGCAGCAACGCATGAACACGCGGGTCGGCCACTGGCTGCAAATCATCACGATCAACGATCAACTCGCCCTGGGTATTGCAAGCATCGCGGTCATCCGGGCGTTCCTGGCAATAGCGGCGCAGACGATCCAGATCAGGCGTGGCACCGGACAGGATCAACGCGGTTTCACCGCCCGCCGAGTAACCAATCACCCCGACCTGATCGGCGTTGACGAAAGGCGCCAGCATCGCATCGCCCAAGGTGGCGGTAATCGCTTCGGAAATTTGCAGGGGCCGGCCGTACAGGTTGCTCAAGGTGCCGAGACGGCTGTGATCCTTGGAGTTGTCGCCGGGATGAATCACCGCGACGACTACAAAACCCTTGCGGGCCAGCGACGTGGCGAGGTCGTGCAAGGCCAGCGGCGTGCCGACGTTGCCGTGGGACAGCATCAGCATCGGGAAACGGCCGATGGCGACGCGGGCATCTTCGCTCGCTTCGACGGTATAGCCTTCGAGTTTGCTGGTGTGATCCTTGTCGCTGGACGGATAAAAGGCGATGGCGCGCATCGGCTGCAAATCCAGCGGATCGAGGAACGTCATCTCGTGATAACCGACGCTCCAGTGGGAATGCAGGCCAGGCGCAGCGTGCACTGAAATCAGGCTGCTGAGCAGGCACATCAGTAACGTTGCACAAAGACGCACCATGGGATGCCCCACCTTTGTTACTAAACTGAAAAGCCCGTAGTGCTCCGGGGTACGGAGAACGCGGCCTTGTGCCAGTGTTGGCGGCCATCAAGGTCATTGCGCAACGGGGACGTTAACCCTCGACTGCATAACCTGGGCCACAACATAAAAAACCGTCAAAAACAAAAAAACTCTGTAACTGATCATTACAATGATCAGAATACAGAGTTTTTCGGGTATTGCCTGAGCCGTTTAGTATTTTTTACGCAGGCCTTACACAGGCCTTATGCCGCGGCGAACAGTTGCTCGCTGATTTGCGTGTGAGCATCGCTCAGGGCTTTGGTGCGCACTTCGTCGCCGTATGCCAGGCCATGGGCGCGAACGAACTCAATATCAGTGATGCCCAGAAAACCGAACAGCAGTTTCAAATAGTCTTCGTGAGCAACACCGGTCGCCTGACCGGCATGCAGGCCGCCAGCAGTCGAAACGATCACCAGTTTCTTGCCACCGCACAGGCCTTCAGGACCGGCTTCGGTGTAGCGGAAGGTCTGACCGGCAACGGCGATGCGGTCGATCCAGGCCTTGAGTTGGGTTGGAATGGTGAAGTTGTACATCGGCGCAGCAATCACGATGGCATCAGCGGCGATGAATTCGGCCAGGGTCGAAGCGCTCAGCTCGGCTTCGTGCTGTTGTGCGGCGTTGCGCAGTTCAGCGCTGGTGCCGGCAGCGACCAGGGTCGTGGCGGAGAAATGGCTGATGGCGTCAGCGGCCAGGTCACGGTAAGTCACGACGGCCGAAGCGTCAGCGGCTTGCCAGGCTTTGACCACTTCGCCACTCAGCTGACGGGAGGCCGAGTTGTCACCCAAAATGCTCGAATCGATATGCAACAGTTTCATAAAGGATCTCCAGGTGAGGATCGCCACTCGAGCGATCTGATGGAGGAGATCCTACAGATGAATCTAATAGCTGATTAGCCCGCAACAATGCGATAGTTCGTCTCACTGATAGAACAATCGAGTTCACGCCATGCAAGACCTGAATGATCTCTACTATTTCGCCAAGGTGGTCGAAGCCGGTGGTTTCGCCGCGGCCGGGCGTTTGCTGGGGATTCCAAAGTCGCGGCTGTCGCGGCGTATTGCCGAGCTGGAAGAACGCCTGGGCGCGCGGCTGCTGCAACGCACCACCCGGCAACTCAAGTTGACGGCCGTGGGAGAGCGTTACCTGCGGCATTGTCAGGCGATGCTGCTGGAAGCGGAAATGGCTGACGAAGCGGTGGCCAGTATGTCCAGCGAGCCTCGGGGAAGATTGCGGGTTTCCTGCCCGGTGGGCCTGGCCCATCACATGTTGCCGACAGTGATCAGCAATTTCCTGGAGAAATACCCGCAGGTCCAGTTGGAAGTCTTGCTGCTCAATCGTCGGGTGGATCTGGTCACCGAGGGCGTCGATGTCGCGCTGCGGGTCCGCGAATTGGGGGATGAAGACCCATTGTTGGTCACCCGTCGCCTGCGCCAGGCGCAAACGATGATCGTCGCCAGCCCCGCCTTTCTGCATGGCCGGGAGATCAATCACCCGGAAGACCTCAAGGGTTTGCCGGTGCTCGGCGCACTGGAGCCGGACCGCATGGTGCATATCCGCATGCTCGATCAGCAGGGCAAAAGCTATGATTTGGCGCTGGAGGCACGGCTGGGCATTGACGACTTTATTGTGCGCCGGGCCTGCGCCCTCGCCGGCCAAGGCTTTACGGTCCTGCCGATGATGTATTGCGAACAGGAAATCGAGGACGGCTCGCTGATCCAGTTGTTGCCTGACTGGTCACTGCCTGGCGGCTGGCTGCAAGCGGTGTACCCTCATCGGCGCGGGGTCATGCCGGCGGTACGCGCCTGGCTCGACCATTTGATCGAATCATTCAATGCCTGCGGGGACCGTTTGATATGAAGGCTGGACGCATGAGCGAAGCGGATGTCGCAGACTTTTGCCTGGGGCTGCCCGGTGCACGGGAAGACTACAAATGGGGTGGCGTGCGGGTGTTTTCGATTGCCGGGAACAAGATGTTCGCGCTGCAGAACCTGCGGGGTGACTCCCTAGCGTTCAAGGTCGACAAGGATTTGTTTCTCGGTCATTGCGACCGTCCGGGCATTCACCCGGCGCCATACCTGGCCCGGGCACAATGGATCATCATGCAGACGCCCTACCCGCTGGGCGCCGAAGAACTGCAAGCCTTGCTGCAACGTTCCCACCAATTGGTGGTGAGCAAGTTGCCCAAGCGCACCCAGGTCGGGTTGTTGCTCTAAAAACTGCAGAAGCCTGCGTTTGGCTGCGAAGCAGTCGTGAACCCAGAAGACGCGGTGTATGAGCAGAACCTCGTGCTCAGGTTTTACGACTGCTTTGCAGCCGGACGCTGCCTCGCGGTGCTCGACAGCTGCTACATGGACGTGTGGGTTTCGAAGAGCCAGCGTTTGGCTCGTGTAGCAGCTGGCGAAGCCTGCGTTCGGCTGCGAAGCAGTCGTGAATCCAGAAGACGCGGTGTATCAGCAGAACCTCGTGCTCAGGTTTTACGACTGCTCCGCAGCCGGACGCTGCCTCGCGGTGCTCGACAGCTGCTACATGGGCGTGTGGGTTTCGAAGAGCCTGCGTTCGGCTCGTGTAGCAGCTGGCGAAGCCTGCGTTCGGCTGCGAAGCAGTCGTGAATCCAGGCGACGCGGTGTACCAGCAGAACCTCGCGCTCAGGTTTTACGACTGCTTCGCAGCCGGACGCTGCCTCGCGGTGCTCGACAGCTGCTACATGGGCGTGTGGGTTTCGAAGAGCCTGCGTTCGGCTCGTGTAGCAGCTGGCGAAGCCTGCGTTCGGCTGCGAAGCAGTCGTGAATCCAGGCGACGCGGTGTATCAGAAGTACCTCGCGCTCAGGTTTACGACTGCTCCGCAGCCGGACGCTGCCTCGCGGTGCTCGACAGCTGCTACGTGGACGTGTGGGTTTCGAAGAGCCAGCGTTTGGCTCGTGTAGCAGCTGGCGAAGCCTGCGTTCGGCTGCGAAGCAGTCGCGAATCCAGGCGACGCGGTGTATCAGCAGAACCTCGTGCTCAGGTTTTACGACTGCTTCGCAGCCGGACGCTGCCTCGCGGTGCTCGACAGCTGCTACATGGACGTGTGGGTTTCGAAGAGCCAGCGTTTGGCTCGTGTAGCAGCTGGCGAAGCCTGCGTTCGGCTGCGAAGCAGTCGTGAATCCAGAAGACGCGGTGTATCAGCAGAACCTCGTGCTCAGGTTTTACGACTGCTCCGCAGCCGGACGCTGCCTCGCGGTGCTCGACAGCTGCTACATGGGCGTGTGGGTTTCGAAGAGCCTGCGTTCGGCTCGTGTAGCAGCTGGCGAAGCCTGCGTTCGGCTGCGAAGCAGTCGCGAATCCAGGCGACGCGGTGTATCAGCAGAACCTCGTGCTCAGGTTTTACGACTGCTCCGCAGCCGGACGCTGCCTCGCGGTGCTCGACAGCTGCTACATGGGCGTGTGGGTTTTTAGAAGAGGGTCGTTACATTTGCGCCAAGGAACAACTGGTCGATCCAGAACACCTGGTGCAGCAGCACGATGAGCCAGAACACCAGTTGGAACGAGACTTTGCGGGTCTTGTGTCGAAACACTTGCTGGGCCAGCAACGCACCTGGCCAGCCACCGGCCAGTTCCACAGCGTGCAAGACGTTTTCCGGGGTGCGCCAGGTGTCGGCGCGAGCCTTGCGCTTGTCGCTCCAGTAAAGGAAAAACGCGATCAGGCTGACCACCCCGTAAGCGGCCAGCGCAATCACTGAAGTCCCGCGCAGCCACAACATCAACGAGCCATACAGCGGCAGCGCGCAGAGGACAGCGAACACCAGCAACTTCAAGCGAGGATGCTGGACCTGCCCCCCGGACGAGCGTCCGGGATTGTTCCGCGCGCTGGAATCACTCATGGCTTGGCGGCAGCCCAATCAACCCAACCGAACTGCCAGGTCGCCAGGATCACCAGGCCGAACGCAATGCGGTACCAGGCAAACGCCGCATAGCTGTGGCTGGCAATGAACTTGAGCAACGCCTTGACCGCAATCATCGCGAAGATAAATGCGGTGATGAAACCAATAGCAAACACCGGAAAGTCGGCTGGCACGAACAGGTGACGGTATTTGAATCCCGAATACACCGCCGCCGCCACCATGGTTGGCATCGCCAGGAAGAACGAGAACTCGGTTGCAGTCTTGCGCGACAGCCCGAACAGCAGGCCGCCAATGATCGTCGAGCCGGAACGCGAGGTCCCCGGGATCATTGCCAGACACTGGGCGAAGCCGACTTTCAGCGCGTCCTTCCAGGTGATGTCGTCGACCGTTTCGGCATGCACTTCATGCTGACGTTTCTCGGCCCACAACATGATGATCCCGCCTACGACCAGCGCCGCCGCCACGGTTATCGGATTGAACAGGTAGTGATGGATCAAGTCGGAAAAGATCACCCCCAACACCACAGCCGGCATAAAGGCGATCAACAGGTTGGCGGTGAACCGGCGCGCGCTCGGCTGAGTCTTCAGGCCAGTCACCACATCGAGGATCTTGCGGCGAAACTCCCAGACCACGGCCAGGATCGCGCCCAACTGGATAATGATGTTGAACGCAATCGCGCGCTCACCACCGAAGTCGAGCAAGTCCGCGACGATAATCTGGTGTCCGGTACTCGAAATGGGCAAAAACTCCGTCAGCCCTTCTACAACTCCTAGAATCAGTGCCTGAAAGGCGGTCCAAAGATCCATCAATCCCCCAAAGACAATGCGCAAAGGCCTGCCCCGTTAATATTTTTAGTACGTCCACCGCGCTGAGCGTAGCTGAAGTCCGGCGCGCACAGGATCCCTACGAAACCGTAAAAATTCCGTGAAAAATCAACTTGGATTCAGGTTTTTCCGCGCGAGGCCGAAATCCTATCAGAGATGCCTGATTAACGCGGCTGCGTTATTGGACTTGCGTCGCATGGTACTGACCGGCAAAGCGTGTTTGGATGCTGGCGGTCGTTTATGACAAGAATAAGAATCCGGAGTGACAGCGTTATGAACAGCTTGCGCAGTGTGTCGATCAGCCGACGCTTGTGGCTCATCTTGATCGTGGCCATCGTGATGTTATTGACCTTGGGCATGCTCATGCTCAAACAGATCCACGATGACCTGTACCGCGCCAAAGTGCAGAAAACCCAGCATGTGGTGCAGACCGCCAGTGGCATTCTGACGTACTTCCATGACCTGGAAACTGCCGGCACCCTCACCCGGGAAGCTGCGCAGAAACAGGCGCTGACGGCGGTTCGCGGCTTGCGCTATGACCAGAATGACTACTTCTGGATCAACGACCTGACGCCGGTGATGATCATGCACCCGGCCAACCCGAAACTCGAAGGCCAGAACCTCTCGACGATCCGCGACCCGGACGGTTTTGCGCTGTTCAACGAAATGGTGGTCATCGCCAAGGCCAAGGGCGCCGGCATGGTCGATTACCGTTGGCCGAAACCGGGCGCCAGTGCGCCGGTGGAAAAAACCTCTTACGTCAAACTGTTCGAGCCTTGGGGCTGGATCATCGGGTCTGGCGTGTACATCGATGACATGCAGGCCGAGTTCTACGGGCAGGTCTGGAAAGCCTCGTTCATTGGCCTGGCGATTGCGCTGATCATGGCGCTGCTGGTGATCATGATCGCCCGCAGCATCGTGCGGCCGTTGCAGGAAACCGTGAACGCCATGGCCAACATCGCCAGCGGCGAAAGCGACCTGACCCGCAGCCTCGATACCCACGGCCAGGATGAAGTCACGCAACTGGCGCGGCACTTCAATGCCTTCACCTCCAAGTTGCGCCTGGTAGTCGGCCAGTTGCAGGAGTCCGCCAGCGCTCTGGGCCAGTCGTCCAGCGACCTCGGCAACGACGCCGCCCAAGCCCAGCAACGCAGTCAGCAGCAGTCCCAGCAAATGGAGCTGGTGGCGACGGCGATCAATGAAGTGACCTACGGCGTGCAGGATGTGGCCAAGAACGCTGAGCACGCCGCCAGCGAAATGCGCGATGCCGAGTCCCAGGCGCAGCAAGGCCAGGTCAACATCGATGGCAGCTTGCAGCAGATCGACAAGCTCTCGGGGACGATCGATCAAGCCGTCGAAGTGATTCGCACCCTGGCCGCCGAAAGCAACCAGATCGGCAGCGTGCTGGAAGTGATTCGCTCGATTGCCGAACAAACCAACCTGCTGGCGCTCAACGCCGCGATTGAAGCGGCCCGGGCTGGCGAACAAGGGCGCGGGTTTGCGGTGGTGGCCGATGAGGTCCGCTTGCTCGCGCAGCGTACCCAGAAGTCCACGGCGGAAATCCAGGCGATGATCGAACGCCTGCAAAACCATTCCGAAGCGGCGGTCAAGGTGATCGGCGACAGCAGCCGTGCATCACAACTGACCATCGAACAGGCCGGCCTCGCCGGTGCGAGCCTGAGCGCTATCGGCCAGGCCTTGCGCAACCTCAATGGGCTGAATGCTTCGATTGCCAGCGCGACCCTGCAACAGGCCCATGTGGTGGAAGACATCAACCAGAACGTCACCCAGGCCGCCGGTTTGTCCCACAGCACGGCATTGGCGGCGGAGCAATCGAGCCTGGCCAGTGTTCACCTCAGAGAGTTGAGCGAACAGTTGAACGGGTTGCTCAAGCAATTCCGCGTCTAAACGATCCCGTAGCAGCTGCCGAGCAGCGCGAGGCTGCGTTCGGCGGCGAAGCCGTCGCAAACCATGCAATCACGGTCTACCGGATACACCGCGATGGTTGATTTTACGACGGCTTCGCCGCCGAACGCAGCCTCGCGCTGCTCGGCAGCTGCTACGTGGGTTTGCGCTGGCGGATCCTACGGCTACAATCCGCTCCTCTTTTGACTCCCCCAAGGTACCGCCATGTCCGGGCTTGAACTGTTTGCTGCCGCCCTCGGCGTGATCGCCGTCTGGCTGACGGTCAAACAGAACCCCTGGTGCTGGCCGATCGGCCTGGTGATGGTGCTGCTTTATAGCTGGATCTTCTTTGAGGTGAAGCTGTATTCGGACATGCTCCTGCAGGTGATCTACGCCGCGCTTCAGGTCTATGGCTGGTGGCAATGGACCCGCGCCGGCGATGCCCATCATGGCCGCCAAGTGACTGAACTGAGTACGCGTCCAATCCTGCTCGGGCTGGCCGCGGGTGCGGTCGGCAGCCTGTTGCTGGGTGCAGCCATGGCCCACTGGACCGATGCCGCGCAACCCTGGCTCGATGCCGCACTGACCGGTTTCAGCCTGGTGGCGCAGTTATGGATGGCGCAAAAACGTGTGCAGTGCTGGCCACTGTGGATCGTCCTGGATGTGATCTTTGTCAGCCTGTTCATTTATAAAGGCCTGTACCTGACCGCCGCTCTCTACGGCTTATTCACGTTGATTGCTGTGCAAGGCTGGCGTGAATGGCGTGCCGATCCGGCGTTGCACGCATGAAAGTGCTAGTGCTTACAGGACCTGAATCCAGCGGAAAGAGCTGGCTTTCGAGTGAGATTCTCGCCAATTTTGGCGGCATTTTGGTCAATGAATACGTTCGACACTTTATCGACAGCGAAGCACGCGAAACCCGCTACGATGACATTACTTCCATCGCACTTGGCCAACTGGCCTGGGAAGATGAAGCACGGGCGAAACGTCCGTCACTGTTGATTCTCGATACTCATCTTTTGAGCAATATCCTTTGGAGCCACACCCTGTTTAACGCTTGCCCGACATGGATCGAGCAAGCATTGCTGGCACGTCACTACGACCTGCATTTGCTGCTGAGCCCTGAAACCGTGGAGTGGCATGACGACGGTCAGCGTTGCCAACCGCAACTCGCAGAACGCCAGGCGTTTTTCCAGGCCAGCCATGATTGGCTAGACCTGCACCGCCAGCCTTTTCAGGTTCTGCACGGTGATTGGCAACAGCGCAAAGACTCAGCATTCGAGGTTGTCACGCGCCTGCTCGAGGCCTGACAGAAGCCCCTCCGCCCCGCCCTAACTGTCCATTTGTGAAACACCCCCTCCTGAGCGGACCCGCGAATTAAAGCGGTCCGCGCACTTCAGAACGAAAATGTTAAACCACTGATACACCCCTCCCTTTCAGCGCCCTGGCATGCTCTGCCGCCTGCTTGGACGGCGTTTTTGCGTGGCTCTGTCTCAGCGGCGTTACATAATTTTTTTGATTATTTCGAAAATTAAAGTCAACCCACTGTTTTTAATAGAAAAACAAAAACCGGCACACCTTCTGCTCTCTTCCTCGCAACGCGGATACGGGCCAGCGTTTAATCACAGAAGGAATTGCCGCCGTGGGGAAATTTGATAATCGCATTTACAGCCTCATGCTGATCGGATGCGCATTGGGCTCAAGTGTCAGTCTGCCTGTCCAGGCTGACAACGGCATCATCACGATTAAACGTGACGTCCAGACGCGCAACGCAACGATTCCGCCGCTGATCCCCGATCCTCACCCCACCACCGTCAACGCCAACCCGTCCAAGCAGATCCTCACTCAAACGAACGAGTTGAGCGACGGCGATTTTGCCGGTGTCGCCAGTGGCGCAGGCATCAGTAACCTGGTGACTCAAAACACCAACAACCTGGGCGGCAATATCAGCAACCAGCAGCAACTGTCCAACCTCCCTGCCGGACGTTCGGGCAACTCGGGCAGCGGCATTGCCAACATGGTCAATTCGAACGTCCAGCAAGGCCTGGGTGCTCTGAAAATCATAACGGGAGACCGTTAGCATGAATCGTTCGCTGCTGATTATCGCCATGTTTTGCAGTGCATCGTCCTTTGCCCAATCTCCCGTCATCGACAACGCCGACATCGACAGTTCGGGCGCGCAGTACCAGGGCAACCTCGGGGTCAACCAGGCGGCGGGCGACCAGCAACAACAGGTCAACGCCCGGGCCATCGCCATTGGCAACAACGCCAATGCATCTACACAGATTCGCCAACGGCTGCATTCACCCGCGGATCCCCACATCGACGCCAGCTCCAGCATTCAGGGTAACGCCTTCAGCAACGGTAACGGCGTGCTGGGCGTCAACCAGAGCGCGGGCGCCAACAACCAGCAGGCCAATGCCCTGCGGATAAGCATCAGTACACAGCCGCAAAGTATCGACGACAGCGTCCTCCTTCAACAGAACGTGGCGCTGATCAACAACTCCGATCCAACTGACTCCGCACCAGGCTATCGCCGGGTCGCTACCAGCGATCAGGCCTTCACCGGTAGCCGTGGAGTCATTCAGTTGAATCAGAGCGCCGGGGTGGGAAACCGAACGGCCAACACCGTGAGCGTACGGGTCGCGGATTGACCCAAAACAGGTAAAAAAAACAACACTTAACCTAAAATCAGTACGGAGAATCACCATGAAACCTTCGATGGCAATCAAGCCTCTGGTTTTCGCAATTGCTGCGGTCATGGCTGTTGCTGTACAAGCTGGACAAAGTGACGACCACCATAACGGCCACCACAATGGTCATAACAACAACGGTGGTGAACACACTCCTCCTCCAACCAGAATCCCTGTCTACGCCACGGCGAATGCGTGGGATACCCAAAGCAGCACCAACAACCGTATCAGCAATAACGGTACGGTTAACGAAGCCGAGATGAACAACTCTGCTACCGGCACCAGCGGCAACGTCGGTGTCAACGTGGCAGCCGGCGACGGCAACCAACAAGACAACGCAGCTGCCATTGCCAACGCCGCCGCTGCCGCTCCTGACAACGCGTTCGTGTTCGGCACTGCCAGCGCCACTGCTTCCGTCACCCAAACCAGCAGCAATAACCGCGTCAACAACTATGGCAGCACTGCTTCTGCCACGATGAGCGGATCGGCTAATGGCGGCAGCGGTAACATGGGTGTCAACGTTGCTGGCGGCGACCTTAACCAACAGAAAAACACCATGGCCATTGCTAACACCAATGCTCCACTGGGTAACGCAACAGCTACTGCCTCTGCCAGTCAAAGTGGTCCTGGCTTGACCGTGAATAACGACGCCGATCGTACCTACCGTGTGGATACGCTGACGTTTACTAACTCGGCGAGCGGCAGTGCCAACTACGCCAAGGCGAGCGCAGCGTCCGGCAGTAAAAGCTCTTCTTCGAGCTTTGACGTGAGCGGTTCAAAAAGCTTCGATGCCAGTGGTTCAAAAAGCTTCGAGAAGAGCAGTTCTTCTAGCTCTAATCTGAATGCTTCGTTGAACGCTACGCTGGATGCTTCTGCCGAGGCTTCGAGAAACGCATCCTGGGACTATGGCCGTCACAATTCTGGCAGCTCCAGTTCGTCATCGGACGCTTCTCTGACTGCATCGCTTGATGCAACGCTCGACGTATCGGTCGATAAATCGCACAACAAATCGGGCAGTTCGTCGTTCGATAAATCGTTCGATTCGTCGTTCGAAAAATCCGGCAGCAAGTCCCACGAGTCTTCGTATGACAAGGCGAAAGCCTACGCTGAGAGCAGTTCATTTGATCTGAGCAACACCTATTCCTATCAAGTGCTGACTCCAACTGGCTGGGCCAACCCTGTAACCAACACTGCAACCCTTAGCGGTTCGGTGAATGGTGGCAGCGGCAACCTGGGTGTCAACGTGGCTGCTGGTGTGGGCAACCAACAAAGCAACTCGCTGGCCATTTCCAACAACTCGTTCTAATGGCTGTCTTTGGGGCCCCCTCACGGGGGCCTTTTTCAGCAACAACCAAAAGGCGTCCCACCATGCGCATGATTGCCTTGGCATTTTTGCTTTGCGTGGCCAGTGTGAGCGAGGCTGCACGCATGCCGCTTTCCGTCCTGCCGGGCGGCGCGGTGGTGTACAAGCCGATCCAGAGCGTACGCGAACGTAAATTTGAGGACCTGGTTCAACAGAAAACCGACTTCAGTTGCGGCGCAGCTGCCCTGGCGACCGTATTGCGCCAGGCCTATTGGCTGGACGTGACTGAAAATCAGATCATTGAAGGCATGCTGGCCCACTCGGATCAAAATCTTGTCCGCGTCCAGGGCTTCTCCATGCTCGACATGAAGCACTACGTGGAAAGTATCGGCATGCGGGCCCGTGGCTACCGTGTAGCGACGGAAACGTTAAGTGAAATCAAAATTCCGGTCGTAGTACTCATGGATATCCGTGGCTACAAACATTTTGTAGTCCTGCAAAGAGTTCATAAGGGCTGGGTCTATATCGGAGATCCGGTACTCGGTCATAAACGTTTCAGCGTCGACGACTTTGTCAAAGGCTGGAACGGCATCATCTTTGCGGTCATCGGCCAGGGCTACGACAAAAACAATGCGTTGCTCGACCCACCCATGCCTCTGACTGCCAAGAACCGCATCAACAATTTCAACCCGGTGCAAGACGCAGAGTTGATGGATTTCGGATTCATCCAAAGCGACTTCTTCTAATAACAAGGGAGCACGAAGCTCCGGGAGCATCCAATGAAAACTTCAACCTGGCTGGCTGTGGTTTGCCTGGCCGCCAGCCTGCCAACCCAAGCAGAGATATTCAAACCCATTGAATTGAAAGATCAGGAATTGGCGACCCTGCGAGGCCGATATGTCATGCCTGGACGGATCGTCAGTTTCGGCGTTGTCATGACCACCACTTGGCAGAATGCCAACGGCGCATTGATCGGGGCGACCACCGCGATGCAAGTTCAGCAAAACACCATCAAGCCGCAGTTCTATGTGTCGATGATCGACGAAAAACCTAGTACCTCAACGAGCTCGCAACCCTCCGTAGCCAACACAAGCACCAACACCAATACCAATACCAATACCGGGACCAATACCGGGACCGGTATCGTTTCTGGCGGCAACGGCCTCAACAGCACCGAAGGTGTCACTCAAGTCGTGCGGGCTGCCGGCGACAAAAACACCGCCTACAACAACGTTGATATCAACGTCGCAAAAGCCAGTCAGGTCGATCAGCCCCCAGTAAGCCAACCGCAGGGCCAGGCATTGACCCCAGGCTCGACGCTGGTTGGCAACAATGATGCCGGCTCGCTGAGCGTTTCCTCAACCAATACAGGAGGAGTGCAACTCAACATCGTCGCCAACAACAACCAGGGCAGTACCGTGCAACGCCTGGCCCAGGGTGGACTGATGCAGAACACGACTTTGCTTGGCAGTAGCAACCAGGTGCGCAACCTCACTTCCTTGAATGTCGTGCTACGTGACAACGTGCCGACAGCCGGATCTGTGAGCGGCAATCTGGATCAGCTCAAAGGTCTTCGCACAATCGGATTCTGATCTACGCTCAGTCTCATCGGATCTAATCAGAAGGGACGGCTAACCCATGCACCGATCGTTAACGTTCAGAGCTATCGTCTGTTTGAGTAGCCTGACCCCGGCGACACTGCTATACGCAGCACCGGACCCTCAGGTCGAAGCACTAAAACAAGAACTCACGGAGTTGAAACAGCGTTACGAAGCACAACAGAACGCGCTGATGGTACTTGAGCAGCGCGTTCGCCAAGTCGAAGAAGCACCTGCGACACCGGCTCCCAAACGCCTGACCAAATCCCCTGCCCAGCCGGCCAAGGGTGGCCAGACGGTGGCCGCCGGCGCGCCCGGCGCCTCAGGCAGTTCGTACGGCCAATCGCTCAAGGATGATTCGGAGCCAGCACAAAGCGTTTCCAACCTGTATGACGAAGCGAGCGGTTTCTTCGGTGGCGGCAAGTTCAGCCTCGAAACCGGCGTGACCTACACGCACTACGATACCCGCGCGTTAACGCTCAACGGCTTCCTGGCACTGGATTCGATCTTTCTCGGCAACATCAACCTCGACCGCATCAAGGCCGACAACTGGACCCTGGACCTGACCGCCCGCTACAACGTGGCACAGCGCTGGCAGTTCGACATCAACGTCCCGATTGTTTATCGCGAATCGACGTATTCCTCCGGTGGCGCTGGTGGCGCAGGCCCGGTGACGTCGGACGCAACCGTCACCCGGGACCCGACCATCGGCGACGTGAACGTTGGCGTGGCTTACAAGTTTCTGGATGAGTCGGCCAACTGGCCCGACGCGGTCGCGACACTGCGCGTCAAGGCCCCCACCGGCAAGGACCCTTACGGCATCAAGCTGGTCAGTGACCCGACCAACGATAACCTCTCGGTCCCCGAGGACTTGCCTACCGGCAACGGTGTCTGGTCGATCACCCCGGGGATCTCGCTGGTCAAGACCTTCGACCCGGCCGTGCTGTTCGGCACCTTGGCCTACACCTACAACATTCAGGACTCTTTCAGCGATATCAGTCCTCAGGTCGGCTCAAAGGTGAAAGGCGATGTGAAACTGGGTGATTCCTGGCAGGTCGGCGCTGGCATTGCGTTCGCCTTGAACGAGAAGATGAGTATGTCGTTTTCGTTCACCGATCAGTTCGCCCGCAAGAGCAAGATCAAGCCGGACGGTGGCGAGTGGCAATCGATTTCCAACAGCGATTACAACGCGGCCAACTTCAACATCGGCATGACCCTGGCGGCTACGGATAACCTGACGATCGTACCCAACTTGGCCATTGGCCTGACCGAGGACTCGCCAGACTTTTCCTTTAGCCTGAAATTCCCTTACTACTTCTGATCCATAACAAGCAAAGCCCCGCTGCGACTCGATCGCAGCGGGGCTTTTTTGTGGATGGGTCTATGTCAAAAAGATCGCAGCCTCGTTTCACTCGACAGCTCCTACACAGCTCCTACACAGCTCCTACACAGCCCCTACACGGATCCGCGTAGACCCGTAGGAGCTGTCGAGTGAAACGAGGCTGCGATCTTTTGATCTTGGTCTAACGTATCTGATGCTTGTGCAACAACCGGTAAAAGGTAGGCCTGGAGATCCCCAACACCTTGGCAGCAATACTCAAATTATCGCTGTGACGGTTAAGCACATCGCACAAAGCCTGGCGCTCGGCGCGGGTCTTGTAGTCTTCCAGCGTGCCCATCGGCGCGGCAATCGTCTGTTGGCTGATCAGCCCCAGGTCTCGCGCTTCGATCTGGCGTCCTTCGGCCAATACCAGCCCGCGACGTACCCGATTGGCCAACTCACGAACATTGCCCGGCCAGTCATGCTTGCCCATGGCGATCAACGCGTCTTCGCTGAAGCTGCGCGGGCGGCGACCGGTTTCATGGCTATAGAAATGGGAAAAATGGTTGGCCAGCATCGACAGGTCGCCGTGGCGTTCACGTAGCGGCGCGGTGACCACTTGCAGCACGTTGAGGCGATAGTACAAATCTTCGCGAAAACGTTTCTTCTCGATGGCCGCCTCCAGGTCGACGTGAGTCGCCGCCAATACCCGCACATCCACCGGAATCGGCGTACTGCCGCCGACATGCTCGATGTGTTTTTCCTGCAGGAAGCGCAGCAGATTGGCTTGCAGTTCCAACGGCAGATCGCCGATTTCATCAAGAAACAGCGTGCCGCCGTTCGCGGCTTCGATCCGCCCGATCTTGCGTTGATGCGCGCCGGTAAAGGCGCCTTTCTCGTGGCCAAACAGTTCGGACTGGATCAGGTGTTCGGGAATCGCACCGCAGTTGATCGCCACGAACGGCTTGTTGTGGCGTTGGGATTGCCGGTGCAGGGTGCGGGCGACCAATTCTTTACCGGTGCCGCTTTCGCCGCGGATCAATACTGGCGACTCGGTGGGCGCCAGTTTGCTCAATAACTTGCGCAGCTCACGGATCGGTTTGCTGTCACCCAGCAACTCGTGTTCTGGCTGATCGATGTGAATCGTGCCCTGCCCGCGCAGCCGCGCCATGCCGAATGCGCGCCCCAGCGTCACCTGGACCCGGGAGACGTCGAACGGCAAGGTATGGAAGTCAAAAAACCATTCGCATACAAAATCCCCGACGTTTTGCAGTCGCAGGACTTCCTGGTTAAGCACGGCAATCCATTCGGTGCCGCTGCGGCTGATCAATTCCTTGACGGCTTCGGGCCGTTCCAGGTGGAACGGCTGCAACCGCAAGAGGCCGACATCGCAGGTCCGATCGGCGGCGTTTTCCAGCGTGCAGCTGTCAACGTCCCATCCTACAGAGCGCAATCCCGGCAAAAGACGATGGCAATCGTCGCAAGGATCAACCACTAACAGACGTCGTAAGGCAGGCGCTTCGATCATGACTGTTCCTTGGCGCCAAATTTAAGGAAATATTATTAAAAACAGTCATTTGGCGGACCTGGCTGTAACATTAGCAAGAATTTGACGGCACCTTGTATCGTTTGATTATAGGAGTCTTAACTAATTAGTTATAAGAAGGAAGTTTGTTAGTTACCTAACGACTGAACCTTTCAGCCAGCTTTCAAAAACTGCTTGAATATTGAGTATATGAAAGAAAGTTGAATTTTCTTTGGATTCTGTGTGACCCAACCCCCCATTGAGGGCATCAGTACAAGTAACCAGCCGAACGGTAAGCCCAACCGACGGCACATCACTTGATTGGGCATATAGAGAGAAGATCCCATGACCGCCCCGCTCCGTATCAACGAAGCTCTTTTGATTGCCGACCGCGCGTTCAAGCCATTTCAATGCGTGGCCTGGGCGCCACAAGACGGCAACGGCGAACTCTGCCTGAGCGTGATCGACCGCACCAATACCCGCATTGGCCGCGCGCAGATCCCAAGCAGCGCTTACTCCGATCCGGTGCAACTTGAGCATCTGCTGGAACAGGCGCGCGCTGCACTCAGCGAAGATGGCTACACGTTGCAATCGTGGTCCATGCCTCATTAATTAAAGATCAAAAGATCGCCGCCTTCGGCAGCGCCTACAAGGAAACGCGTATTCCAATGTAGGCACTGCCGAAAGCGGCGATCTTTTGCTTTATAAAGGCTCGATTGTTGGCACCCTCTTCAGTGGTTCCAAAAGACACTGTTCTGGCACAAAGCGACCCTCCGCCTGTTAGTTATGACAGTTGTGCATCCAGGCATTCAGGGATTGAATGTTTCGCATGCACAGTCACCCTCCCGGTTACCGGAATGAGGTCGACTGGCAAGGAGATGCGTGCATGTCAAACCAGACCGCTTTCGCCTGCCCCGCCACGGTAAATTCAGCCGGGCACCTCGATCCGGAATTTGCCGCCGCCGGCAAGACCCAAGTCTATTTCGCCGGCAGTTCCTCAAGCATGGCCAACGGTGTCGCCATCGACCCGCAAGGCCGTTTGCTGGTCGCGGCCAAGGTCGGCACCCATGCCGGCAGCCTCTTTGGCCTGGCCCGCCTGCTGGAGGATGGCTCGGCGGACCTGGGTTTTGGCAACCAGGGCAGCCTGATCGGCCAATTCGCCCTCGGCTTCGAAGCCATGGGCAGCAAGGTGCATGTCTTGCCCTGCGGCTCTATTCTGCTGGCTGGCCTGCAATACGAAGACGCTCACCGCACCCTGCCCGCCCTGGCGTTATTCGATTCCCACGGTCAGCCGGTTCGACGCTTTGGCGACAATGGCCGCCAGGTTGTGCGCCTGCCTGGCAATCTGTCCCAGGGCTTGCGCGACGACTGGCTGCCACCGGGCGTACCGGGCGCCGAGGCCTGCGATATCGCCGTGCAACCGGACGGTCGAATTCTGTTGGTAGCCAATCATCATTTCGAACTTGCCGATCACGTCGGCCTGCTGATCCGCCTGAATATCGACGGCAGCCTGGACAGCGATTTCAACGGTCGTGGGTTCGTGGTTGTCAGGCATTTGATGATGAACACCTGGCTTGCCAGCCTGATGCTGCAACAGGACGGGCGAATCCTGGCAGGTGGCTCGATCAATTTCCCTGCCGAAGGTTTGCTGGCGCGCTATAACGCCGATGGCCGACTGGACGACAGCTTCGCCGTGGATGGCTTCATGACCTTCAAGGCACAGGGGCGCGGCGCTCAGGTCAGCCAGATCGTCCAGCAGGACAATGGCGACTTGCACTGTTTGGGCAGCAGTCGCGACCCGATGCATTGCCTGTCGCTGAAACTGCACAGCAACGGTCGCCCGGACACGCATTGCAACGGCGGTCAACCGCAACACCTGGAAATCGGCCACAGCGGCAGCCAATGGACCGCCGCCCAGGTTCAGGCGGATGGCAGCGTACTGGCGGTCGGTGCCACGATCGGCGGGGTCGAAGCCGATTTCATCCTCGCCCGCTATCTGCCCCAAGGTACGCTGGATCGCAGCTTTGCCAATGGCCTCGGCTGGGTTCGTACCCGTCTGGGCCGCAGCCTGAACACCGCGACTTCCCTGGCCGTGCAGGACAACGGTCGAATTGTCGTTGGCGGTTACTCGCTGGACGGTAACTATCGCGCGGTGGTTGCGCGTTACCTGAGCTGATACGGGTTGATCTTCACCGACGCTTCCGGCAAGTTGCGCGCTTCTTAATACAAGGAGTAGCCGATGTCCGGTTCAATGGCCCAGGCGTTCGCGCATAATTTTCTCGGGCACTCGCCCCGCTGGTACAAGGCGAGCATTGTCGGCTTCCTGATCCTTAACGCGCTGGTGCTGTGGACCGTAGGGCCGGTGGCGGCGGGTTGGTTGCTGGTCCTGGAGTTTATTTTCACCCTGGCCATGGCGCTCAAGTGTTATCCGCTGATGCCCGGCGGCCTGTTGCTGATCGAAGCGCTGCTGCTGAAGATGACCACGCCCCAGGCGCTGTACGACGAACTGGTGCACAACTTCCCGGTGATCCTGCTGCTGATGTTTATGGTGGCAGGCATCTACTTCATGAAAGACCTGTTGCTGTTTCTGTTCTCGCGCCTGTTGCTCGGGGTGCGTTCCAAGGCGTTGTTGGCGTTGATGTTCTGTTTTCTGTCAGCGTTTCTGTCGGCGTTTCTAGACGCCTTGACCGTCACGGCGGTGATCATCAGCGCGGCAGTGGGGTTTTACTCGGTGTATCACCGCGTCGCCTCGGGCAACGATCCACGTCAGGACAGCGAATTCAGCGACGATCAGCACCTGCCGACCCTGCACCATGAAGACCTCGAACAATTCCGCGCCTTTCTGCGCAGCCTGCTGATGCATGGCGCCGTGGGCACGGCTCTCGGCGGTGTGTGCACGCTGGTTGGCGAGCCGCAGAACCTGCTAATCGGCCATGAGATGGGCTGGCATTTCGCTGAGTTTTTCCTGAAGATCGCCCCGGTTTCATTGCCGGTACTGGCCGCCGGCCTGGTGACCTGCGTGCTGCTGGAAAAGCTGCGCTGGTTCGGATACGGCACGCTGCTGCCGGACAATGTGCGCGCCGTGCTGGCCAACTATGCCGCCGAAGACAATGCCGAACGCACCGCGCGCCAACGTGCGGCGTTGCTGGTCCAGGGCGTGGCGGCGTTGATCCTGATTGCCGGGCTGGCGTTTCACATTGCAGAAGTCGGGTTGATTGGCTTGATGGTGATCGTGTTGATCACCGCGTTTACCGGCATCACTGACGAACATCGTATTGGCAACGCGTTTAAAGACGCGATGCCGTTCACCGCGCTGCTGGTGGTGTTTTTCGCCGTGGTGGCGGTGATTCACGACCAGCAACTGTTCACGCCGCTGATCCAGTGGGTGCTGGCGCTGCCGCCGGAGCAACAGCCCGGCATGCTGTTTATTGCGAATGGCTTGTTATCGGCGATCAGCGACAACGTGTTTGTGGCGACGATTTACATCACCGAAGTGAAACAGGCGT
Organism: Pseudomonas nunensis; assembly: GCF_024296925.1. Classification (NCBI taxonomy): domain Bacteria; kingdom Pseudomonadati; phylum Pseudomonadota; class Gammaproteobacteria; order Pseudomonadales; family Pseudomonadaceae; genus Pseudomonas; species Pseudomonas nunensis. Next base: position 2,802,215 of record NZ_CP101125.1, read on the forward strand.
TCATCGCCGGGCATATGAGCCGCGAGCATTTCGAGACGTTGGCGATTGCGATCAATACCGGGACCAATTTACCGAGTGTGGCGACACCGAATGGTCAGGCAGCGTTTCTGTTTTTGCTGACCTCAGCGATTGCACCGCTGATTCGCCTGTCGTATGGGCGGATGGTGTGGATGGCGTTGCCATATACGGTGGTGATGGGGGTTTTGGGGTGGTATGCGGTGAGTTATTGGCTGTAAACACCGGCCCAATGTGGGAGCGGGCTTGCTCGCGAAGAGGCCGTGTCAGACAACATTGATGTTGAATGACATACCGCTTTCGCGAGCAAGCCCGCTCCCACAGGGGGAATGGGGTGTTATTGGGGGAGGATGTACTTCTCAATCGCCTGCGCCGCGCCGTCTTCGGTGTTGGCGCCGGTGACCACATCGGCCTGGCGCTTCACCGCTTCTTCCGCCTGTCCCATGGCAATCGACAACCCGGCACGATGGAACATCGCCGGGTCATTGCCGCCGTCGCCCAGTGCGGCGGTTTGCTCCAGCGGCACGCCGAGAAACTCGGCCAGTGTCGCCAGCGCCGCGCCCTTGTTGGCTTGCATCGCGGTCACGTCCAGGTAAATCGGCTGTGAGCGGGACACCTGGGCCTGGCCTTCGACCTTGGGCAGCAACAGCGCTTCCAGTTCGATCAACAGGTCAGTGTTGTTGCTGGTGGCGACGATCTTGTCGATGCGCTCCAGGTACGGCTCAAAACTCTCGACCACCACCGGCGGATAACCCAGACCGTGCTGTTCACGAGGCACCATCGGGCCGTTAGGATCTTTGAGCAGCCAGTCGCCACCACTGAACACCCAGATTTCGATGTCCGGCCGATCAGCGAACAGCGCCAGTGCGGTCAGCGCAGCGGTGGCCGGCAAATAATGCGCGACCAGCAAACTGCCGTCCGGGTTGACGATGGTGCCGCCGTTGAACGCAGCGGTTGGCAGATCGACGCCCAGGGCTTCGATCTGCTGCAACATGGCTTTCGGCGGCCGGCCGGTAGCCAGGCTGAACAGCACGCCGGCCTCACGCAATGCGCGAACCGCGTCGATGGTGCGTTGGCTCAGGCTGTGATCGGGCAGCAGCAAGGTGCCGTCCATGTCACTGAGCAAAAAACGGATGGGTTGTTTCAGTACATCACTCATCCGAGGCTGTGCCAGACGCGACCGTCACGGGTCAGCAGGTCTTCGGCGGCTTGTGGGCCGTTTTCACCTGCCGCGTAGCTCTCAACGCTCGCGTCCTGCTGCCAGGCGTCGAGGAACGGCTGCACGGCGCGCCAGCCGTTCTCGATGTTGTCAGCGCGCTGGAACAGCGTCTGGTCGCCGGTCAGGCAATCGTAGATCAGGGTTTCGTAGCCGGTGGACGGCTGCATCTCGAAGAAGTCCTTGTAGGCGAACCCCAGCTCGATGTTGGCCATCTTCAGCGCCGGCCCTGGCCGCTTGGCCAGCAGGTCAAACCACATGCCCTCGTTGGGCTGGATCTGGATTCGCAGATAGGTCGGCTGCAACTCATCGACTTCGGTGTCACGGAACTGCGCGTACGGCGCCGGTTTGAAGCAGATGACGATCTCGGTGTCGCGCACGCTCATGCGCTTGCCGGTGCGCAGGTAGAACGGCACGCCGACCCAGCGCCAGTTGTCGATCATGACTTTTAGCGCGACGTAGGTTTCGGTGTTGCTGTCCGGCGCCACGTTGCCTTCCTGACGATAACCGGCCAATGGCTTGCCATCGACTTCGCCAGCGGCGTACTGGCCGCGCACCGAGTTGGCCCGCGCATCTTCAACCGACCATGGGCGGATCGCGCCGACCACTTTGGCTTTTTCGCCACGTACCGCATCGGCGCCAAACGCGGCCGGCGGTTCCATGGCCACCATCGCCAGCAACTGGAACAGGTGATTGGGCACCATGTCCCGCAAGGCGCCGGTGTGTTCGTAAAAACTGCCACGGGTTTCCACGCCAACGGTTTCGGCGGCGGTGATCTGCACGTGGTCGATGTAATGGTTGTTCCAGAATGCTTCGAACAGGCTGTTGGAGAACCGGCTGACCAGAATGTTCTGCACGGTTTCCTTGCCCAGATAGTGATCGATCCGGTAGATCTGCTTTTCCGACATGACCTTGAGCAGGCAAGCGTTCAAGGCTTCGGCGGTTTGCAGGTCGGAGCCGAACGGTTTTTCGATCACCACCCTTCTGAAAGCGTCCGGGGTTTCTTCGAGCAAACCGGCGCTGCCGAGTCGGCGCACCACTTCACTGAAGAAACGTGGCGCGGTGGCCAGGTAGAACACCGCATTGCCAGTGCCGCTGTCGGCGATTTTTGCCGCCAGGGCTTGATAGGTGCTGTCGTCCAGGAAATCGCCCTGGACGTAGCTGATGCCTTTGGCCAATTTGGCCCACAAGTCCGGATCAAGGGCTGTATCGCCCTTGCCGATCTTGGCGGCCGCTTCGGTGCGAATGAAGTCTTCGAGCTTTTGCGCGAAGGCTTCATCGCTGATGGCGTTGTGGTCAACGCCGATGATCCGCAGTCCATCGCCAAGCAGGCCGTCGCGACTGAGGTTGTACAGGGCCGGCATCAACAGACGCTTGACCAGATCACCATGGGCACCGAACAGGAACAGCGTGGTCGGTGGTGCGGGTTCTGCCTTGGATTTCCTGCGGATCGTATTACTCATTTTTTCGATGTCTCCACATGGCCGCCGAAGCCGAAGCGCTGGGCCGAGAGAATTTTGTCGCCAAAGGTGCCTTGGCCGCGGGAACGGTAGCGCGAGAACAGCGAGTTCGACAGCACTGGCACAGGCACCGATTGTTCCATGGCGGCTTCGATGGTCCAGCGACCTTCACCGCTGTCAGCCACGGAACCTGAGTAACCGTCGAGTTTCGGGTCGCTGGCCAGGGCGTCGGCGGTCAGGTCCAGCAACCACGACGACACCACGCTGCCACGACGCCAGACTTCAGCAATGTCAGCGACGTTCAGGTCAAAACGCTGGTCTTCCGGCAGGTTTTCGCTGGATTTGGTCTTGAGGATGTCAAAACCTTCGGCGAAGGCCTGCATCATCCCGTACTCGATGCCGTTGTGGATCATCTTCACGAAATGGCCAGAGCCTGCAGGGCCGGCGTGGATGTAGCCACGTTCGGCGCGATCGTCGTCGGACTTGCGGTCCTTGGTGCGCGGGATGTCGCCCAGGCCCGGGGCCAGGCTTTCAAACAGCGGATCAAGGCGCTTCACGGTCTCGGCGTCGCCGCCGATCATCATGCAGTAACCGCGTTCCAGGCCCCAGACGCCGCCGGAGGTGCCGACGTCGATGTAGTGCAGGCCTTTTTCCGACAGGGTCTTGGCCCGGCGGATGTCATCTTTATAAAAGGTGTTGCCGCCGTCGATGATGGTATCGCCGGCTTCGAGCAGGTTGCTCAGGGTGTCGATGGTGTCTTCGGTCGGTGCGCCAGCCGGCAGCATGACCCAGATGGCACGCGGTTTGGCCAGGCCTGCGACCAGCGCCGGCAGGTCGGCAACGCCGGTGGAGCCTTCTTTGGCCAGGTTCTCGACGAAGGCGGTATTGCGGTCGTAAACAACGGTGGTATGCCCGTTGAGCATCAGGCGCCGCGCAATATTACCGCCCATGCGGCCCAGTCCAATAATCCCGAGTTGCATGTGCTGATGCTCCTTACTGCAAATAATGTGTGTCAAAGGTTATAGCCCAACGCGACTAATGTGGGTTAGTCCAGAGCGCCGGGATGAAGTTTCCGGGCATTGTGCCCGATTCACACTGATAACGTCGGGAATCGTGTTGAAGACACACCGACCATGAAAAATAAAAAAGTTCCCATCATGGGCAAAAGAAATCAAAATCGGTGCCGATAGTGTTTATGTCGCTCGCAAGAACGGCACAACCACAGTTGATGCAGGCCATTTGCGAGGTGAGCAATGGACACAATCGTTACCGCACGTCCCCCACAAACTCTCTACGTCACGATTCGTCGTGATGAACTGCGCCAATTGAAAGATGAGCGTGACACCTTGAAGACCCAGGTGGCCCAGCTCAGGCAATTGCTGCAGCAACAGGCTCAACTCTCCGGGCAACCGATGCCTTCGCTTAGCGCCTGATTCCCCCTTAGCACCCCCGCCATCCCCTGTGGGAGCGGGCTTGCTCGCGAAAGCGGTGTGTCAGCCACACAAATGCTGACTGACCGGACGCATTCGCGAGCAAGCCCGCTCCCACATGAAATGCCATCCAAGCCTGCACTTCCTGTCGCGTTCCTGAACGAAACTCACAAAGTTTTCACACTCGTGTAGCGATACTCCCGATCCTTGTGGCTGTTCGGTTCTCGGGCAGCGGTTTCTCGTGGGTTCGTTTGATGACGCCGGTGACTCCATGACGCCGGTGGGAGTACGTACTTAATGGCATTGCTCAAACGCAGCAAAACGTCTGCGACAGGTTTCGATTGGGCCGGGTTCATCTGGCTATTTGTATTCTTCTGGTACTTCTCCGGCATTACCCAGCTGCTGATCCAATTGACCGGCACCTCCGGTTTCAGCGGGTTTCGCCAGGCGTTTGTGATGAGTGCCATCTGGCTGGCGCCGATGCTGCTGTTCCCCAAGCGCACCCGCCTGATGGCCGCGCTGATCGGCGTCGTGCTGTGGGCCTGTTCGATGGCCAGCCTGGGCTACTTCTTCATCTATCAGCAGGAGTTTTCCCAGAGCGTAATCTTCATCATGTTCGAGTCGAACATCTCTGAAGCCGGCGAGTACATGACCCAGTACTTTGCCTGGTGGATGGTGGCGGCGTTCCTCGCTCACACCGCGTTCGCTTACTTCCTGTGGACCCGCCTGCGCCCGGTGTATATGCCGCGCGGACGAGCGCTGGTCGCTGCGACGGCGATCCTGGTGGCGGTGGTCGGTTATCCGCTGATCAAGCAAACCGCCCGCACCGGCAGCTTTGCCGGCGGTTTCGAGAAGTTCGAAACCCGTATCGAGCCGGCCGTGCCGTGGCAAATGGCCGTGGCGTATCACCGTTACCTCGACACCCTGGCCGGCATGCAAGACATGCTCGACAGTGCGAGCAAGATCGCGCCGCTGAAAAACCTCAAGAACACCATGGCCGACCAACCGTCGACCCTGGTGCTGGTGATCGGCGAGTCCACCAACCGTCAGCGCATGAGCCTTTACGGCTACAACCGCGAGACCACGCCGGAACTGGACAAGCTCAAGGATCAACTGGCGATCTTCAATAACGTCATCACCCCGCGCCCCTACACCATCGAGGCGTTGCAACAGGTGCTGACCTTCGCCGACGAAGAGAACCCGGACCTGTACCTGACGACCCCGTCGCTGGTCAGCATGATGAAACAGGCCGGTTACAAGACCTTCTGGATCACCAACCAGCAGACCATGACCAAGCGCAACACCATGCTCACCACGTTCTCCGAACAGGCTGACGAGCAGGTGTACCTGAACAACAACCGCAACCAGAACGCCGCCCAGTACGATGGCGACGTGATCGAGCCGTTCAACAAGGCCCTGAGTGATCCGGCGGCGCACAAGTTGATCGTCGTGCATCTGCTCGGTACGCACATGAGCTACCAGTACCGTTACCCGCCGACCTTCGACAAGTTCAAGGACCGCACCGGGGTTCCGGCCGGCGTAAAAGACGCCGAAGTGCCGACCTACAACAGCTATGACAACGCGGTGCTGTACAACGACTTCGTGGTGTCGAGCCTGATCAAGGACTACGCCAAGGTCGATCCAAACGGCTTCCTGATGTACCTCTCCGACCACGGCGAAGACGTCTTCGACTCCCCGGGCCACAACACCTTGGGGCGTAACGAAAACAAACCGACGGCGCCGATGTACACCATTCCGTTCATGGCCTGGGCCTCGCCGAAATGGCGTGACACCCACGACTGGAATTTTGCCGCCGACCTGAGCCGCCCTTACAGCAGCTCGCAGTTGATCCACACCTGGGCCGACATGGCGGGCCTGAGTTTCGATGAACTGGACCACAGCAAGAGCCTGGTCAGCGACAGCTTCAAGCCGCGACCGTTGATGATCGGCAACCCGTACGAGCGTCAGCAGCGTCCGCTGATCGACTTCAGCCTGATGAAACCCAAAGCCGCCGTGACGGAAGTGCCATCGGTCGTCAAGCAGTAACACCGCAATACCCCATGTGGGAGCGGGCTTGCTCGCGAAGGCGTCGTATCAGTCGATATCAATATTGACTGACCCACCGCTTTCGCGAGCAAGCCCGCTCCCACATTTTTTTGCGCGTTGAATATCCAGAGATGACAATTATTCTCGTTTAACGCTAAATCCCCCCGCTCCCCTTCGTCTTTGAGCAAACGGAATTTTTCCCTCGAAGACAAGGAGTCGGCTGCGATGTTCGCGCCTATCACCCGTTCCATGACCTTGACCCTTGGGCTGTGCAGTGCAGCCTTGAGCCCGGATTTGCTGGCCGAAACCGATCCCGACAAGGATCCGGCCACCAGTGCCCTGGAGCTCGCCAGCACCAGCGTCACCGCCGAAGGCTTGGGCAGCACCACCGAAAATACCGAGTCCTACACCACCGGCGCCATGAGCACCGCCACGCGGCTGAACCTGTCGATCAAGGAAACGCCACAATCGGTGTCCGTGGTCACTCGCCAGCAAATGGACGACTTCAAGCTCGGCACCCTCTCCGAAGCCATGAGCCAGACCACTGGCGTGGTGGTCCAGCACAACGACTCGGACCGCGTCAGCTATTCGTCCCGTGGCTATGAGATCAACAACTTCCAGATCGATGGCATGCTCAACACCTTCGGGCGCATGAAGTCCGATTCCGACACCATCATCTACGACCGCATCGAAGTGGTTCGCGGCGCCACCGGGTTGACCACCGGCGCGGGCGACCCGTCGGCCACCATCAACATGGTGCGCAAGCGGCCGACCGCGCAATGGCAGGCCCAGACCGGGGTCAGCGGCGGCAGTTATGACGATTACTACAGCTACGTGGACGTCGGCGGCCCGTTGGCGTTCGACGGGCGTTTGCGCGGGCGCAGCGTGCTGGCCTATCGCGACAGTCAGTCGTTCCGCGATCATTACCAGATGCAACGGGAAGTCGGTTACGGCGTGCTGGAAGCCGATCTCACCGACGACACGCTGCTGGCGGTGGGTTACGACTATCAGGATAAACAGGTCCAAGGCACGTCCTGGGGCACGGTGCCGTATTGGAACTCGTCCGGTGGCAAGGCCAACCTAGGGCGTTCGACCCACATGGCGACGTCGTGGAGTTCCTGGCCGCTCAAGGACAAGACCGCTTTCGCCAACCTCGACCAACAACTGGGCGGCGGCTGGCACCTGAAAGCGGCCTACACCCACCGCGACAGCGATACCGACGGCAAGGTCTACTACGGCGGCGGTGGCTTCCCGAATGACGATCGCAGCGGCATGAGTGCTTACAGCAGCCACATGCTCGGCACGCAGAAAATGGACACCTATGACATCAATGTGGCCGGTCCTTATGCGCTGTTCGGGAGGGAACACGAATTGATGTTCGGTTATGGCGAAGCGGAGCGCAGTTCAGAATCACCGCACACCGTGGGCGGCGCCGTGCCTGCGGGCTATGGCAACATCCCCGACTGGAAATACATGGGTGGCATCGCCAAATTTCCCGACACCGTCACTGGCCTCACCGGCGCATCGGACAGCACTCGGCAAAAGGCTGGCTACCTGGCCACGCGCCTGAGCCTGACCGACCGCGTTCACGCGGTACTCGGCAGCCGATATGGCAGTTGGAAAACCTCGAACAAGAACTACAGCTACGATAAAAACCTGCAACTGACCGGCGTCGAAATCACTGCCCAGCAACAAAGCGATATCTGGACGCCGTACGCCGGGTTGCTCTACGACCTAACGCCCGAGTACACCGTCTACGTCAGCTACACCGACATCTTCAAGCCTCAGGACAACCGTGACGCCAACCGCAAATACCTGGAGCCGGTGGTCGGCAGCAACTATGAACTCGGTCTGAAGGGCAGCTTGCTGGACGAACGACTGAACGTCGCCACGGTGTTGTTCTGGAGCAAGCAGGATAACGTCGCCGAACTCGACGACTCGGTGCCGCAAGACCCGCTGACTGGCGAGCAGTTCTATAAATCCGGGGGCAAGGGGCAGAAGGTGCAGGGCTTCGAAGTCGAAGTCTCCGGTGAAGTCATGACTGACTGGAACATGACCGCCGGTTACACCTACACCCACGCGGCGAACGGCGATAAGCAGCGCGCGAACACCAATGAACCGTTGAACATGCTGCGACTGTCTACGGCCTATCGCCTGCCCGGCGACTGGCATGCGCTGACCGTCGGTGGTGCGGTGAATTGGCAGAGTGATATCTGGGGCAATTCCAATCGCCCGATCGGTCGGGACGATCAGGGAGACCTGATCACCGAAAACGCGAAGATCCGCCAAGGGGCCTACACGGTGGTCAAGTTGATGTCGCGTTATGCGTTCGACAAGCACCTGTCGGCCTCGCTGAACGTGGATAACCTGTTCGACAAGAAGTATTACGACAACGTCGGCTTCTACAACGGCGTGTTCTGGGGCGACCCGCGCACGGTCACGTTGAGCCTGGACTGGAAACTCTGAGCCATACCAAGTCTCTACTGTGGGAGCGGGCTTGCTCGCGAAAGCGGTGAGTCAGGCAACATTAATGTTGGATGTGCTGCCGCCATCGCGAGCAAGCTCGCTCCCACAGGGATTGAAGCTGGATGCAGTAGTTGCGTTCACCACAGATCCATTGTGGGAGCGAGCTTGTGTGGCGAGGGAGCCTGCTCCCGGTGGGTTGCGAAGCAGCCCAAAAAAAAACGAGCGCTGCGCACTCGAGCGGGAGCAAGCTCCCTCGCCACAACAGGCTCGCTCCCACACTTAATTCAGACTTAATAGGGTCTGCCGATACTGCGCCCACGCCCTTGAATCACGGATGAAAGGCACCCCGTCATTCTTAGTGGGAGATACACCATGAAACGAGTCAGCCTGATATTCGCCGGCCTGCTGCTTGTCGGTTCCGCCAGCGCGTTTGCCGAAGGCGGCGCAGAGCGGATGAAGCATCATTGGGACAACTTTCCGGTCCACACGGCGCAAAGCCAGACCGATCAACGTCAAAGCCATGAGCTGCGGGTCCCGGACGATCAAACCGCGCAAGTGACCGAATATTACAAACCCTGAACCCATGGACCTCTGACGGCCCCTGCTCCGCCGTCAGAGCTGACACTTCGGGCGTCCTGATGGACGCCCTTTTTTATGCCAGGGATTTACAGGGCCTTGATCCAGAACAGCATGCGCCCGTGGGCCGGGTCGAACATGCCGGGCGCAAAACCGAACTTGGCATAGGACGCCTGGGCGACGTCATTGCCTTCCAGGACTTCGAGGGTGATCTTGCAGGCGCCGCGCTGGCGGGCGATGTCTTCGACCTTTTGCAGCATTTTCTGGCTCAGCCCCAGGCCTCGAAACTTCGGCACCACCGCCACATCGTGCACGTTGACCAGTGGCCGACAGGCGAAGGTCGAAAAGCCTTCAAAGCAATTGACCAGCCCTGCCGGTTCGCCGCCGACGAACGCCAACACGCTGAAAGCATATGGACGCTTGGCCAGTTCCGCCGGCAGTTGCCGCAACACCTCGGCGTCCAGCGGTTCGCCGCCGCCCATCGGGTCTTCGGCGTAGCTGTTCAGCACCAGGCAAATGGCCTCGGCATGTACCGGGTTGGTGTAGCTGGCTTGAAGGACAAGTATTTCTGCGGATTCCATTTCCACCCTCGATCACACATCAAATTGGCCACGGACATTAGCGTGAAGGTGACGTGGGGACAACCGGGACAAGATCAAAAGATCGCAGCCTTCGGCAGCTCCTACGCGCCTGTGGGCGCCGCCGAAGCCTGCGATCTTTTGATCTTAGTGGCCCCACACCAATTCTTCGGTCCAACCCAACTCAGCAAAATCCTGCGCCCGCAACCCCGCCTCCCCAGCGCAAAAAAACTCGTCCAGTTGCGGCGGTTTGACTGAAGTGCCACTGAGCATGGCGTGAACCTGCCCACGGTGGTGAATCTGGTGTTCGAACAAATGAGAAAGCATGCGCAAACGGCTGTCGTGTTGCGGCGGATCCCGTGCGATGGTCACCATCTGCCCGAGATCCGCATCACGCAGTTGTTCGCAATAAGCGATCAGCCGTCGGTCCACGCTGACCTGTTCGTGCTTGAGGTCATCGGCGTGCGTGAACGGTTGTTCATCCTTGAAAAACACGTAGCAATCGGGATGCGGCACATCACCGCGCAACTCGCGCTCCAGAGCGTCCACGTAGAACCAGTCACAGGTGAGGATGTGGTTGAGGGTCGCACAGATGCTCGGGAAAAAACTGACACGCGGTGCCGCCAATTCCGACGCGCTCAACTGGCCCCAGGCCTTGGCCAGTCGATGGTTGGCCCAGGCGTTCTGGTAGGCCATGGTCAGTAAATGGTGAGACAGAGGCTGATTCATCGTCGCTCCTCCTGGTGCTCAAACGTCGGCAAAGCGTTGCAGCTGCATTTCCTGCAAACGGCTGAGCGTGCGGCGGAACGGGAATTCCAGGTAACCCTCGGTGTACAAGGCGTCCATCGGCACCTGGGCTTCGAGGTACAGCGGCACCTTACGGTCGTAGCACTCGTCCACCAGCGCGATGAAGCGCCGCACGCCGTCGTCATGCACCGACAACTGCGGCAACTCGCGGTCACCGGCCACCACCCGTTCCGCCCCGTCTTCCGTGCCCCGCGCAATCCGCCCTTCGCGTTTTTGCGCACTGAGGTTGGGCACTTCACTCATCAGGATAGCGCTGAAGGTGTCGCACAGGGCCATGAAGTCCATGGCGGCGAAAGGTTGTTCGCACAGGTCAGCGTAGCGACACCAAAGCACCGTGGCACTGGCCTGCACCACATGGACGCTGCGATAGCCGACCTGGATCGGATCACTCGACACCGACTGGCCAACAGTCAGGGCCTTGAACGCTTCGGCCAAACCGCTGGGCTGATCAAGTGCCCCGACCCAATACCGCTGCAACGCCGTGCCGGGATGCAGGCGATGATCTTCCCCGCCATCCACCGCGATCACCTGCATATGCTGCTTGATCGCCTCGATGGCCGGGGTAAAACGGTCACGATTGAAGCCATCGGCATACAGCTGATCCGGCGGTTGATTGGAGGTGCTGACCACCACCACGCCTTCCTCGAACATCACCTGGAACAGTCGGCCGAGAATGATCGCGTCGCCGATGTCGTTGACGAACAACTCATCGAAACACAACACCCGGACTTCCTGGGCCAACTCTTGGGCCAGGGCTTTGAGCGGGTCGGCGGTGCCGGTCAGTTGGAATGAACGCTGATGCACCCAACCCATGAAGTGGTGGAAATGCTGGCGCCGGGCCGGCACCCGCAGGCTTTCGTAGAACTGATCCATCAACCAGGTCTTGCCGCGACCGACCGGGCCCCAAAGGTAAACGCCAGTAATGGACTTATGCCCTTCGTGCAAGGCTTCGTGACACTTTTGCAGGGCCCAGACGGCATGTTCCTGGGCCTCGTCCTGGACGAAGCCCTTCTGTTCAACGGCGTATTGCCAAGCGCTTAACGGGGAATCGAAAGTCATGAGGGCCGCGCTTCAAGTCTGAAGCCACGCAGTATGCCAGCCGCCCGATTATTTGAAACACCACAAATCTTCCCTGTGGGAGCGGGCTTGCTCGCGAAGGCGTCGTGTCAGTCGACATCAATATCGACTGACCCACCGCTTTCGCGAGCAAGCCCGCTCCCACAGGGTTAAGTGGCGGATGTCAGAGGGAGATATCCAACCGGGCGATCTTGCCCTGTTCGTTCAGGCGGAACGTGTAGCGCAGTTCCAGCGGACTGCCGGGAAATGTCCCGGAAATCAGGTTGTGCACCAGCACCTTGCCGGTACGCAGTTGCACGTCGAGCACTTCGACCCGAGGCTGGTAGCGTTGCGCGGTGTCTTGCATCCATTGGGCGATGGCCTGGGTGCCGACCTGGTGCTCGCCTTCATCGAAGACATTGGCATCCTCAGCGAAAAAACTGGCGACCCGCGAGGTGTCACGGGCATTGGCGGCGGCGATGTAATCGGCGATGGCCGGTGCCAGTGAAGAGGCTGGATTAGACATGCTGAAGGCTCCTTGTTGTTTGATTCTGGAGCCATGTTAAGACACGTCTGTGTCAGTTCTTGTCAGGAGTGAATCGGCCGTTTTCGTCCAGTTGCATCTGCTTGCGCCAGGTGCGCAGCAAGTCACTGCGACGGCCCGGATAGCGATCGCCCTGCTCACTCGCGGCGGAAATCCGGTCGGTGCGAAAGGTCCGGTAGGCGCCGCGCAATTCACACCAGGCGACGATGATCCGCACCTCGTTGAGAAACCCCAGAGCCAGCGGCCAGATCAGGCGCTGGGTCGGCACCTGATTGGCATCGGCGTAATCGATGTGCAACTTGGCCTGATTGCGGATCGCCTGGCGAAACACATTCAACGGCACGGCGTTTTGCGCGAAGCCGAATCCCGGTGGGCCGGGCAAGACTGTTGGGTTGTGTAAGGCGTCCAGTGCCTCAGGCGCCAACACGGCGGCAATCTTGGCCAGCGCATCCGCTGCGGCTTTGCTCAACACCTCATCCCCACGCTGATCGACATAACGCAAACCGAGCACGATAGCTTCGGTTTCGTCGGCGTTGAGCATCAATGGCGGCAGAAACAAACCACTGCGCAACACGTAACCAATCCCCGCCTCGCCATAAATCGGCGCGCCGAGAGCCGTCAGTTCGGCGATGTCGCGGTACAGCGTGCGTTCGGAAATCTCCAGCTCGCTGGCCAGGGTTGCGGCGGTCGCCGGACGGCTTTTACCCCGCAGCACTTGCAGCAAGGTCAGTAATCGGGTGGTTCGCGACACGATCGGCACTCAGTGCGGAAAAGTGCTCGCAGCTTAGCAAAGGCTGCTGTCAGAAACTGGCAGGAGCGAAACTGCCAGTGGTCACTCCCTGAAAAAAGCGTCTTGACGCTGGATATTACTCGCATCATATTAAATACATGTCGTTGAACATTTATATTTAACCCAAGCGTATTTCCTCAGGAGTGATCTCATGCATTACAAAGTCTTCGGCCGCAAAACCGGCCTGCGGGTTTCGGAACTGGCGTTGGGCGCCGGCAACTTCGGCACCGGTTGGGGCCACGGCGCGGAGCGCGATGAAGCCAAGCGGATATTCGACGGTTACCTGGAAGCCGGTGGCAACTTCATCGACACCGCCAACGGCTATCAGAACGGTCAATCCGAAGTGATGCTCAGCGAGTTCATTGCGGCGGAACGGGATCGTCTGGTCATCGCAACCAAATACACGATGGGCACGGATCGGGTTGCGGGCATTTCCTTCACCGGCAACAACCGCAAGAACATGGTCCGCTCTGTGGAAGAGAGTCTGAAACGGCTCAAGACCGATCATATCGACCTGTTCTGGGCGCACATCACGGACGGCGTCACGCCGATGGAAGAAATCCTTCGCGGCTTCGATGATCTGGTGCGCGCCGGCAAGATCCACTACGCCGGCCTGTCGAACTTCCCGGCATGGCGCATTGCTCGCGCTGACGTGCTGGCCGAAGTGCGCGGTTTCTCGCCAATTGCCGCGATCCAGACCGAATACAGCCTGGCCGAGCGCACCGCTGAACGTGAATTGCTGCCGATGGCTGAAGCGCTTGGTTTGGCCGCAACCTTGTGGTCACCGCTGGGCGGTGGCTTCCTCACCGGCAAGTACCGCACCAACGACGAGAACAACCGCGCGGCCAAACTCGGCATGCTGATCCACGCCGAGAAAAGCGCCCGGGAAACCGCCCTGCTCGATACCTTGTTGGCGGTCGCTGCAGAACTGGAATCGACCCCGACGCATGTGGCGATTGCCTGGTTGCGTGAGAAAGCCAAACGTTCGACCACGGCGCTGATTCCGATCTTGGGTTCGCGGACTCGGGAACAGCTGGATGCGACGTTGGGGGCATTGGAGGTGGCGTTAAGTGATGAACAGTTGGCGCGGCTGGATGGCTCCAGCGCCGTGGAAGTGGGTGTGCCACACGCGATGATTGCCGGGTCGGCGGCGCGGTATACCGGGGTTGAGACCCTGGATTTGCCGAAGATTCCGGTGGCCTGAAAAAGCTTCGCGGGCAAGCCTCGCTCCTACAGGGACTGTGGAGATCCTGTGGGAGCGGGCTTGCTCGCGAAGGCGTCGTGTCAGTCAGCATTTTTGTCTACTGACACACCGCTTTCGCGAGCAAGCCCGCTCCCACATTTTTGAACCGCGTATTACCTGTCGACTTTGTGCTTCGCCGCATACAGGCACAGCATTTCCATCGCCAATGTCGCCGCCGCCAGCGAGGTAATGTCTGCGCTGTCATACGCCGGCGCGACTTCGACCACGTCCATCCCCACCAGATTGATCCCGCGCAAACCGCCGAGAATCTCCAGCGCCTGAACCGTGCTCAAACCGCCACACACCGGGGTTCCGGTGCCCGGAGCGAACGCCGGGTCCAGGCAATCGATATCAAACGTCAGGTACACCGGGTTATCGCCGACCCGCGCGCGAATCGCTTCGACAATCGCCTCGCAACCCTGGCGATGCACCTGCCGTGCGTCCAGCACTTGAAAACCCATGTGATCGTCATTGGTGGTGCGTAAGCCGATCTGCACCGAGCGCGACGGATCCACCAGCCCTTCTTTCGCCGCGTGCCAGAACATCGTGCCGTGATCGACGCGCTTGCCCTCCTCGTCCGGCCAGGTGTCGCTGTGGGCGTCGAAGTGGATCAGCGACAACGCGCCATGTTTGCGCGCATGGGCCTTGAGCAGCGGATAGGTGATGAAGTGATCGCCACCAAACGTGAGCATCGCGCTGCCGGCATTCAAGATGTGCTCGGCATGGGCTTCGATGCTTTCCGGTACAGATTGCGGCGTGCCGTAGTCGAAGTCGCAATCGCCGTAATCGATCACCGCCAAGTGATCGAACGGGTCGAAGGTCCACGGCCAGTGGCGCTCCCAGGCGATCCCGGTGGACGCCGCACGAATCCCGCGCGGTCCGAAACGTGCGCCGGGGCGGTTGCTGGTGGCGGTGTCGAACGGTACCCCGCTGACGGCCACATCGACCCCGCGCAAGTCGCGGCTGTAGCGCCGGCGCATGAAACTGGTGATACCGGCGTAGGTGCTTTCGGCGGCAGTCCCGTAGAGGCTGTCGCGGGTCATGGCCTGGTCGTTTTGCACAGGGACATCCATGGTGAGTTCCTTATTATTGGCGGCTACGGAAAGTGGTCCAGAGACGGGTGCGCTGGCGCATGTCCTTGAGGCTCATGCTGCGGTCGGCGTACAAACGGTCGCGAACGTCGGCCAGCGGGTAGATATCCGGGTCGGTACGCACTGCTTCATCCACCAGCGGCGTCGCGGCAGTGTTGGCGGTGGCGAAAAACAGTGTATTGGTCAGCGCGGCAACGGATTCGGGGCGCAGCATGAATTCAATGAATTGGCGGGCGGCTTCGGGGTGTGGCGCATCCTTGGGAATCGCCAGGTTGTCCTGCCACACCAGCGTGCCCTCCTTGGGAATCCGGTAGGCCACTTCATAAGGCTTGTTGGCCTTTCGCGCCTGATCGGCGGCCATGCTCGCGTCACCGTTGTAAGTCAGGGCCAGGCACACGCTGCCATTGGCGAGGTCATTGATCTGCCGACCGCTGGCGACGTACAGCACATTCGGTTGAAGCTGATGCAGCAATGCCTCGGCGGCGGTCAGATCTTTCTGATCAGTGCTGTAGGGATCTTTACCGAGGTAATGCAACGCCAGGCCAATCACTTCCTGCGGTGAGTCGATAATCGCAATCCCGCAGTCTTTCAACTTGCTGGCGTACTCGGGCTTGAACAGCAAATCCAGGCTGTTGAGCGGTACGCCGGGCAAGCGTTGTTTCACCGCTTCGACATTCATCCCAAGGCCCAACGTGCCCCAGGTGTACGGCACGCCGTAGCGATTGCCGGGATCGACCGCCGCGAGTTTTTCCAGCAAATCCGGATCAAGATTGGCGTAACCCTTGAGCCCTTCGTGGGGAATCGCCTTCAATGCGCCGGCCGCCAAACCACGGGCCAGGACACTGGAGGACGGCACCACTACGTCATAACCGCTGCCGCCAGTGAGCAACTTGGTTTCCAGCACTTCCGACGCATCGAAGGTGTCGTAGCGCACGTGAATACCGGTTTCCTGCTCGAACTTCTGCAGGGTTTCGGGCGCCACGTAATCGGCCCAACTGTAGAGGTTGACGACTTTTTCCTCGGCCTGGGCGGACACGGCCATGGCGAGTAACAGCGCGGGAAAACACAGCTTGAAGAGAGGAGCCATGACAAACACCTGACCAGTTGGAGTAGTTGCAGCGTGCGCCCTCGGATACATTGGTGAAATATCAAGTTTGTTAACCTGACTTTATCCGGGAGTAATGTGATGCTCGGCCAACTGCATGATCTGGACCTGCAATTGCTGCGGCTGTTTGTCAGCGTGGTCGAGTGCGGCGGCTTCAGTGCGGCGCAGGGTGAACTGGGGCTGAGCCAGTCGAGCATCAGCCAGCAAATGGCCAAGCTCGAAACCCGCCTCGGTTATCGCCTGTGCAGTCGTGGCAAGGGTGGTTTCCGCATCACGCCCAAAGGCGAGCAACTGCTGATCGCCATCCGTGGCCTGTTCGAGTCCATCGAAGCCTTTCGCCATCAGTCCAACGGCGTGGCCGGACGGTTGATTGGCGAGGTGCGCTTGGGGCTGTCCGAAGCCCTCGATCAATCGGTACTGCAACGGGTGGCGGACGCGATCCGGCGCTTTCGCGAGAGGGACGAGTCGGTGCGTATCGAGTTGATAAGTGCGATGCCGGGGGAAATGGAGCGGCTGATGCTGCAACAACGGCTGGACCTGGCGATCGGCTATTTCTCACAGGTGCAAAGCGCTTTTGACTACCGCGAGTTGTTTAGCGAAACCCAGCACTTGTATTGCGCACCGGGGCATCCGTTGTTCAGCAATGAAGCGCCGGATGATCAGGCGTTGCAGGCGAGCGACCGGGTGGATCATCCGTATCGGTTTCTGCGCAGTGATGAGCCGTTTCAGGGGAAGTTGTGTTCGGCGCGGTCGGAGCAGGTTGAAGGCACGCTTGCGTTTATTCTGTCCGGCAAGCATGTCGGGTATTTGCCGAGCCACTTTGCCCGTAGCTGGGAGGAAAAAGGATTGCTGCGGGCGGTGCGTGTAGGAGAGATGAGTTTTGACGTGGGTTTTCACCTGGCCCGGCATCGGGCGCAAGTGCCGGGGGAAGCACAGAAAGCGTTTGAAGAGGATTTGCTGGCGGCGTTTGCTTGAGCCCGCCACTAACCCCCTGTGGGAGCGGGCTTGCTCGCGAAGAGGCCGTATCAGTCGATAGAGATGTCGACTGGCACGCCGCCTTCGCGAGCAAGCCCGCTCCCACAGGGGTTTTGCATAGGGGTTTGTCATAGGGGTTTGTCATAGGGGTTTGCCGCAGGGATTTGTGTCAGGTTGTAAGTTTTCTGGCATCCTGCGCCTCCATTTTCTGACCTGGCCCCTGGCGCTTTCCTCGTGACCCCATCCGAACACGCAAAACCCCAGCCCCGCTCCGACCTGATCTACGGCCTCAACGACCGCCCTCACCTGACTGCCACGGTCTTCGCTGCCCTGCAACACGTGCTCGCCAGTTTCGTCGGCATCATCACCCCGACCCTGATCATGGGCGGTGCGCTGGGGCTGCAAAGCGAAATACCCTACCTGATCAGCATGGCGCTGTTTGTCTCCGGCCTGGGCACCTTCGTTCAGGCGCGGCGCTTCGGCCCGGTGGGTTCCGGTTTGTTGTGCCTTCAGGGCACCAGTTTTTCCTTTATCAGCGTGATTCTCAGCGCCGGGTTCATGGTCAAGGCCCGGGGTGGCGGCACCGATGAGATCCTGTCGACGATCTTCGGCGTGTGCTTTTTCGCCGCGTTCATCGAAGTGGTATTGAGCCAGTTCATCGGCAAGCTACGGATGCTGATCACCCCAGTGGTCACCGGGACGATCATCACGCTGATGGGCCTGTCGCTGATCAAAGTCGCGATGACCGACATCGCTGGCGGCTTCGGCGTGGCGGACCTTGGCGCCAGTCATCATCTGCTGTTGGCCGCGTTGGTCTTGGGCACCATCGTCGTATTGAACCGCGTCGATGTGCCGTTCCTGCGCCTCGGCGCGATCGTGATTGGCCTGACCCTCGGCTACGTGGTCGCCTGGCTCATGGGCGACGTCGATTTCGCCAGCCTGCCCGCCGTGCCGCTGGTGAGCGTGCCGGTGCCGTTCAAGTACGGCTTCAACTTCGATTGGGTGGCGTTTGTGCCGGTGGCGGTGATTTTCCTGGTCTCGCCGCTGGAAGCTGCGGGCGACCTGACCGCCAACTCGATGATTTCCAAACAACCGGTCAAAGGCCCGATCTACATTCGCCGGATCAAGTCCGGGCTGCTCGCCGATGGCCTCAACTCGGCCATGGCGGCGGTGTTCAACAGCATGCCGATGGTGACCTTCGCGCAGAACAACGGCGTGATTCAGCTCACCGGCGTGGCCAGTCGTTACGTCGCGTTCTTTATTGCAGGCCTGTTGGTGTTGCTAGGCCTGTTCCCGATGATCGGCGCGGTGCTGCAATTGATGCCGAAACCCGTATTGGGCGGCGCGGAGCTGGTGATGTTCGGCACCGTGGCGGTGGCCGGAATCAAGATCCTCGCCGAAGCCGGCCTGCATCGACGCAACATGCTGATCGTGTCGATTTCCCTGGGCATGGGCCTCGGTATCGCGGCGGTGCCGGAAGTGTTGCGTGAGTTGCCGCTGGCGCTGCACAACATCTTCGAATCGCCGATCACCGTCGGTGCGTTGTGCGCGATCATCCTCAACGTGTTCCTGCCGGAAGAATTCATGGAGCTGGAAGAGGATGATTTCGACCCGGAAGCCTCGATCCTGCAGGTCATGGAAAACCCGCAAGCCAGCGAATCGGCGCCAAGCCTGAACCGCTGAAAGGACCGTGCTACATTCGATGCGACTCTGTCTGGCACAAGGTTGACCGCACGTTGAACAAGAAGACCGGTATTCGGGCCGCCCAGGCCCAGCAGACCCGCACACGGATCCTCGAAGCAGCGGTGAAAGTGTTCACCCGCGACGGTTATTCCGGAGGGCGGGTCGAGAGTATTTCCCGGGAGGCCGAATCCAACGACCGCATGCTCTATTACTACTTCGGCAGTAAGGAGCAGCTGTTTATCTGCGTGCTGGAACACACCTACGAGCAATTCAACAAGGCCGAAAGCCGCCTCAAACTGGATCTGAGCCAGCCGTTGGTGGCGTTGCAGGAGTTGGTCGCGTTCGTCTGGCATTACTACGTCAAGCACCCGGAATTCGTCGCGATCCTGAGCAATGAAAACCTGCACAACGGCAAGCATGCGCAGCAGTCCAGCGAGTTGCGGCGGCTGTCGGGGGAAGCGGTCGGAGTGTTGCGGCCGATCATTGAAGCGGGTCAGGCCCAGGGGTTGTTTCGCGAGGTGCTGGACATCAAGCATGTGTATTTGATGATTGCCTCGCTTTGTTATTTCTATAACTCCAACCGGCATACGCTCAGTTCGTTTCTGGGGGAGGATTTGGCGGACAAGGGGCAGCAGCAGGATTGGTTGGGGTTTATTCAGGATTTGGTGGTGCGGGGGGTGATGAGGTTGCCCGAGAAAGATTTGCGGTGAATGTGCCGGCCCCTTCGCGAGCAAGCCCGCTCCCACAGGGGAATGCATTCTAAATGTGGGAGCGGGCTTGCTCGCGAAGCTTTTAATGGCTCCCTGGATTAGCCCTGAGATACGCAACCTTATGTTCCAACCCTTCCCACCCCGGCGCATTCCCCGCAAACCGGCTCCGCAAATACGCCGCCAATTCCGCCACCTGAGTATTCGACAAACTGTCCTTGAACGCCGGCATATACCCCAGATCCTTGGTCGCCGGGGTATCGATGCCCTGCAAGATCACCTTGATCAAATTATCCGGCAGATCACTGTGCACATTGGTGTTGGTGGCCAGCGACGGGCTCACGCCAAACAGCTTCGGCCCCAGGCCATCGGCATGACAGGCCTTGCACGAGCCTTCGAAGACTCGCTGGCCATTGCTCAATGAAAGACTGGGCATCGGGCGCGTGGCTTTCTCCACCACCTGCGCCTCGGCCTGCGCGCCATTGAGTGACGCCAGGTACACCGCCATCGCGCGGATATCCGCCGTGGGCAACTTCGCCAACTCGGTGACCACCGGCCCCATCGGCCCGGTCGCCACGCCATGTTCGGCGGAATAGCCGGTACTCAGGTAACCGAACAACTGATCCTCGGTCCACGGCGTCGGCGATTTGGACAACCCATTCAACGCCGGCGCCTCCCAGCCATCAACCATCCCACCCGCGAGGAATGCAGCACCGCCCTTCTCCGCCCCCATCAGGTTGCGCGGCGAATGGCACGCCGCGCAGTGGCCCAACCCGTTGACCAGATACGCACCGCGATTCCATTGTTCGCTGCGTTCAGGCTGCACACTGATTTCGCCCTTGCGCAGAAACAACGCATTCCACCCCGCCATCAATGGCCGCAGGTTGAACGGGAAACGCATGTCGTTGGCTTTCGCCGGTTGGCTGACCGGGGCTTGTGACATCAGGTAGGCGTACAACGCCTGCATGTCCGCATCGTTGATGTTGCGAAACGCGGTGTAGGGAAACGCCGGATACAGATTGCGCCCGTCGCGACCAATGCCATCGCGCATCGCCCGTTCGAATGCCGGATAGGACCAACTGCCGATCCCGGTTTCCACATCCGGGGTGATGTTGCTGCTGTAGAGCGTGCCGAACGGGGTCTGCATCGCCAGGCCACCGGCATTGGTCACGCCGCCGGGCGCGGTGTGGCACACCGCGCAATCGCCAACCGCCGCCAGCAAGCGTCCGCGCTCCAGGGTCGCGGCTGACCAGGTGCCGGCGCTCGGCGGGGCAATCGGCGCGATTTCGCCATGGAATGGCCACGCCGTCGCAGCCATGCCGAGCACCGCGCCGAACGCGGCAAACAGTGAACCGAACAACCACTTCGAACGCTTGGTCGGGGACTTCGGCGGTTCATTACAAGTCCCGGCATTCAGCGCGGCCAAGACCCGTTCCGGAGTGATCGGCAGTTCACGAAAACGAATCCCGGTGGCGTCATAAATTGCGTTGGCAATCGCCGCCGCGCTGGGTACCGAAGCCGATTCGCCAGCGCCCATCGGCGGTTGGTCCTGACGCGGCATCATCAATACGTCGATTTGCGGCACTTCCGGAAAAGTCAGAATCGGGTAACCGCCCCACTCCTTGCTCGCCACCGTGGATTCTTCGAAGGTCACCCGCTCCTTGAGCACGCGGCTGGTGGACTGGATGACGTTGCCATGGATCTGATGCTGCACGCCTGCGGGATTGATCATCATCCCAGAGTCATGGCCGATCACCACGCGGGTGACCGATACATCGCCAGTTGTGCGGTCAATCGCCACGTCCGCCACCCACGCCGCCCACGCCGCGCCGAAACCGGGAAACTTGCTGTGGATGTAGCGCGCGTAGGCAAAGCCGCGACCGCGTAACAACTGGTCTTCATTTGGGGTTTGCATCGGCGCGGTGCGCGGGGTCCAGGCCGCGCGTTCGGCGGTGGATTTGACCAGGTCGATGGCGCGCTCGTCGTGCAGATAGCGCAAGCGGTATTCCACCGGATCGACGCCAGCGGCGAAGGCCAGTTCATCGATATACGACTCATGGGCGAAGGTGTTGGGCAGCGCTGAAACCCCGCGCATCCACGAGGCGCGTACGATGGGCGCCATGTCGTTGATGGTCACGCGCATGTTTTCAAAGTCATAGGGCGGGATTGACGTGCGGTCGCCCATTTCGAACATCGCCGCCACTGGTTCGACCCGCCCGGTCAACAGCAAGGCCAGGGTCGGCGCACCGTTGGACGGGTATCTGGTCTGGAAGTCATAGGCGGCGACGCTGCCATCAGCGTTCAAGCCGCCATCGACGTCCATCAGTTGCGCGGTGCCTTTGGGTTCCCACAAATGCTCTTGCTCGCGAGTCAGTTGCACCCGCACCGGTTTGCCCACGGCGCGGGACAACAGCAACGCGTCGGCGCACACGTCATCGGCGCAGTTACGCCCGTAACAGCCGGACGCTTCCATGCGAATGACCTCGATGGCTTCTTCTTCGCACTCCAGCAGCCAGGCCAGGTCGGCGCGCAACAGATGTGGATTCTGGCTGCCGGACCACACCCGAGAACCCGACGCCTGATAATCCGCCACCCCGCAGGACGGGCCGATCGAACCGTGCATCTGATACGGCCACATATAAGTGCGCGGCATGCGCTGGGCAGCGTTGGCCAGGGCTTCGTCGACGTTGCCCTGATCGAGAACGACCCGCTGCACGCGCGGGTTATCGCGGATGGCCTGCTCGACATCGTTTAAATCCGGTAACCCGTGATTCCAGGCTTTCCAGGTGATTTTCAACGCCTGGGCAGCCTTGATCGCCTGTTCTTCGCGCAGCGCGACGACGCCGACGAAATCGCGGATCACCACCACCGCGACGATCCCGGCGATGTGTGCGATGGAGGATTCGTCGACCTCCAGCAGGCTGTTGCCGACAAAATCACCGCAATCGAGCCCGGCGTACGGCGGGCGAATCACCCGGCCGTGGAGCATGTCCGGCACGCGCATGTCGTGGACGTAAGTCAGTTCACCAGTGGCTTTGGCCGGAATGTCCACCCGAGCGGCACCCTTGCCCACCAGTCGATAGTCGGCGGCGGGTTTCAAAGGCGCGGTGCCGGAGATGCGCAGTTCAACGTGTTCGCCGCTGACAAGCTCGGCGTAAGTAGCCGTACGACCATCGGGTGCAAGAATCACCCCGGCCTCGATTTTTAAAAAACCTGGCTCCAACGCCCAACGCTCAGCCGCCGTTTCCAGCAGGAAGCGTCGTGCTTCAGCAGCCGCATTTCGCAACGGAATCGCGGAAATCTGCAACGTCGCACTGGCAATCGTCGCGCCCTGATTCGGCGCGCGCTCGGTGTCGCCGAGCACCATGCACACCTGCTCCAGTTGCAGGTCGAGTTCCTCGGCAACGATCTGCGCCAATGAGGTGCGAATGCCGGTGCCGAGGTCGACGTGGCCGTTGAACGCGTACACGCGCCCGTCGTCGCTGATGGCAATGAACAACCCCAATTCCTTGGGCTTGATCAGTGGCGTACCGCCCTTCGCCACCGGGCCGGATGGCGGCAGGATGTCGTCGACGATCAGCAGCACGCCGGTCTTGGCCAGCAGTTGGTCGCGGGTTGGTGTGGAGAGCGGGATGGAGAGCGGGATGGAGTCAGTCATGGTCATTGATCCACCTTCAAGGCATTTGGCGGGCGGCACGCAGCACCGCGCGGAGGATTTCGATGTGGGTGCCGCAACGGCAGAGGTTGGCCGAGAGTTCGTTGCGGATCTGGGTTTCGCTGGGGTGCGGGATGCGGTCGAGCAAGGCCTTGGTGGTCATGATCATGCCGTTCAGGCAGTAGCCGCATTGCGCCGCTTGCTCGTCGATAAAGGCTTGCTGCACCGGGTGCGGATCGGCGCGGGTGCCGAGGCCTTCGAGGGTGACGATGTGCCGATCCACCGCGCCAGCCAGCGGAAATACGCAAGAGCGCGCGGCCACGCCGTCGATGATCACCGTGCACGCCCCGCACTCGCCCAGGCCGCAGCCGTACTTGGGACCGTTGAGTAGGAGGTCATTGCGCAAGATCAGCAATAACGGCGTATCCGCCATGGCGGTGACGGTGGTGGTGAGGCCGTTGACCTCAAGCGCTACGGTGATTTCCTGGCTGCTCATTCGCTTCGCCTGCTTCGTTTTATGAAGTGGCTACTACACCAAAAGGTCGAAAAAAACGTCGCGGGCCGGATGGGGTTGTGGCGTCGCGACACACTCGACTGGTGAAGTGGCTACTACATGAAACAAGAGCAAAAACGATGCCAGTACGGAATGTAGCAGCTGGCGAAGCCTGCGTTCGGCTGCGAAGCAGTCGTGATATCAGCCAGCGCGGTGTTTCAGGAAGACTGTGTGCTCAAATTTCACGACTGCTTCGCAGCCGAACGCAGCCTCGTACCTCGGCAGCTGCTACACAGAGCGCGTTTGGCCTGAGATCAGTCCTGCGGGTCGTCGATCATTTTGCGCAGCAGGAACAGCACCGCGACCCGCTCGGCCGGGTTGAGGTTGCTCAGGGTCAGTTCGGTGATTTTCCCGGCGCAGGGCACGGTTTGCTGCACCAAACGGTCGCCCGCCTCGGACAGCCCGACGATGACTTTGCGTCGGTCTTGCGGGTCAGGTTCGAGGGTAATCAGCTCCCGAGCCTTGAGCCGTTCGACGATGCCGCGAATGGTCGCCTGGTCCACGGCGGTGGCCTTGACCAGTTCAGTCAGGGAGCTGGGACCGTGATCGCGCACGGCGCACAGGGTCACGAACTGCACCGCCGTGAGCTGCGAATCACCGACATTCTGCTGAAAAATCGCCATGTGCCGCTGATAGGCCTTGCGCAGCAAATGCCCGACTTGTTCGGAAAAAACATAGGAAGAATCAGGATTTTCAGGCACGGCGGACTCGAAAGACGATGAGTGGTGGGGAGGCATGATGGACAGGTTGGGGGGCGGACTCAAGGGTGATATCGGTCTTAACAGACTGCACAAACCCCTTGTGGGAGCGGGCTTGCTCGCGAATACGGTGTGTCAGTCAGCACTTACATCGACTGACACACCGTATTCGCGAGCAAGCCCGCTCCCACATTCGATCTCCTTTGGTTGTGAGGACCTCAGCGAACTCGCGAAGCCTCCGGCGCCACCACATCCCCGCCAATCACTACCGCCCGGTCATCCAGGTACACATCGCAATTGCGCAGCGGAATGTCCAGGTGGCACGGGGTTTTGCGCTTGCCGCCGACTTCGGTGTTCGGCCCGGTGGAGAACAGGAAGTTGCCGTAGAACGCCCGCGCGTCCATGCACATGCCGTCGTTCTTGTCGTGCAAGCCCATGGCAGTCCACTGGGCTTTCGGCTGCAATCCCCAACCGATGTGGGAGATGCCGTACACCTCCGGATCGTTGAAATACTTCATGTAATCGCGCAGGTATTCAGCCTCGAAGCCGCCGTGGATCGAGGTGATGAAACCCTTCTCGATCTCCAGGGTGATCTTCTCCCGGGTGTAGGTCTTGAATGGCAACAGGATGTCGCCGATATCCAGCACCAGCACGCCTTCGGCGGTTTCTTCGTTGGGCCAGGAGAACAGGAAACCGCTGGGCCAGTGATCCCAACGCCCCGGCTCATCGGCGAAACCGTATTCGGTGACCGCCGGATATTGCCCCAGCGCCGCACGGAAATCGCTGCCGGCGCGCGAGGTGACGTGGATCGAACGTGCCTGTGTCAGTAGCTTTTCCGCCGCCATCACCCGCACCTTGTCGGCCTCGGTCGGCAGCATCCGCGCCAGCACTTCCGGGGGCTCGACGGCCAATAGAATCCGCGTGCCGGTCTTGAGGATCTGCTCCTGTTCCGGCGAGTGCAGCAGCATCATCGTGTCGACGATCAGGTCCGCCGCTTCCAGCGCGCGCTGCGCCGCGATATTGCCGGTCAACGCGGTGTCGCCGCAGTAGGCGGTCATGTCGTTGCCCATG
Source organism: Pseudomonas nunensis (assembly GCF_024296925.1). Taxonomy (NCBI): domain Bacteria; kingdom Pseudomonadati; phylum Pseudomonadota; class Gammaproteobacteria; order Pseudomonadales; family Pseudomonadaceae; genus Pseudomonas; species Pseudomonas nunensis. The sequence goes on from NZ_CP101125.1 coordinate 2,827,980, forward strand.
GCCGTCGGGTGGTTGAACGACGGCAATTCCACCGCGTAGACCTTGGCCCCCAGGCGCTGCGCCGCATCCATCGCGGCGCGTACGGTGCGCGGGTCGGAATAGTGGCTCTTGAGCACGGCGACGCTCTGGGTCGCATCGACCTTCGACAGCTTCAACACGTGCTCGAACATCTGGGTCAGTTCGCAATCGCTTACCGGCATTTTCCTGTCTCCTCAATCGTCTGCTGCGCACCAAGTCGAGGCGCCCCGCCTCACCCTAGTGCATTTTTATAGCGTGTACGCCATTTGTTATCGATAAGACATCAAATGCGAGCGGACTGCAAGTACCAGACCACAACGTTACCAACCCACACAAACCCAACAAACAAAGGTTACATTCGGTGTCATTCGCAAAAAACCGCTGAAAATTAATTTTTACCAGTGGCTCTTTCTTTTTGAAAAATACAGCGTATACACTTTAAAAACCTTGCGGCGACCCAGCCAGCGACCATTCGAAGAAGAGGAACAAGCCCCATGGCCAATACGCAAAAAATCGCCATCGTCGGTGCAGGTCTTGGCGGTGCAGCCGCCGCGACGTTGTTGCAACAAGCCGGGTTCCAGGTGGACATCTACGAACAGGCCCCGGAGTTCTCCCGCCTCGGCGCCGGGATCCACATGGGCCCGAACATCATGAAAATCTTCCGGCGCATGGGCATCGAGCAGCAGCTCGACCTGATGGGCTCGCACCCGGATCACTGGTTCAGCCGAGACGGCTTGAGCGGCGACTACCTGTCGCGCATCCCGCTGGGAGATTTCGCTCGCAAGGAATACGGCGCGTCCTACGTCACCGTGCACCGCGGCGACTTGCACGCCTTGCAAATGTCGACGATCAAACCCGGCACCGTGCACTTCAACAAACGCCTGGAAACGCTTGAAGAAACCGACACCCAAGTGCGCCTGACCTTCAGCGACGGCGAAGTCACCTACGCCGACATCGTGATCGGCGCCGACGGGATCAATTCGAAGATTCGTGAAGAGCTGCTCGGCGCGGAAAAACCGCTGTACAGCGGCTGGGTCGCACACCGCGCATTGATCCGTGGCGATCAACTGGCCAAGTACGATTTGAAGTTCGAGGACTGCATCAAGTGGTGGACCGAAGACCGGCACATGATGGTCTACTACACCACCGGCAAGCGCGACGAGTACTACTACGTCACCGGCGTGCCGCACCCGGAATGGGATTTCCAGGGCGCGTTCGTGGATAGCAGCCGCGAAGAAATGTTCGAGGCGTTCCAGGGTTATCACCCGACCGTGCAGGCGCTGATCGAGTCCACCGAAAGCGTGACCAAATGGCCGCTGCGCAACCGCAACCCGTTGCCGCTGTGGAGCCGGGGTCGCCTGGTGTTGCTCGGCGACGCCTGCCACCCGATGAAACCGCACATGGCCCAAGGCGCCGGCATGGCCATCGAAGACGCCGCGATGCTGACTCGCTGCTTGCAGGAAACTGGCCTGGGCGACTACCGCACCGCGTTCGAACTCTATGAAGCCAACCGCAAGGAGCGCGCCTCCCGCGTGCAGTCCGTGTCGAATGCCAACACCTGGCTGCGCACCCAGGAAGATCCGGCCTGGGTCTACGGGTATGACCTGTACGCCCAACCGCTGAAATCGGGGGTGGCCGCGTGAGCACTTTCGTCCATGGCGGCAACGTCCAGGCCAATGGGATTCGCCAGCATTACTTGCGCTACGGCGGCAAAGGCCCGGCGCTGGTGCTGATTCCTGGTATTACCAGCCCGGCGATTACCTGGGGTTTTGTCGCGGAACGCCTCGGCGAGCATTTCGATACTTACGTGCTCGACGTGCGTGGCCGCGGCCTCTCCTCCACCGGCCCGGATCTGGATTACAGCGCTGACACCTGCGCCGACGATATCGGGGCGTTCGCCGAAGCCATGCAGCTCGACAGTTATCACTTGGTCGGCCATTCCATGGGCGCGCGGTTTGCCGTGCGCAGTGCCGTGAAGCATCCGGCTGGCGTGAACCGTCTGGTGCTGATCGACCCGCCCGTGTCCGGCCCCGGTCGTCGTGAATACCCGAGCAAACTGCCGTGGTACGTCGATTCGATTCGCCAGTCGTTGATCGGGATGGATGCCGAGGCGATGCGCGCCTTCTGCGCCACCTGGACCGACGAGCAATTGCAGCTGCGCGCCGAATGGCTGCACACCTGCTACGAACCGGCGATCGTGCGCGCCTTCAACGATTTCCATGACGTGGATTTCCATCAGGACTTGCCGAAACTCCAGCAACCCGCATTGCTGATGATTGCTGGCCGTGGCGGTGTGATTCAGTCCGAGGACGAAGCGGAAATCCTCGACCTGCAACCGAAGATTCGCAGCGTCCACGTCGCCAACGCCGGGCACATGATTCCGTGGGATGACCTCGACGGTTTCTTCGCGGCATTCGGCGATTTCCTCGGCCCACGTCTGATTTAAACGACTTCGGAGACTTTTATGCTCAAGCCTTATCGCATCGGCCAGATCGTGCCGAGCTCCAACACCACCATGGAAACCGAGATCCCGGCGATGCTCACCGCGCGCCAGTTGATCCGCCCGGAGCGTTTCACCTTCCACTCCAGCCGCATGCGCATGAAGCAGGTGCGCAAAGAGGAACTGGCGGCGATGGACGGCGAGTCCGACCGTTGCGCCGTGGAATTGTCCGACGCCAAGGTTGATGTGCTGGGTTATGCCTGTCTGGTGGCGATCATGGCCATGGGGCTCGGTTATCATCGCCAGTCCGAACATCGGCTGCGCAAGGCCACCGCCGATAACGATGCGAATGCCCCGGTGATCACCAGTGCCGGCGCCTTGATCGAAGGGCTGAAAGTCATGGGCGCGAAACGCATCGCCATCGTCGCGCCGTACATGAAGCCGCTGACCGAACTGGTGGTGGATTACATTCGCGAAGAAGGCTTTGAAGTGGTGGATTGGCGTGCCTTGGAGATCCCCGACAATCTCGCCGTTGCGCAGCACGACCCGGCGAACCTGCCCGGCATCGTGGCTGGCATGAATCTGGAAGGTGTGGACGTGATCGTGCTCTCGGCCTGCGTGCAGATGCAGTCGTTGCCGGTGGTAGCGCAAGTCGAAGCGCAAACCGGCAAACCGGTGCTGACCGCCGCCATCGCCACCACCTACGCCATGCTCAAGGCCCTGGACCTGGAACCCATCGTCCCCGGCGCTGGCGCCCTGCTCTCCGGCGCTTACTGAAGTGGCTCGTTGAAAGCGGCTTTGTGGCAGTCGGGCACTTGTGGCGAGGGAGCTTGCTCCCGCTGGGTTGCGCAGCAGCCCTCAAATCGACCATGAATTTTTGTCTGAATTAACGCGGTGACGGTTTTGGGGCTGCTTCGCATCCCAGCGGGAGCACGCTCCCTCGCCACAGGTTAGTTGCAGTGCCAAAGAGAGTATTTGCAATGCATAAGAATGAGGACGCGATTAAATGAGCGAACAAACCGCCAACGACAATTATCAAGGCGTGTGGGGTCAGCGCATCGGGTTTGGTCAAAAAGCTGCGTTGCTGATGATCGATTTCATGCGCGGCTACACCACCGAAGGCGCGCCGCTGTTTGCGCCCGGCGTGGTCAGTGCGGTGGCTGAAAGCGTCGAGTTACTTGCCAGCGCCCGGCGCGTGGGCATCTCGGTGGTGCACACCAATATCCGCTACCATCCCGGCCATTTCGCCGACGGCGGGATCTGGGTGAAAAAGGCCCCGGTGATGAAGGACATGGTCGAGGGCAACCCCTTGGCGGCGTTTTGCGAAGAGGTGTTGCCTCAGGAAAATGAAGTGGTGATCAGCAAACAATACGCCAGTGCTTTTTTCGGCAGCAGCCTCGCCTCGATGCTGCACGCCCAAGGCATCGACACCGTGGTGCTGGCCGGTTGCTCGACCAGTGGCTGCATTCGGGCGACGGCGGTGGATGCGGTGCAACACGGTTTTCGCACCATCGTCGTGCGCGAGTGCGTCGGCGACCGACACCCGGCGCCCCACGAGGCCAACCTGTTCGACATCGACAGCAAGTACGGCGATGTCATCAGCAAACAGGAGGCCATCGCCCACTTCGAAAAAATGTAATGCGTGCCACAAGAACCGCGCCATTTAGAGCGTTGGTCTTGTCGGGTTTGAAGGGACGATAGCCACTCAGTAAAGACTTCGAGTCGAACACTGTCCTGTGGCGAGCGAGCTTGCTCGCGCTGGGCTGCGAAGCAGCCCCAAAATGGCGGCGACACACCTATTTTGCGAGTGCTGCGCACTCGAGCGGGAGCAAGCTCCCTCGCCACAACAGCAGTGCATGACTGAAGATCGTCTTCAACTGCCTGGCGCCGGTCTGACAAACCCAAACGAAAAAAACTGAGCTCAACTCGCCCACGAGCGAGCGCCCAGTCTTCTGACACTGCCTTTGGACGTCGCTTTTGCAGCGCGCCAGAGCGCTGGAAAAAGCGGCTGTATAAAAACCATAAGTCACCGCCAGGAGACATCCGATGCCCATTGCGAACGCAGCACCCGCGACCACGGTCGCCGACCCGATTCAAGCGCTGTACCACAAGATCACCTGGAAGCTGATTCCGTTCCTGTGCTTCTGCTACCTGGCCGCGTACCTCGACCGGATCAACATCGGCTTCGCCAAACTGCAGATGCTCGATCAACTGCACTTCAGCGAAACCGCGTTCGGCCTCGGCGCCGGGCTGTTCTTTGTCGGCTACATCCTGTTCGAAGTGCCGAGCAACCTGGTGCTGGAAAAGGTCGGCGCGAAGATCTGGATCGCCCGGATCATGATCACCTGGGGCCTGCTCTCGGCCTGCACCATGCTCGTGACCTCCACCACCCAGTTCTACGTCCTGCGTTTCCTGCTCGGCGCCGCCGAAGCGGGTTTCCTGCCGGGGGTCCTGTATTACCTGACCACCTGGTTTCCGACCTATCGACGCGGCCGCATCATCGCGCTGTTCATGATCGGTTTGCCACTGTCCAGCGTGATTGGCGGGCCGCTGTCCGGCTGGGTGATGAGCCATTTCGACAGCCTCGGAGGTTTGCGTGGCTGGCAGTGGCTGTTCTTGATCGAAGCGGTGCCCAGCGTATTGCTCGGAATACTGACCTTCTGGGCACTGCCCAATAGCTATCAGCAAGCCAAGTGGCTCAACGATGAAGAGAAAGCCCTGCTAGAACAGGAACTGCGCGCCGACGAAGCGAGTGCTGGCGACAGCAAACACAGCTTTCGCGACGGTTTCTTCAACCTGAAAGTGTGGATGCTCGGTGGTATCGATTTCTCGATTCTGCTCAGCGCCTACGCCATGGGTTTCTGGATGCCGACCTTCATCCGCAACGCCGGGATCGTCGATACATTCCACATCGGCATTCTCACCGCATTGCCGAGCGTCGCCGCGCTGCTGGGCATGCTGCTGATCGGCGCCAGTTCGGATAAACATCGCGAACGCCGCTGGCACATCATCGTACCGTTCCTGGTCGGCGCGGCGGCCATGGCCACTGCACCGTTATTCGTGCACAACGTGGTGGCGACCGTGGCGCTGTTCGCCATTGCTTCGGCGGCGATCATCGGCGCGGTGCCGGTGTTCTTCAGCCTGCCGGCGACCTTCCTCAAAGGTACGGCCGCGGCCACCGGGTTTGCGCTTGCCTGTTCGTTGGCGAACATTGCCGGGCTGGTGAGCAACTCGCTGATGGGTGTGGCGATTGATGTCACCGGCAGCAGTGCCGGGGCGCTGTGGTTCTTTGCCGGGTGCCTGATCCTCAGCAGTTTCCTGGTGATTGCGTTGCCGGCCAAACTGGTAAACCGCTGACACCACACACCTCCCCTTGTGGGAGCGGGCTTGCTCGCGAAGGCGTCGTGTCATTCAGTATTTCTGTCAACTGACACACCGCATTCGCGAGCAAGCCCGCTCCCACAGGGGATTTGTATTCCAAAAATTACCCAGGTGAGTATCCATGCAAGGTTTGATCAAACGCTGTGCCCTGCTTGTCGCCGCCGGCCTGTGCGCCGGTTCTTTGCAAGCCGCGGAAAAAGTCATCTTCGACACCGATTTCAACGTCCTCAACGATGACGGCCAGGCCTTCATCATGCTCGCCCAATTGCACGCGCAAAAACGCATCGACCTGCTCGGCATGACCCTGGTCAGCGGCAATGCCTGGGTCGATCAGGAGCAGGTCGACGCGCTCAAGGCTGTGGAGCGCATGGGTGTGGAAAAGGACATCGGCGTGTATTCCGGCGCGGCGTACCCGTTGCTGCATGACTTCGCCACGTACCCGCAGGAGCAAGCGCTGTTCGGCGCCGGTTGGCCGGGAGCGTTCAAGGCGCCGCGCCCGACGTCTGCCGCGCAACTGGTAGCACCGCCGGACGGCCTCGCTACCCACACGAAACTGCGCAAGGAAACCGCCGCGCAGTTCATCGTCGACAGCGTGCGCGCCAATCCGCATGAGGTGACGTTGCTGGCGGTCGGGCCGCTGACCAATATTGCGCTGGCGATCCGTTCCGCACCGGACATCGTGCCGCTGATCAAACGCATCGTGTACATGGGCGGCGCGCTGGAGATTCCGGGCAACACCACCCCGGCTGCCGAGTTCAACTGGTGGTTCGACCCCGAGGCGGCGAAGATCGTCCTGCGCTCGCCTGTCGAACATGTGATCTTCCCCAACGACGTCTGCGAGAAGGTCACGTTCGATGCCTCGGTGTACAAACGGGTGATCGCAAAACCGGGGGCCATTGCGGACCTGTACAAGCACGAATTCGGCCCGCTGTTCGACAAGGATCCGGCGTATCACAGCTTCACCTGGGACAGCCTGCCGGCACTGTTTCTGGTGCAACCGGACATCGTCACCGAATCCCGGGATTTGTGGGTGGATGTCGACGCGCAGTTCGGCGCCGATTACGGCCGCGCGCTGGGCTACAAGAAAAGCCCGCCGGTGGGCACGCAAAAAGCCAAAGTGGTGTTCGCCATCGACCAGCAGAAATTCTGGGACGGCTACGTCAACCTCGTGACCTTGCCGACCCCGGTGAAGGGCCGCTGAAACCCCTGGCAATCATGAACAAGTGACAGCCTCGGGCGAACCCCTCACAGTGAGCGTGGTCGCACAGGTGAACCGCCAGCGTTTGCGCGATGGCGGTTCAGTCCCTTTTTCTGTCGAGAGCCCTTCATGCGCAGACTTCTTGCCCTGTCCCTTTCACTGCTGTTGCTCTCCCTGAGCGCCTGCGCGCTGTTCCCGAATCGCGATCCGCTGAACATCAATGTGGTCGGCATCGAGCCTCTGCAAAGCCAGGACCTGGAAGTGCGTTTCGCGGTGAAGATCCGCGTGCAGAACCCGAATGAAACCGCTATCGACTACAACGGCGTGGCGCTGGACCTGGAAGTCAACGGTCAGCCATTGGCGTCCGGTGTCAGCGATCAGTCGGGGACGATTCAGCGGTTTTCCGAAACCGTGCTGACCGTGCCGGTGAGCGTCTCGGCGTTCTCGGTATTGCGCCAGACCCTTGGGCTGAGTCAGACCCAAACCCTAGACAACCTGCCCTACGTGCTGCGCGGCAAATTGGCGGGCGGGTTGTTTGGCACGATGCGGTTTGTGGATACCGGGAAGCTCAGGTTGCCGGGGCCGAACGCGGCGACCTGGTAGTTCCAACCCAATCAAAAATGTGGGAGCGGGCTTGCTCGCGAAAGCAGTGTGTCATTCGATGTAAATGTCGATTGACACACCGCTTTCGCGAGCAAGCCCGCTCCCACAGGGGTAAGTGGTTATGCGGTAAATCGCACGCCGGGTTTGGCCCGTTCATCCACAGTCAGCTCAAACACATCCGGCCGCGCATAGTGCCCGACGACATCGAAATCGTAGCGCGCACGAATCAACTCGTCGGTATCAATTTCCGCCGTCAATAAACCCGGCCCTCCCCTTAACGGCCCGGCCAACACATCCCCCATCGGCCCAACAATCACACTGCCCCCCGCAATCAACGGCCGCTCCACCGGCCAGTTGGCGATCTCTAAACCCAACGCTTGCGGCGATTCCTGCACCTGGCACGCGCTGACCACAAAGCAGCGGCCTTCGTGGGCGATGTGGCGCATGCTGACTTGCCACATCTCGCGCTCGTCCACGGTCGGCGCGCACCAGACTTCCACGCCTTTGGCGTACATCGCGGTGCGCAGCAGCGGCATCATGTTTTCCCAGCACACCACTGCCGCGAGGCGCCCGACCTGGCTGTCGATCACCGGCAGCGTCGAACCATCGCCCTTGCCCCAAATCAGCCGTTCGGTGCCGGTCGGCATCAGTTTGCGGTGCTTGGCCACCAAGCCAGCCTGCGGATCGAAATACAGCGCAGTGCAATACAGCGTGCTGCCCGCGCGCTCGATCACGCCAATCACCAGGTTGGCCCCGGTGCGCGCCGACAACCCGGCCAACGCTTCGGTTTCGACGCCCGGCACGTCGATGGCATTGGCGAAGTATCGCGCAAACGCTTCACGACCCTCGGGCAGGCGATAGCCCAACTGCGTGCCAAAAGCTTCACCTTTGGGATAACCACCCAGCAGCGCTTCCGGCATCACCACCAGCGCGGCGCCGGACTCGATGATCGCGTTTTCCCAGGACAGGATCTGCTCCAATGTTTCGCCCTTGCCTCCGGGCAAGGCGCCGATTTGCAGGGCGGCAACGATTGACTTGGACATGTCTGTAACTCCGACGGCAATGAGGTGTTGCTGATTTTCCGCCCGCGCCGGATCATGAATAAAGCCCCGCTCACTGCTTAATGATATGAACACAATGAATATCGCCACCGTCGATCTCAATCTGCTCAAAGTTTTCGAAGCCCTGCATGAGGAGTCCAGCGCCAGCCGCGCGGCCCTGCGCCTGGGCGTCACGCAATCGGCGGTCAGCGCTGCGTTACGGCGTTTGCGGGAGTTGTATGGCGATCAGTTGTTTGTGCGTACTGGCCGGGGACTGGCGCCGACGCTCAGGGCCAATCAATTGAAACCGGTGGTCACTGATGCGCTGAACAAATGCCGGCAAAGTTTGGCGATGATCGATCCGGCGGCTCAGCACTACGAGGGACGTTCGGTGACCGTGGGCCTGTCGGATGATTTCGAGATTGCCTACGGGCGGCGGCTGATCGAAGAAATCGACCGCCGCGCACCGAAGCTGCGACTGATTTTCCGCCAGACCCACAGCCAGATCGTCGCCCATGCGTTGCTGGATCGCAGCATTGATCTGGCGATTACCGCTGGCGGGTTTGCCGAGCGGCTGCTCAGCCGTCAGGTGTTGGGTGAAGGGGGTTATTTGTGTTTGGTGGACCCGCTGAGTCTGGCTGAAGGACAGCAAACTATCGGCCTGGAAGAGTTCGTCGCACGGGAACACATTCTGGTGTCGTCGGGTGGTTTTATCGGGATCACCGATGAGGGATTGGCGGCGCTGGGCCTGAGTCGGCGGGTGTGCGCCTCGACCACGCATTTTGCCGCGTTGCCGCATCTGCTCAAAGGCAGTCAGGCGGTGGCGACCATTCCGGCCCACGCCGCGCAAAGCATCGCGGCGCTAACGGGGCTGGCGCTGCTGCCCTGCCCGCTGGCGCTGCCGCGTTACCCGATCGAACTGGGCTGGCGCACCAGCACCCAGCTCGATCCGGTGGTATTGAAAGTGCGCGAAGCGATTGTCGCGAGCTTCGACGCGCCCCTGTAAACGACATGCCCTTGTAAACGATACGCCCGTGTAGGAGCGAGGCTTGCCCGCGAAGGCGTCCTTGAGATCGCCTTCGCGGGCAAGCCTCGCTCCTACGGGGATCGGGGTTATCGGAAATTATTTGGCGGCCATCAAGCGATTCACTTCGCTGCGCACCATGTTGGCGTACTCGGGCGGTGACAGCAGGTCGAGCTCGGAGCGGACCCATTCGGCCCATTTGCCTTTGCGTTTGGCCCGTTCGCCGAACAACCGCGCGGCTTCGCCCTTGGACTTGCCCAGGTTGCTTTGCCAGAGGTCGAACAGACGGGATTTTTCGTCTTCAAGCGCAGCGCGCTCGGCAAGGGGTTTGTCGGCCAGATTGAAGCTCATGGGAAATACCTGCGGCGTAAATAGGCGACATCTTACACTGTAGGAGGATTCCTCCGACCCTGGATTTTTCTCCGGAGTTGGGTCTGCGCGCAAATTCACTGCAACTTTTTCAATCGCCGCAGACTCCATTGTTCACTGCCCACTTACCCGCAAGGAGTTACTCAATGGCCCGCAAAACAGCCGTACAAACCGCCGCAGACCAAATCAAGGACCAGGCATTCAGTGAACTTCAGGCGCTGATCGAAGAATCGGACAAACTGCTCAAAAGCAGCGCGTCGCTGGTCGGTGAAGAGGCCGATACGTTGCGTGGGCAAGTCGCCCAGAAGCTGCAACTGGCACTCGAATCCGTCACCAGTGTGCGCGAGCGCACCAAGCCTGCGGTCGATGCCACTGAATCCTACATCGGTGGCCATCCGTGGCAGACCGTAGCGATCTCCGCCGGTTTCGGCCTGGTGGTCGGGTTGCTGCTCGGTCGTCGCTAAACCTTTCGGTTAGCCACATCCCCCCTGTGGGAGCGGGCTTGCTCGCGAAGGCAGAGTGTCAGTCAACATTTGCTTCGACTGACACACCGTCTTCGCGAGCAAGCCCGCTCCCACAGGTGTCTTGAGGTGACGGTCAGAGCCCAGCCAACTCCCGCAGATTCGCCAACACTTCCGGTTCCAACCGAATCCCCTCAGCCGCCGATTTGGCACGCTGATGATGCCGCCGATCCCCCGGCAAACGCTTGAGCCCAACCCCATGCATCTGCCGCACCAGTTCCTGGCTGCGCTCGGCGAAGCTTTGCCCGGCGGCCTTGCTCGGATCGATCACGATCAGCAATTGCCCGGTCCACGGCGTCTTGGCGCCCGGATGGTTCGACCAGTCGAACTCGAAGGAGAAATTACCGCCGGTCAACGCCGCCGCCAACAACTCCACCATCATCGACAACGCCGAGCCCTTGTGCCCGCCAAACGGCAGCAATGCACCGCCTTCAAGAATCGCTTTCGGGTCCTGGGTCGGCTGGCCGAGGCTGTCCACGCCCATGCCCGGCGACAAACGCTCGCCCTTGCGTGCAGCGATCTGTACGTCGCCGTGGGCGATGGCGCTGGTGGCCAGGTCGAAGACGATCGGATCACCATCCGCCCGTGGCGCGGCGAAGGCAATCGGGTTGGTGCCGAACAGCGGACGGTCGGCGCCATGCGGCACCACGCAGGTCATGCTGTTGACCACGCTCAGGGCCACCAGGCCTTCATAGGCGAAGGGTTCGACATCCGGCCAGAGCGCGGCGAAGTGATGAGAGTTGCGGATCGCCAGCACGGCAATCCCGGCGCTGCGGGCCTTTTCCACCAGCAAGCCACGGGCTGCGGCGAGCGCGGGTTGGGCGAACCCGTTGGCGGCATCGACCCGGACAAACCCCGAGGCCACGTCCTCGACCACCGGCACGGCTTGACCATTGACCCAACCGCTTTTCAGCGTCGACACATAACCGGGAATGCGGAACACACCGTGGCTGTGGGCACCGTCGCGTTCGGCACCGGCACAATTGAGGGCCAGGGTCCGGGCAACGTCGGTGGAGGTGCCATGGCGCAGGAAGACGTGTTCGAGCAACACAACGAGTGAATCGAAATCAAGCGGTTCGGTGTTCGAACTGACGGGTGTTGCGGTCATCTGAGGCTCCAGTTTTATTATTGAGTTCGGGCTACAGGCTGAAATGGGGTTGTGCGGCAACCCGGTAATACATCGGCGATTAATCGCTGTTCTGGAGGGCTCCTGTCAAGCCTCGGCGACAGGATCGACTCAAGCAATATGTACCGCACCAAGGCTTTGCGCCGGCCTTACTGTTTTTCCTCAACCTGATCGAGGAAAAACCATGACAGCTCCCCCACTCCCGTATTTTTTTGACGAGGCCGAAACGGCGGCCATCGCCCGGCAACCCGGCGATCGCGAAAAAGCCCTTAACTTCAGTATCGACGACCTGAAGTGGCTGAGGGCGGTTTACCTGGCCACCGATACCGCCCGCCTGGCGCACACACCCGGCATGCAAGTGCAACGAATATTGTTGACCCCGGACAATGGATCGGCAATTCCCCTGGCCGGCGCTTTTTCCATGAGCCGGCCCAATGACGGCGAAGCCACGCTCTACACCCCATGGAAAGGCCTGATCAAATATGCCGACATCAATGACCTCAAAAACACCGTAAAACGATGGCTTGGCGAAACGGCCGGCAAACGCGAGTTATTGCGTTATCTGTCCATCGAACAGCGCTGCACGGTCCTGGCCGCCAACACCCTGAGCGTTTCCACCCAGTCGATTGACGGTGCGGTGTTCCAGGATCAGCAGACCGTGATCGAGCGCAATCAACACCACAACGTCACCACAATGCTGGCCGAACTGATCAAGTGCCCAACCCTGCGCAGCATGCTCGACGACGCACTAAAAAACGCGTTGGTCCGGCACTTTCCCGGACTGGACCAGCGTCGCACGCGACTGGACAGCTTTGCCGGCAATGCTCCTCGGCGCCAACTGTCCTCGCTGTCGCTGAGCGAAGCCGTGCTGCACTACTACCTCAACAACCAGTGGCCCGACGGCGATACCCGGGTTTTCGTCCACCCGACCCGTAACGCGAACATCGATGCCGACAATCTGGCATGGGAAGTGGCGATCAAGGAGATCGCGCAAAGCCTGACGCCGCATCTACGCAGCCTGCTCGACACCTTCTGGAACAGCCCGATGAACAACGGCCTGGCCCGCTCGGAATTTTTCGCGCAAAGCCTCGGTGACACCTATTGCGTGGACCTCTTGCTCAAACGCCAGCAAGGGGTACTGAGCAGCCAGGAATACCTGCGGTTGATGAACGTCATACTGGCGGGCACCGACGATCTGCCCGCCTCGGACGATCCGGTGCGGATCGAGAAAGTACGGATCACGGCGCCGCTCAAACACTACGTCGAACCGGCCTGCACCTTGATGATCGGCACCGACAAGGCCAGCGCCTTTCTGTATACCCAGGCCAGAGGTGTCGAAACCAGCGGCAATTTGGGCCAGATCAAGAACACCTTGCTGAGCATGATGAAAAGCGAGGGCCACGACGACAATCTGTTCAACTTCCTGGCCCTCGAAGAGCGCGGCCTGTTTCTCTCCCTGGAAGAACAGCAACGGCTGATTCTCGGGGTACCAATTGCCGGCCCGGTGTTCGCGCACTTGGTGTCGGACGTAATGGCCAAGCAACAGCAGAACCTGACTTACGCCTTGAGCCGTTACCGCGAAAGCGCCGGCGTGCTGGACCCGCATGCACTGCTCGACAACGCGCTGGATGTGCGCGCCTTGCTCGATAAACGGTTGCTGGCAATCGACGCCAATGGCCGCTGGAGTACCCGCGCCGATCAGCGCTGGAGCGCGCAACCGGCCACCGTGCGCGCGGACTCGGCCAAGCAACAACTGGCGTTGCTGGCCAGCGTCGACAATTCACTGCGACAGCAACTGCAACAACACCCGGCCATTTCCAACACCGTCACCACGGTCGGGCAGGCTGAAAAAGATGTTCACGCTTCGCTGGAACTACTCAAACCCAAGTTCGCCCACACCCGGTCGACGGCGTTACGAAGCGAGCTCAAGCTACGAAGCCTGAGCCACTCCTTGGGCAGCGTGGAACAGGCGATGGTGCAGGCCGTTCTCGATACGCCGATGCGGCTCAAGCGCAACGCCTTGAACGGTTTCCTGCCGGATGTGTTTGGCCTCGCGCTCAAGACCGACAGCGCTGACATGTTTAAGCTGGCCAGCTGTTTCGTGATCACCGAACGCGGCGGCCTGGATCCGCAACATTCCGGCAAAACCCTCCTGTGGACCCCGGCCCTGGGGTTTGAAGCCTTCCCGTCACTGACACCGATGCGCACTGAACTCAACCGACGCCTGCTCAGTGAGCATGAGCGCCACGGGTTGCTGGAAAATCTGTTGCGTAGCGAACGCGTTCCTGGCCGCGTCTTTACCCTCGCGCCGCTGCAGCTGATTCATGAAGATTTTCTAGAACACCTGCAACAACCCCATATTCGGCTGGATAACCATTTCGTCGAACACGTGCTCGCCTCCAACCTGCCCACCCGTCATCGCGCTGATCTGTTGAGCCTGACCGCACTGGCCGTGCCCAAGACCGGCCTGCAACGGGCGACGGCGGTTGCGCAGTCCTTGATCACCCGGCAAAAACTGCCGGCATGGCTGACCAATGCGTCTCTGGAAGATCAGATACTGCATACCGAACTGTTGATGCAGTATTTGAACAATGCCGAGGAAGACAAGGACTACCTGAGCGGCATTCGCTCCCTGGAGCGCACGGCTCATCATGAACTGCACAAACAGCTCAGGGCCGACAAACACGACATTGACCCGGACACGATTGAAATCCGCATCAGCCCCCGGGCAACGTCCGATGCACAAACGCAAACCCTGCCGACCTTTGCCTTGATTCACCTGCACCACCTCGATGCGCTGAGCTTCAAGCCCGCCTCGCTGACGAATAAGCCGCTGCCTGCCAGCCTCGACGAAACCTACGTCAAAAACCTGATCCGCAACCTCAAGCCCGGGGAACATCATCGCGCCGAGCTGAGCAAGGCCTTCGCCGATTCCCATGCCGATGCCGCGACCCGCAGAAAGCGCTTCGCCACGCAATTGCCCTGGCAACTGCTGCATTACGCCCATTCAGAGAAACTCCAGGAACGCTTGAGCGCCAGCGGGTTTGACCTGATTCGGCAAGTCATCGACATGCCCGACGCGATTGCCCGTGACGCAGTGGACGGCAGCAACGCGATTATCCGTCCACTTGAACTGCTGGGTACCCGCAATGAATCGGCGATCAACGTGCCGGGGGTCTACCTGATCGGGCCGAAAAACAACGCGACCGGGCCGCAAGTCCTGCTGGCGCCCTACAGCCCGGAACACGGGATCAAGGAATATGAAAGCGAAAGTGCGTTGCTGACCGAGCTGAAAACCACCAGTGCGTTGCAGCGCTGGGTGCTCAACAGCCTTTCTCCGGCAGACCGGGCCCTGTGCAAAACCCGTCTGGCACGCCCTGCCAGCGTCAAACTGGCCTCCAGTCCCGTCAAAGGGCCGTTGTTCATGCAGCTGTTCAAAGACAACGCCGACCTGTTGGCCCGGTTGCTGGGCTGCCAATCGAACACCGACGGTCAAAGCGAGTGGGCGACCATCAAACATGTCTTGGGCGAAGACCTGGACCAGGCGCTGACTTTTGTGTCAGGCAAACTGGCCTACCCCGTCACCGTATGGCGCAGCTACCGCGACATCCAGGCATCGGCTGAAGACCTGCAAGAACATAAATGGGGGGCAGCGCTGAAAGCCTTTATCCGTGGCATGGCGCAACTGGCCATGTTGCGCGAGTCGATGGACAGTCGCGAGCCTTCGCCACCCGCCTCCGACGCCGCCACGCCCTCTGAAAGGATCGACATCACCGCCCCCGAGCGAACGCGCTTGCAGCGTCATGAAAGCACCGACGTGGACCTCGGCGCCCTGACACAGGACAGCAAGCTTGGACTCTACGCGAACGCCGCCACGCAACAGCATTACGCGCCGATTGACGGCAAGGTCTACCCGATCCAGAAGCGCGGCAGCCGCTGGATCATCCGTGGCGATAAGGTCGATGGGCCTTATGCGCTACGGAACGCGTCGAAAAAATGGGTGCTGGATGCAGAGGCTCAGACGCCGCGCTACAACCTGCTCCGGCGCTTGAAGACTTGGGACACGGTCAACGCCGGGATGAATGTCCAGGCCGATGGCATGACTGAGATCCGCCAGTTGTTTCCGGTCCGGGCCAGACTGATCGATGAAGGGCTCGACCTGGCGACCACCTACGCCTGGAACAGCTTTCGCAATCTGCAGTTGTTGAAGACCTCGTCCACTCGAACGACGCCGGTCAATTTACTGATCAGGGAATTTATCGATGTACCTGAGGTGCTGCCCGAACACGTAACGATGATTGAAAAAGTCGTACAAGAGATCCTGGGGGCGCTACTCGATCCGACGCTCAGGCAAGAAAACTCCACGCGGTTTGTCATCGGCAGGGCCAAGGATGAACCGGAAAACGTCTTGGCGTTTGCGATCCCGACCGATCAGAGAAACAAGATTTACCTGGCAGAGAAATTCTTTTTCCCCAAATTCGAGCACTATCGTAATTACATGAAGGACGCCTCGTTTCCGATCAGCACCCATGCCCGCGCGACGACGCTGATCCATGAACTTTCACACATAACCTGCAAGACCGATGACATTGCGTATCTGGACTCGTTGCGACCCTTTCCCGACCTGATCGAAACCACCACCCTGCGCGCCATCGCACTGAAGGACGCGCTGACAGGGATTCAGAACAAAGCACTATCGACACGAACGCCCCCGGCGGAGCTGTTTAGCGTCTACAACCCCGTGGACGAAATCTGGGAAGACTTTGGTGACACGACGCTCGAATACACCGACCGCGCACTGAACCAGGTCTTGAGATTGACCGGAAAAGAAACGCTGGACGAAGCGCGGACAATTTTCAGGGCTGATGCAACGGTCAGGCTGGCGGTGCAGTTGGGTAATGCCGATTCGGTGTCCTGGCTGATCAGCCAACTGGGGCGCCAACTGCACGCCCGCACACCCTGAAAGCACGAACTATTGTGGGAGCGGGCTTGCTCGCGAAAGCGGTAGATCAGTCAGTATCAATGTTGACTGTGCCACCGTCTTCGCGGGCAAACCCGCTCCCCTGGGATCGTCTTCAGTCCTTCTGATCACGCAGGATGTTGCCCGAGGCGCCGTCGATGCGGAACTCATAGACCACGCCATCGGCCTTGCGGCCCTCGCCCTTCCAATAACCGTTGTTGTCAGCTTCTACTTCATAGACCTCGACATAACCTGCCTTGGTCTTCGCGGTTTCAATAGCCTTCTCGATCGAGATCCAGCCGGCCCCCGGACGATCAGCCATGGCTGCGCCAGCGCTCAACAAGGTTGCAGCGGCAATGACGGCAGCAAAGGTTTTCTTGATCATTTTTTCACTCCATTTGTGGATACTGTGTATTGAGGTCCTTTTTTTAGGGCCTTGCGGGGAAAAATAAGTTCCACTTTGATGGGTAATTGCCATGACGGATGTTCTCGATACGTTGCCCTCAAGGTTAGAATGCAGCAAATCAGGATGAGTCAATGACCGAACACACCTTCTCGGAAGCCGAATACGACGCCGTCACCGATGCCGCTGCGCACTGGTGCATGCGTCTGCACGCCATCGACTGCACAGCCGAAGAGCGCCAGGCGTTCGAGCAATGGCGTGATGCACATCCGCTGCATGCATTCGAATACGAAGCCATGCTGGAGATCTGGGACGTTGCCGGCGATTTGCCGCGTCCAGAGTCCGCCGCCCCGCCCCTGCACGTGCCCCTGCCCAGCAAGCCCTCGACATCCTGGCGCACCTTTGGCATCAGCGCCGCAGCCTGTGCCTTGGCGCTGCCGCTGGCGGCGTACACCGGATGGAATCTTGGCTGGTTGCCCAATTCCTATCAGCATTTCGAATCCACTGACAACGTACGCCAGGTCACCCTGAGCGACGGCAGCCAGGTGGAACTGAACCTGAGCAGTGAGCTGACCTTCAGCAACTACAAGGATGAACGCCGGGTCACCCTGAAAAAAGGTGAAGCCTTCTTCAGTGTCAGCCACGACATGAAACACCCCTTCATCGTCAAGGCAGCCGAAGGCCGGATTCGGGTGACCGGCACCAAGTTCAACGTCTGGCTGTATGAAGATCAGGTGCGTGTGAACCTGATCGAAGGCTCAGTGCTGGTGACCAGCAACGACGCGCTGAACGGCGACGGGTTGCGCCTGGGGCCGTCGATGCAGGCGCGTTTCCGCCACGGCGACTTTATGCCGCAGATCAGTGAAACCTACGCCAACGACAGCTCCCTGGCGTGGCGCAGCGGCAAACTGGTGCTCGATGACCTGCCGCTGAGCGAGGCATTGCCACTGATCAATCGCTACTTGGCCAAACCGGTGATGGTTGCCGATAAAAGCACCGCTTCGATCCGCCTAGGCGGCATCTACAACATCAAGGAAATCAACAATCTCGTGGCGACCCTGCCCCGGGTGTTGCCGGTGTACCTGACTCGCAACGAGAACGGCAACCCGGTGCTCAATGCAATTCCCAGGCAAACGCCAAAAAGCTGAAGGCCGCTACCCATGAGGGGTGCGGCCTTCATGTTTGCCACAGACAGATTGATAGAGCGGCGTTTTACTGCGTCGCCACCTTCCCTACTTTGTCATCCGACTCGCGAATGGTCTGCACCTGATACTGCGGATCAGCCTTGATCTGCTGCTCGGTGAACGGCAACACACTCAACTGTTTCTTCGAGAAGGCCTGCGTCTGGTCCCGTGCGTACTTCGACGCCGGATCACTGGACAACGAGAACGCCAGCAAGCCTTGCGCGTGCGGACCTTTTTCATCGAAGGACACGATTTGCAGGTAACTGGTGCCGCTGACCACTTCAAGCTTGCCGTCGGTTCTCGGCACGCTCTGGATCGCGTTGTAAATCCCCAGCGGGCCCGGTCCACCGTGGATCGATGTTTGTTGTCCGCCGCTGCTCACCACTTGAATATCGCCCCAGCGAGTGTCCGGCTTAAGCCCCATTTTCGTGGTCAATTCAGCCGACGCGAGCATCGCTTCGCGTATGGCTTTGGCGACTTCCGGCCGTTCGAACGCCAGCCCGCTCGGGGTGTGTTGCGCGTCTTTCGGATCGAACGCCACGCGCCAGATGTCCGGCGACTGTTGCAGCGTCTGCATGACATTCTGGAAGTGCACCAAGCCCGGACCGCTGTCCAGATTCGCCCGGCCATCCCAGGCTTTCAGGCTGGCACACACCGATGCCTGCGCTGCTGCATCGGCACTGCAGAATTTCAGCAAGTCCGGCAACACCTGCGCCGCCAGATACACCTGATCATCCATCACCATGTGTTGCAGATCCGCGGCGGCCAGCTTCCCGGTCTTGGCCAGCGAACCCAGGCGATCCAGGGCAAATCGCGAACGCAGGCCCAGCGGCTGGCTGTCCTGACTGATCAATGGCGAGAAACCGGTCAGCGGTTGCGCCGGGTTAGCCAGCCACGCGGAATCGTTGGAGTGCTGAACGAAGTCCTTGCGCAGTAATTGCGGCAACTGGTCCGCCGCATAAATGCCCTTTTGCGCAGCGTTCGGATCAATGTCCCAGGCGCAGGCACTGTTGGAACCGTCGAGCACAATCATCTTCAGCCCGATCCGAGGATCGCTGCACTTGGCGAGCTTGTCGGCATTCACATTCGGTACCACCGACAGGTTCATGTAAAGCGTCTGCCCCTGATCGTCCGCCGCCAGGGTGTTGACCCACGGAATGCCTTGGATCTTGTGCACCGATGCTTGTAAATCCTTGAGGCTGGTGGCGCGGTTCATCGCGTACCACTGTTGCAAGACGCGGTCGTTTTCCAGGTTGGCATCGCGCAGGCTATAAGCGTACTGATTGTCCCAGTCGAGCTTGCCGGGCCATTGCACGATCGGGCCAAACACCGAACTGTAGACCACGTGCGAAACCGGTTTGACCTGGCCATCCGGCTGTTTCACCTGCACCGTCAGAGTCTGTTTATCCAGCGGCAACGACTTGCCATCGAGCAGGTAGCGGGTCGGATCCTTCGGGTCCAGTTGCAGGCGATACAAGGTGAAATGCTTGGACGAATCCACCGTGTGGGTCCAGGCCAGGTGCTGGTTGAAACCGATATTGATCATCGGCAGACCAGGCAACGCTGCGCCCATCACATCCAGTTTGCCGGGAATCGTCAGGTGCATCTGGTAGAAGCGCATCCCGCCAACCCAAGGAAAATGCGGGTTGGCCAGGAGCATGCCGCGACCGTTGAACGAACGCTCGCTGCCGATGGCCACCGCGTTGCTGCCACGGTCCAGCGCGAAACGCTGTTGGCGTTCGGCGGCAAGCTGGAACGACTGCGCGCCGCCTACCGTTTGAGCCACCGCAGCCGGCGGCGTGGCGCCGGCCAAGGCTTCGGCAAACTGCCCGACTCCGCCTTCTACCAACAGGCGTCGGGTGATTTTCACCAGGTCCTCGGCGGCAATCGGGCGCACCCAGTCGTCCTGGCATTGCGCCGGCAAACCCTGTGCCTGACGTTCGGCCAGGGAGCGGTTGTAGCCTGCCACGTATCCGTCAATCAGATCGCGCACTTGCGGGGTTTGCGCCTGCCAGAAACCGGCCACCGCTTGCGGGGTATTCAGCCAGTTGAAAAACAGGTCACTGGCCGGGTTCGCGCGTTCTTCGAGGGTGAATTGATCCGGGCCGAAATACCGCGAACGCTCGCCGTTGACGGTGACGATCTCGTTGGCCATCAGGCACAGGTTGTCCTGGGCGTAGGCGTAGCCGATGCCGTAACCGAGTCCACGCTCGTTCTCTGCACGAATGTGCGGCACGCCGAAACTGGTGCGGCGAATATCCACGGCCGAAGGTTCCGGCGCACTGCGCGCGCTCGCCGCAACACTCAGCCCCAGCAACACACCTGCAAGACTCAACCGGGTTAACTGCCTGCTAATAATCACGCTCGCTCCTGATGGACATGGCCTGGAAAAATCACACCCGCGTTCTACACGGAATGTGCCTGTCCTCAGGAACGAAAAAATCCTCAGCAAATTTAGGCGGCGCAGCGGCTTGCCGATGCCGATGCCGATGCCGATGCCGATGCCGATGCCGAATCACATGGCGATCACATGCCATCGACAAATTTTCTACATCAAAGCCTTCATGATTTGCCGTGCTCGTTCGTCTTAATGATTGAGAGCACCATCACTATTTTCCTGATCAGGCTCTGAAAAGGAGTTTTTGAATGTACAACTCGCAACTGCCAACGGACGGTAGCCATGCGCCAAAAGGTATTTCCATGACCCAGGGTGCAGGGATTTTTGAACAAAAGGCTGAACGCCACGGAAACGAACGAATCCGGGTACTGCTCAAGAGCTTTGGCCTGCGCACCAGCCTGATTCGCCTTAAAGTCATCGACGCCTTGCTGAGCGCCGCCGAAAGCGAGCGCAACCTGGGCGTGCGCGGCGTGCACACGTATTTGCTGGACCTGGATATTCCCCTGTCCTTCCTGAGTGTGCGGGAAGTGTTGAAGCGGTTATGCAGTGAGGGCGTGATCACGCTCAATCCAGACAAAAGCTACAGCCTGCATCCGCAGGCTATTGCCATTCTCTACAGCGAATCGACCTCGGGCGCGTCGCTCAAGGCTTGACCTTGCGGCGCATCACGCCGTTGACGACCACGACGATCACGGCCACACCAATGGCGATGTACTGAAACAGCTTCTCGCTGATGATCCCTGCGTTTTGCAGATACGAAAGGCCGAACATGATCCCCAGAACCACCAGGGAGATCAGAATCGAGTATTTCAAACGTTGCGACTGGGTCATTGCGGGTTCCTGAATCTTGAAATGTATCCGGTTTGTATCCGTTTGCATGCCAAGCCCCTACCTTCGGGCGGGGATAAACGCCGGCAAACGCAGTCTCATGTTACAGCCGATGAAGAGTTTTGGCTTCATTGCGGCGATAACCATGAGGATTTTGAAATGCTCCGTCGAATCACACTGCTGATTCCCCTGATCGCTCTGCTTTCCTTGAGCGGCTGTATCATTTTCCCCCACGGCGGCTGGCACGGTGACCACCATTACGATCGTGGCGGACCGGGTTATTACCAACATCGGTAGTCCGCACTGGTAAATCCCGTGTAAGACAAAACAAGCCTTTTAACTAAAACCTGAACAAATGCCCGCCTTGTCGCGGGCATTTTTCGTACAGCGGATTGTTCGCACTTATGTAAGTTTGGATCCATGTCACTCTGGATTTGACGCTTGTTCCTGCCACTCGCAATACGTGGCAAACCATTGAAATCCCCCGTCTCAAACGCTTTATAGAGCGCAGCGCTCTGGATGATTAGTCTTTCGGTACACCGTTACAGGAGCTCCCTCCTCAAACTTTAAGTATCGACAGGAAGTCATGCCGACATCATCCATCACTATCCGCCCTATCCGTTTAACCGGTTTTTGCCTGGCCATCGCAGCCTTCGAACTCCTGACCTATATGGCCAGCGACTTGATCATGCCCGCCATGTTGAACGTAACCGAACAGCTTGAGGCCAGTCCCGGGCATGTTCCGTATGCCTTCACGCTGTATTTGACCGGCGGTGTCCTGCTGCAATGGCTGGTCGGCCCTCTGTCCGATCACTATGGGCGCCGTCCGCTGTTGCTCATGGGCAGCGGGCTATTCGCCTTGGCGTGTGGCGCGGCGTATTGGGTGCAGGGCATCGAGGTGTTCAATGGCTTGCGATTGATCCAGGGCATGGGCTTGGGCTTTGTCATCGCGGTCAGTTATCCCGCCTTGCAAGAGGCGTTCTGCGAGGCCGATGCCGTGCGGATCATGGCGTGGCTGGGGAACATTGCCCTGCTGTCTCCACTGTTCGGTCCCTTACTGGGCAGCCTGCTATTGCAGTGGTTGTCATGGCGCGAAATGTTCCTTGCATTGGGGATCGCCGCACTCGCCGTCTGGTTGGGCTTATATGCGTTCATGCCGCACAGACCCGGCTCCCAAACCAGCGCCGAACCCTTCGACCTGCGCGCCACCCTGCGCCGCTACGGCCTGTTGTTGCGTAACAGGTCGTTCGTGCTGTCGTCCCTCGCCCTGGGGCTGATGAGTCTGCCGTTGATTGCCTGGATCGGCCTCTCGCCACTGCTGTTGATCCACGGCCAAGGCATGTCGTCGCTGCAATATGGGCTCTGGCAGATCCCGGTGTTCGGCGCGGTGATTCTCGGCAATTTGCTGCTCGACCGCCTGATCGCAAAAGTGGCCCTGGCGCAGTTGATTCGCTATGCGCTGTGGCCATTTTGCGCGGGTCTCATTGCGCTACTGATCGTCGGCTTGCACGGCGTTTCAACGCAATGGCTGGTCGGCTGTCTGGCGGTCTACGCCGTGGGTCTGGGCATGAGCAATGCCGCGTTGTACCGGTTGGCGCTGTTTTCCAGCGCGGACAGCAAAGGGCTGGTGTCAGCCATGATCGGCATGATTTCAATCTCGATCATGGGCGCCGCCGGGTCGGTGATCGCGGCGCTGGGTGGCGGCGACAGCCTTGAGTCGTTCGCCATCATCGCCAGTATCGCCGGGCTGGCCTGCCTCGTGCCGTTACAACCTTTCCTGCGACGCTTCCATCACACGGCCGCTGCCTGACCAAACAAAAAAGGACTTTTGATGATTCACCTTCCCAACACCGACGCACTGTGTGCGCTGGCGCAGCCTTACGAGCAGGATTCGGTACCACCGGGGCTGTTCGACCGCGCCATGGCTGAAGTCAGCCTGTTTCACTGCCACCACACCCCCGGCTACGAACGCTGGCTGAACAGCCATGGCCTGGATGAAAAGGCCCTCGATGGGCTGGATGACTGGTCGCAACTGCCGCCGATCTTCGCCAATTTTTTCAAGCAGCAACTGCTGTTGAGCCCGAGCGGTGAAGGCGCGCTGGAGCTGACTTCGTCCGGCACCAGCGGCCAGAAAAGCCGCATGCGTTATGACGCTCGCAGCATGGCCGCCGCCCAAGGCATGGTCACGCGGATTTTCCAGCATTATGGCTGGGACACCCCGGACACGCCGTGCAACTACCTGTTGCTGAGCTACGAACCTGAGCCCGACAACCGTCTGGGCACCTCTTACACCGATCAGTTTCTGTGCCGTTATGCGCCGGTCAATCAGATCGTCCATGGCCTGCGACGTACCGGTACCGGCCATGAATTCGATCAGTTCGGCGTGATCCGTGCGTTGCAGGCGTTCGCCGAACAACAATTGCCCGTGCGCATTTTTGGCTTTCCGGCCTTCCTGTGGCAGGCGTTGCAACGCATGCAGGCGACGGGTATTGCGCCGCTCTCATTGCCGGCGGGGTCGTTGGTGTTTCTCGGCGGCGGCTGGAAAAACCATGCGGCGCAGGAGATTCCCCGGACTCAGCTGTATGAGCGGATCGAGCGGCAACTGGGCATCGATCCCGCCCGCTGTCGCGACGGCTACGGCGCGGTCGAGCACGCGGTGCCCTATATCGAGTGTGCCCATCATCATTTTCATGTACCCGTTTACTCGAAGGTTTTCGTGCGCAATCCATCCGACTTCAGCGTCCAGCCCTACGGCCAACCCGGCCTGCTGGGTTTTGTATCGCCCTATATTTCGTCAAGCCCGGCGCATGCCGTGGTCATGAGCGACCTGGCCACGCTGTACCCCGGCGCGACATGCGGCTGTGGCCTGTCCAGTGACTGGTTCCAGTTGCACGGGCGCGCCGGCACCAGCCCCGGTCGCAGTTGCGCAATGGCCGCGGCCGACTTGATCGGGAGGGTTTGACATGTTCCTGATCAATGGCCAATTGCACCCCGGACTTTCCCTCGATAGCACTCTGGACACCCTGCACCAGGCCTTGCCGCGATTGCTGATGACGCCCATCGACAGCGACACCGTCGTGGCTGCCGCCGCCCGCTTTGCCGAACAATTGCAAGCGGACGAATTGGATGTGGGCCTTGAAGAAGAACAACGCCTGGGGCTGATCGATTTCTGCCAGCCTGGGCACCTGACCGACAAACTGGAGCGGGAACTGGGCGTGCAGGCGCGCTCACTGAGGCGTATCGATTACCGGCAACCGCGCTTCGAGAGTTGGCACCCGTTGGGGCTGGTGGTGCACATCACGCCAGGCAATGCACCGATGTTGGCATTTTGTGCTGTCCTGGAAAGCCTGCTGGCCGGCAACATCAATTGGCTGCGCCCCAGTTCCAGCGACCAAGGGCAGACGGCGCGTCTGCTGCACGCCCTCACCCAGTGCGACAGCAGCGGCAGGCTGGCGGACTTTATCGCGGTGTTGCCCGTGGACACCGCGCACATCGGGCGCCTCTGTATCCGCGCCGATGGCGTGGCGGCGTGGGGTGGCGAAACCGCGCTCAAGGCCATCCGACAGCAACTGCCCGGCGGATGTCGCTGGATCGACTGGGGGCATCGGATCAGTTTCGCGTACCTGAGCCCCGAGGCTGCGCAGCAGTCGGCACTCGATACCTTGGTCGACGAAGTCTGTCGTCTGGATCAACAAGCGTGTTCCAGTCCGCAATGGGTGTTGGTGGACAGCGATGATCCGGCCGTTCTGCGGGATCTGGGCTCGCGCCTGGCTGAGGCGTTCGAACGCCGCCATGCACAGTGGCCAGCGCTGCTGCCCACCGCTCAGGAAGCCTCGGAAATCACCACTCGTAGCGCGATGGCCAAACTGGAGCAGTGTTTTGCCGGGCATACCGGTGAAGTCTGGGCCGGCGCCGGATGGCGGGTGATCTGGGAACATCATCGGACCCTCGCGCCTTCACCGCTGTTTCGCACGCTGGTGCTCAAACCGGTGCCGCAGCCGCTGATTGCCGAAACCCTGCTGCCCTGGCGCACGGTCCTGCAAAGCTGCGCCTTGATCTGCCCGCCAGCGCAAACCCCGGCGCTGGTACGCAGCCTGATCAATGCCGGCGTCACGCGCATAGCGCCTGCCGGGTCGATCCATGCTGGCTACGCCGGTGAGCCTCACGATGGCGTTTATGCGCTGACACGCTTGAGTCGCCGGCTCTCGGTGAGCCTGTCCGCCGACGTGTTGAGCAGGCATGCCAGCCTTGATGCATTGCCGGCTGCCCCGGACATTGCCGGTCTTGCGATCATGCACAAAACCGCGTTCCAGGCCCAACCCATAGACCGCTCGGCTCAGCTGTACTTCCGATCCGGTGGCAGCAGTGGCACCCCGGCGCTGGCCGGTTTCAGCTACCGCGACTTCGACCGGCAAATGCGCGCAGCGGCTGACGGGCTGTTCGCCGCCGGGCTGGATCCGTCGCAGGACCGGGTAATGAACCTGTTCTACGGCGGCAACCTTTACGGCGGCTTCTCGAGTTTTTCCTGGATCCTGCAACAGATGGGCGCGACCCATTTCCCCATGGGCGCGCCCCATGACGATGACTTTAGCGAAATCGCGCAAATGATCGTGCAGCAACAGGTCAGCGTGTTGATCGGCATGCCGAGCACCCTGCATCGTCTGTTTCTCAGTGAGCAAACGACCCTGCGCGGGTATGCGGGCATTCGCAAAGTGTTTCTCGGTGGCGAGCATCCGGGATTGGCCAGCCGCCAATTGATGGAAAGTTGCGGCGTCTCGACGATCCGCTCGGCGATTTACGGTTCCGTCGACGCCGGTCCCTTTGGCCACGCTTGCGCCGCGACCAGCGATGGCATCTTCCATTTGATGTGCGATACCCAACATCTGGAAATCGTCGATCTGGAACAGGACATGCCGGTCCGCAACGATGAGGTCGGGCGCTTGCTATTCACCTCACGGGCCCGCCAAGGTCAGAGCGTCCGTCGCTACGAAGTGGGCGACACCGGGCGCTGGGTGACCGGCCCGTGTCCGTGTGGATTGAGTTCGCCACGCTTCCAGTTGCTGGAGCGCCATGGGCAATGGCTGCGGATCGGCACCGAATTCATTTCCCCTTCACAGCTGGCTCAATACGCAGGCGTGCCTGTTCAGATCGTGCTCGACCACGCAGCCAACGGCGTCGAACGCCTGTTGGTACACGCCGAGGCTGACGCTGATCACGTTCACCAGCAATTGCTTTGCGATACCGCACTTAAAAATGCCGTGGACGCTGCACTGCTGGTGCTGGAAGTGAACACCTGCACCGCGACTCGATTCGAGCGCAATAAACACAGCGGCAAAATGCCGTTGGTGATCGACCGGCGGCAACGCCCAATAACGGAAAAGGAATTCCAATGAACGAGCTGCTTACGCTAGAGCAACTGGTGGAATATCTGCGCGAACACTCGCGTTTTTATAACAAGCACCTGGAACACTTGCCGCAACGGGGCTTTACCTCGGGCGATATCCCCTTGATCGACGGCAACACCTATTGGGCCGGCAGCCACGACCTGGCGCAATGGCCCGTTCTTACGGCCCCGGTCGACGATGCACTGTTGTTTAAAACCGGGGGCACCACCAGCCAGGGCAAACTGGCGGTGTACACCCACGCGGAATGGCAAACCCTGGTCACGGCATTTGGCAAAAGCCTCTCGTCGCAACTGAACGGCGGTGACCGGGTGGCCAATCTGTTTTTCTCCGGCGACCTGTGCGCCAGTTTCCTGTTCATCCACGATTCGCTGGCCCACGTCAGCGTCCCGATCAGCGAATTCCCCTTCACCGGCAACGCTGATTTTTCCGGGTTGGCGGCGGCGATTCGCGACTATCGGATCAATGTGCTGGCAGGCATCCCGGCGCAGTTGCTGAAGTTCGCGGCTTACCTGACCGAGCACAACCAGGTGTTGCTCGGCGTCGACACGCTGCTGTATGGCGGGGAAAGCGTATTTGCCGGGCAACTGGCGATCTTTGCCCGAGTCTTTCCCAATGCCCGCGTTGCGTCCATCGGCTATGCCAGCGTTGACGCCGGGTTGATCGGCGGCAGTGATCGTGACTGTGCCTTGGGCGAACATCGGGTATTCGATCAGCACACCTTGCTCGAAATCATCGACGAACACAGCGGCGAGATCATCGAAGAATGCGACCGTGTGGGCCTGTTAGTGGTGACCAATCTGAGTCGCCGCCTAATGCCGCTGT
Organism: Pseudomonas nunensis; assembly: GCF_024296925.1. NCBI lineage: Bacteria > Pseudomonadati > Pseudomonadota > Gammaproteobacteria > Pseudomonadales > Pseudomonadaceae > Pseudomonas > Pseudomonas nunensis. The sequence goes on from NZ_CP101125.1 coordinate 2,855,700, forward strand.
TACGTTACCCGGTGGGCGATCGCGCCTGCTGGCTCGAACCCGCCGCCAGCCCAAGACGCAAGTTTGCCCTCAGAGGCCGCAGCGCCCATAGCCAGCGAGTACGGGTCGGCGTGATGTCTCTGCAGACGGACGAGATACACGGGATTGTCCAGCAGGTAACTGGCAGTGATCAGTGGCAAATACGCATTGAACAGGTGGAATACATCGACCAATTGAGCGTGACCTGGGTGCCCGACACCGGTGCCTCGGCCATCGAACACGTGAGTGTTGCGCTACGCGATGCACTGGTCGCCCACTACCCCGCCATCAGCACGTTGAGCCATGACGGCTTGCTGGTTTTCCAGGTCCAGCCGTGCGCCGCCACTGAACTCGCGTTGCATCCGCGCTCGGGCAAACAACTGCGGGTCCTGGACTTGCGGGTATACACGTCCGCGTCGCAGGTCGGGCCATGATTTTCCGCCCCTTCAGGGCCGCCGACGCCCAGGCTGTCAGTCAGCTGTTTCGTCTGGTCTATGGCGATCATTACGTGCAGCCGGACGTTTATCTGCCGAAGCTGATCACCCAGCACAACGCCGACGGTCGCTGGCAATCCATGCTCGCGGTGCAAGGTTCACAGGTGGTCGGCCACGCGGCGTTGTGCCGCGACAGGCTCCCGACCGCCAGCGCCGAACTGGCCCTCAGCGTGGTGCACCCGCAGGCCCGTGGCCAGAGCATCGCCACTCGCCTGGGTCGCGAGGTGCTGGAACACGCAAGCGCGGTCGCGGGGCGTTGCGTGTTGATCAAGCAAGTCACCCATCACCCGTACACCCAGCGCATGGCGCACACCTTGGGGTTCCATTGCACCGCGATACTGCCCGATTACGTGCCGTCGCCTTTCGCCGGGGCATCGGCGGAAAGCATCGTGGTCGGCGTCCACCCACTCGACGGCCACGCTTGCCCGCTCCCGGACATTGCCTGGCCGGACAGCTGCCGTGGGTTCATGCAGCATCTGGGTTCGGTGTTTGGCAGCGGCAAGAGCGCGGCGATTTACCCGGCGCAGCCCCTGCACATGCAACAGCATCAGCAGAGGATCGATGTGGTCATTGAGCGGTTGGACAAACGCTTGCTCGATCAACTGATTCAACTGCCGGCGGCCTGGCTGATTTCCCTCAGGCTGGCCCTGTCACCTGGCTTTGCCGAGGACTGTCAGCGTTTGAGCAGCAAGGGTTTTGTTTTCACAGGGGTGATGCCCGCGCCCGATCAGGGGCGATGGTTCGCCTTGTTCCATCGCGGTGCCCGGACGCGGGATTTGCAACTGCACTGCCCGCACATGCAACGACTGCATGACCACTTGCAAGGTGCCGAGGCCGATCGGTCAGCCGCCTGAGTCACTTCGATAAAACTGCTGGCCCGGTTGCGCACAGAGTTCAACCAGCCAATCAACGAATACCCGCACCCGCCGGGATAACTGGCGGTGCGGCGGATATAGCGCAGTCAGTGGCATCCCCGGCGGCGGCGCGTCCTTGAGCACCTCGCACAGACGCCCTTCGCTCAATTGTCGGGCAACGTGATAGTACGGCGCCTGGACCAGACCATACCCGGCCTCACACGCGGCCATGTAGCCGTCGGCGCTGTTGACCGAGACCTGCCTGGGCAGATTGACTGCTTGCACCTGCCCCTCCACCACAAACTCAAGCCCGAAGCGCGTGCCGGTGGTCGCGGAGAAATACTCCACCATCTGATGGCCGTGCAGGTCCGACGGACGCTTGGGCACGCCATGACGCTGCAAGTATTCGGGGCTGGCGCAGGTCACCTGATCGAGCATGACCAGTGGGCGTGCCACCAGAGAGTCATCCAGCGGCGAGCCTCCGCGCAACACGCAATCCACGCCTTCGCGAATCAGGTCAATGGTGCGGTCGTTCAAGCTGATCTCCAGTTCGATCTGCGGATACCGGGCGGTAAATTGCGGCAATGCCGGGATCACGATCAGCCGCCCGATACCCGCCGGCATGTCGACCCGCAGTAAGCCTTTGGGATTGTGTCGGGCGGCGGAAAACACCGCTTCGGTTTCCTCAAGGTCCGCGAGCAATTGCACGCACCGGGGGTAATAGGCCGCGCCGTCCAGGGTCAGGCTAATGTGCCGGGTGGTGCGCTGCAACAGTTGCACACCCAGGTGTGCTTCCAGTTGCTTGATCAGAATCGTCACCGAGGCGCGAGGCATTTGCAGGCTGTCCGCCGCCTTGGCGAAGCCGCCCAGCTCGACGATCCGGGTAAACACGCGCATGGCGTTGAGACGGTCCATGGTTCTGCCGCACCTGTCGATTATTTAGAAATCATGAATAGTGATAGCAGTTTTAGCCGGTTTATCTTGTTTCTGTCGAGGGGAACAATGGCGACTCACATTTTCAAGGAGCTGAACTCATGCAAACACGTCAACTGGGCAAGAACGGACCGCAGGTGAGCGCCATCGGATTGGGCTGCATGGGCATGACCGATTTCTACACCACCGGCACCGATACTCGCGAAGCCACCGCGACCCTGCACCGGGCGCTGGAGTTGGGCATCAACCTGCTCGATACCGCCGACATGTACGGCCCGCACACCAATGAAGAACTGATCGGTAAAGCCATCGCCGGCAAGCGCGACCAAGTGTTCCTGGCCAGCAAGTTCGGCATCGTTCGCGATCCGGCCAACCCGACCGCACGTGGTGTCGACGGGAGCCCGGAATACATTCGCCAGTCCATCGACGGCACTCTCAAGCGCCTCGGCGTGGACACCCTGGACTTGTACTACCAACACCGGATCGATCCGCAAGTCGCCATTGAGGAAACCGTCGGCGCCATGGCCGAGCTGGTGAAGGCCGGCAAGGTGCGCTATCTGGGATTGAGCGAAGCCTCAGCGGCGACGCTGGAACGGGCGAACAAGGTGCATCCGATCAGCGCGCTGCAAAGTGAATATTCATTGTGGAGCCGAGATCAGGAAGACAACGGTTGCCTGGCCACGTGTCAGCGCCTGGGTATCGCGTTTGTGCCTTATAGCCCGTTGGGCCGCGGCTTTTTGACCGGAGCACTGAAAAGTCCGGACGACTTTGCCGCCGACGATTACCGTCGCTTCAGTCCGCGTTTTCAAGGGGAGAATTTCGCGAAAAACCTGCTGCTGGTGCAGCAAGTACAAGTGCTGGCCGCCGACAAGGGCGTGACTGCCGGGCAATTGGCGTTGGCCTGGGTGCTGGCGCAAGGCGAGTTCCTGATCCCGATTCCCGGGACCAAGCAGCGTAAATATCTGGAGGAAAATGTCGCGGCGCTGGAGGTGAAACTGAGCACCAGCGAGCTGCAAGCGCTGGAAGCGATCTTTCCGGCCCACGCCACGGCCGGCCTGCGTTACCCGGAAGCGGTGATGCAAATGCTCGACCGCTGATTGCGCGACTTCTGCCCCGCTCAGCGCAATGAGCGGGGCAGACAATCATTTGTCCTTTTTCTTGACCGTCGAGCCGTTACCTTCGCCGTAGGTTTTCAGGTTCTGCAGCACGTAAATAGCTTTCTTGAACTCAGGCACCAGGTAGTTGGCGTACTTGTTGCCCTTGAGGTTGTTGCTCTGGATCGAGTCCAGTTGCGTGGCGAAGTAGTCCAGCGCATTGAATTTGGCATCCGGATCGTTCGGGATACCAAACTTGTCGAATTTGTCGCCAGCGTTGAGCAAGGTCAGCGCGGTCACATCGCCGATGATGCCGTTCTGCTTGAGGAAGGTGCTCATGTTGCCCAATTGCTTGGCCGAGATGTTCGACGGATCGAAGCCCTTGACCTGTTTGAACAATTGCAAGCTATCCATTTTGGCCCGATCGAGGATCGTCGGGTTGGTGCCGACCATGGTCAGGATTTCCCGCACCTTGGCGCTCTGGGTCACCGGTTTCGCATTCTCCGAACCCTGGCGCACCAGCAGGCCCGATTTGGCAGTCCAGTTGCCGACCAGACCAATTGTCATGACCGTACTCCTTTCGACTGGAACATAGAAAATCCTTGTTTTGAGCGAGATGATTGCGGGGAAGTATCGGCGCGAAACGTTAGTACACCTATTAATATTTCGTCTTTTTACAAATTTCGTACATTTTCGATACATATCGCCAAAGGCCCGGTTTCATTGGCCTATATGAAATTTTTGTTCTTGGTCTAGCCGCTCTATCGATTGTCATTTATTACAGAATCATTCCGTTTGTAGCGGTCTCGACACTTGCCTGATCTTGACCGTCTGTCCCCCTGACTGATTTCTTGCACGCCCGTACTAAAGCTCGCCCCCGCCAGGCCGATAAGCCCTGGATAGCCCCACTTCCAGAACCCAAACAATAAAAACGCAGCACAAGGACCGGTCCCATGCCCGCATTCCGTACCATTCAGGCTCGCTACACGCTGTTTCTGGTCCTGTTCATCCTGCTGCTTTCGGTGCTCACGGTGGTGGGCATCAGCCAGTTGGTCGCGCCGAAACTGCGCCACACCGAAGAACAGGTGGCCCTCAACCGCATTGCTGAAGTCGCCGAGCAAATCCAGGGCGAACTGAACAAGGTCCAGGCCCAACAACGCAGCATCACCCAGACTATTCCCCTGCTCGACAGCGCCGCCATCGATACGGTGTTGCCCGGTTTGGTGGACCAGTACGGCGAGCTGAAAGTGTTCGGCGGCGGGATCTGGCCATTGCCTGGCCAGCGTGAAGCGGGCCGCAACAAGTTCAGCACCTTCTGGCACCGCGACAGCTCCGGCAAACTGGCGGTGAACACCTTCTGGAACAGTGACGCCGCACCTAACTATTACGACCAGACCTGGTACAAGGGCGGCATGGCCACCCCACGCGGCCAGTGCGCCTGGGCTGCAGCCTATAAAGATGACGCGAGTGCCGAACCGCGCACCAACTGCGCCATGGCCATCCAGAAAAATGGTGCGGCTTACGGCGTGTCGACCATCGACGTGACCCTGGGCTTCTTCAACGACCTGATCGCGCGCAAGGAAAAAGACCTCGGAGCCGAAATGCTGATCGTCGAGTCCGACGGCAAAATCATCAGCAACAGCTCGCGCATCAGCGGGCCGATCGTGTTGAAAAACATCAGCGAACTGGCTGGCAACTCGCCGTTCGCCAACCAGGTCAAGACTGGCCTGCAAAATCGCGACAAGGCCCAGCGGGTCGAATTCGACAACAACGGCGAAGCCAGCACCTTCTTCATGCGCCCGATCGAAGGCACGCCGTGGTACCTCGCCACCGCCCTGCCGACCAAGCTGATCACCGCCCAGCGTGACGATGTGCTGAACACCTTGAGCCTGTTGCAGATTCCGATGGTGATCCTGCTGGTGCTGTTGCAGATCTATGCGATCCGCCAGTTGATCCACCGCATGAAAATCCTCAAGACCAACATTGACGCGCTGTCCGCCGGCGACGCCGACCTGACCAAGCGCATCACTATCCGCGCCGAGGACGAACTGGGCGCCATCGGCCATTCGGTCAACGCCTTCATCATCTATTTGCAGAACATGATCGGCGAAGTGACCCAAGCCACCGGTGCCATGGCGTCGAGCCTGGACAACCTGCAACGCACCTCGGAGCACACCAGCCAGATCCTGGTGCGTCACGCTTCGGAAACCGATCAGACCGTTACCGCGATCACCGAAATGAGCTCCACCGCCGACAGCGTGGCGCAGAACGCGGCCGAAACCGCCTCGTTCACCCAGCGCGCCAGCGAACACGCGGATCGCTCGCGGGTAGTAGTCGGTGAAGCCTCCAGCAGTGTGGTGGCGTTGATCGAAGAAGTGGCCAGCGCCACGCATAAAGTCGAAAACATGCAGCAGGATGCGCAGCGGATTACCGAGATTCTCGGTGTGATTGGCGCGATTGCCGGGCAAACCAACCTGTTGGCGCTTAACGCTGCCATTGAAGCGGCACGCGCCGGTGAGCAGGGTCGTGGTTTTGCGGTGGTGGCCGATGAAGTCCGCGCCCTCGCCGCCCGGACCCAGGCCAGCACCTCGGAAATCAACGAAATGCTCAAGCGCCTGACTCAGGGTGTGAGCTCCTCGGTGGCCGCGATGGAAAACACTCAGGCCAGCTGCCAGTCCGCCGCCGATGCGACGGCGCGGGTGAACTCCGGCCTGGATGAAATGGCCGGCTCCGTCAGCCACATCAACAGCCTCAGCACGCAGATCGCCACCGCCGCCGAACAGCAAAGCGCAGTGACCGAAGAGATCAACCGCAGCATGGTGCAAATCCGCCACATGGTGGATGAACTGGTGAAAAGCGGTCACGCCAGCGAACTCAACACCCAGCAATTGCTGGAAGCGAACAGCCGGGTGAGCGCGATCATGGGACGGTTCAAAGTTCGCTAGACCATGTGTAGCAGCTGCCGAACGCAGCACTCGGTTCGTAGCAGCTGTCGAGGCACGAGGCTGCGTTCGGCTGCGAAGCAGTCGTGAAATCAGGCGACGCGGTCTTTCAGCAAGACCGTATACGTAGGCTTGGCGACTGCTCCGCAGCCGAACGCAGCCTCGTACCTCGGCAGCTGCTACATGAGAAATACCGTGAATCCAGGCGACGCGGTCTTTCAGCAAGACCGTGTACTCAGGCTTGACGACTGCTCCGCAGCCGAACGCAGCTTCGTGCCTCGGCAGCTCCCACAGGATCCGTGTCACTCTCGAATTACTTCGAAACACTCTCGCCCCGCGCGGTCGGTTAAAATCGTCAAAATGCGTCTTTTTTTGACCGCCACCCGAGTCGAGATCCTCCCATGCGAACCCACCTGCGTCTGGTCGCCCTGAGCGCCCTGTTCCTCTCCTCCCTGGCCCACGCCGCCGCGCCGATCCCCATCGAAGTCCACCGCGATGCCAACTGTGGCTGCTGCAAAAAATGGATCAGCCACCTGGAAGCCAACGGTTTCAAGGTTGAGGATCACGTCGAAGCCGACATGAGCCAGTTCAAGCAACAGCACGGCGTGCCACCGCGCCTGGCGTCGTGCCACACGGCGCTGATCAACGGCAAGTTCGTCGAAGGCCATGTGCCGGCCGAGCAAGTACTGGCCTTGAGCAAGCGTGACGATCTTCTGGGGGTCGCCGCGCCAGGCATGCCCATGGGTTCGCCGGGCATGGAAATGGACGGCATGAGCGACGCCTATCAAATCATCGGCCTGAAAAAAGACGGGACTGACACGGTGGTAGCGGACTACCCCGCCCATTGATGTCCGGCGCACTTATCGGGCTGTTTCTGGCGGCGTTCGGGGCCGCGACGTTATTGCCGTTGCAGTCCGAGGCGGTGCTGGTCGGGTTGTTGCTCAGTCATCGTGATTGGCTCTGGTCGCTGCTGGCGGTTGCGACGCTGGGCAATGTGCTTGGCTCGCTGGTGAACTGGTGGCTGGGTCGCGGCATCGAACGGTTTCGTGACCGGCGCTGGTTTCCAGTCAAGCCACGGCATCTGGAAACAGCGCGAAAACATTATCAGCGCTATGGTCACTGGTCATTGCTGCTCAGTTGGGTGCCGGTGATCGGTGATCCGCTGACCCTGGTCGCTGGCGTGATGCGCGAACCGCTGTGGCGATTTCTGTTGATCGTCAGCCTGGCCAAAGGCGCGCGTTATGCGGTGTTGGCTCTCGCAACCCTCGGCTGGATGAGTTAACCCTGTGGGAGCGAGCCTGCTCGCGAAAGCAGTGCATTAGTCAACATCAGTGTTGCCTGACACTCCCTCTTCGCGAGCAGGCTCACTCCCACATGGATTGCATCGGTTGTATTTAATCTCGCCCTAATCGCGCCCATCCAGCATCGACAAATTTCCCATGGAGTCCACCTATGTCCTCTCCCCGCTGGCTGCCCGGCCTGCTGTTGACCGCCGCCCTGCCGATGTTGGCTCACGCCGAAGGTCCGGAGTACGGCCCGGAGCTTCAGGGCTTCGAGTACCCCTACACGGTCAAGCACTTCGCCTTCCAGTCCCAGGGCAAATCCCTGCAAATGGGTTACATGGACGTCGCCGCCCATGGCAAGGCCAACGGGCGCAGCGTGGTGCTGATGCATGGCAAGAATTTCTGCGGCGCCACCTGGGACAGTTCGATCAAGGCCCTGAGCGAGGCCGGTTACCGGGTGATCGCGCCGGACCAGATCGGCTTCTGCACCTCCAGCAAACCGGACAACTATCAATACAGCTTCCAGCAACTGGCGACCAACACCCAGCAGTTGCTCAAGGCGCTGGGCATCCAGAAAGCCACGTTGCTCGGGCACTCCACCGGCGGCATGCTCGCCACCCGTTATGCGTTGCAGTACCCGGAGCAAGTCGAGCAACTGGCGCTGGTCAATCCCATCGGCCTGGAAGACTGGAAAGCCCTCGGAGTGCCCTATCGCACCGTTGATCAATGGTATCAACGCGAGCTGAAAGTCAGCGCCGACGGCATCCGCGAATACGAACGCAGCACCTATTACGCCGGGCACTGGAAGCCTGAGTTCGACCGTTGGGTCGACATGCTCGCGGGGCTCAGCAAAGGCCCCGGCAAGACTCAGGTGGCATGGAACTCGGCGCTGATCTACGACATGATCTTCACCCAACCGGTGTACTACGAGTTCAAGGACTTGAAGGTGCCGACGCTGTTGCTGATCGGCACCTCCGACACCACCGCCATCGGCAAGGACATCGCGCCACCGGCGGTGAAGGCGAAGATTGGTCACTATGAAGTGCTCGGCAAGCAGGTTGCCCAGCTCATACCACAATCGACGCTGATCGAATTTCCTGGCCTGGGCCATGCCCCCCAGATGGAAGAACCGGCAAAATTCCACCAGGCCTTGCTTGGCTGGCTGACTCAATACAACCCTGTTCGCGGATGAGGTAAGGCTGATGGCAGTGCAGATTGCGGTGATCGATGACTGGCAGGACGTGGCCAGCGGCGTGGTGGACTGGTCGGTGCTGGAAAGCATTGGCCAAGTGAGTTTTCTGCATGACTACCCGGCGGACAACGACACGCTGGCCGAGCGTCTGGGCGGGTTCGAAGTGATTTGCGTGATGCGCGAACGCACACGGTTCGACGCAGACCTGCTGCGCCGTTTGCCGAAACTCAAACTGCTGGTCACCGGCGGCATGCGCAACGCAGCCCTGGACTTTAAAGCCGCCGCCGCGCTGGGCATCCAGGTCAGCGGCACCGACAGCTACAAACACGCCGCCCCGGAGCTGACCTGGGCGCTGATCATGGCCGCCACCCGCAATCTGGTGGCCGAAGCCAATGCGTTGCGCGCCGGTCAATGGCAACAAAGCCTGGGCGGTGACTTGCATGGCAAGACCCTGGCGATCCTCGGCCTGGGCAGCATCGGCCAGCGTGTCGCGCAGTTTGGTCAGGTGTTCGGCATGCGGGTAATCGCCTGGAGCGAAAACCTCACTGCCGAACGCGCCGCTGCAGTGGGCGTTAGCTATGTCAGCAAGCAGGAACTGTTCGAACAGGCCGACGTGCTGTCGGTGCATCTGGTGCTCAGCGAGCGCAGTCGCGGGATCGTCGACGCCCAGGCGCTGGACTGGATGAAACCCACTGCCCTGTTGGTCAACACGGCTCGTGGGCCGATTGTCGATGAAGCGGCGCTGATCAAGGCATTGCAGAAGAATCGCCTGGCGGGCGCGGCGCTGGATGTGTTCGACGAGGAGCCGTTGCCCGAGCTGCATCCGTTCCGCACGCTGGACAATGTGCTGGCCACGCCGCATGTCGGGTATGTCAGCCGACAGAATTATCAGCAGTTCTTTTCGCAGATGATCGAAGACATCCAGGCTTGGGCGGCGGGAGCGCCGGTTCGGTTGCTCACCTGAGACCGCGTTATCGTTCTTCGCGAGCAAGCCCGCTCCCACAGGGATTTCTGGTGACCACATATTTTGTGTACACCCCAATCCACTGTGGGAGCGGGCTTGCTCGCGAAGAGGCCCTCCGCAACACCACCCCTCCTCAAACATTGCGCACCACAACAGTGCAAAACCCCTTCCGCCCTCGCACACCCATGTGACTCCCACGTGACATTTTGGCCCGTCATTTCAAAAAAACATGCCCTTCGTCGGTGCGTTTGCCCTCCGTATTTGCACGTCCGTACCTCTTTAAACCGATTGTCGAACAATTTTGCCATTTGGTCCGTGGCGCTCTAAGTTCTGGCCTAGACTGATTTTCGCAGGCTGAAACCGGTCGGTCACAAAGCGGGAAAAAACTCGAAACTTTTACCTGTTGTGCAGAGTCCTCTCTAAGACAGGTGCGTTCCGACTGGTGCAATCCTTGCAACAGCCCTATCACCCTTTGTGCTTTAGCGTATCGGGCAGCCATTGCTCCTTGATGCGTAGCGCGTTTGCGCCCGGCCACAGGATTTGGCCACGAACACCGTTTGTGCCAGGCCTAGAATTAGATCAACAACACGGGAGATTCATATGATCAGTGCGGCTTTAGATATTCAGGGAGAACGTGCTCATCAGCAGGTCGGCGAATCGAGCGCCGTGAATGCCCCGAGCAGCAAGACAGTCAGCGTCCCCGGCACCAAGACGCTGGCACCGGTCGCCAGTCAGAACCCCAACCGCAAAAAAGTCCTGTTTGTGACATCGGAAATCGCCGACCTGGTGAAGACCGGCGGTCTGGGCGACGTTTCTGCAGCGCTGCCGCGAGCCATGGCTCATCTGCACGATGTTCGTGTGCTGATCCCCGGTTATCCGCAAGTGCTGCACAGCGAAAATCCGATCCACATCATTGGCGAGCTCGGCGGTCATGCCGCATTGCCGCCCTGCAAGATCGGGCGCATGGACATGCCGGATGGCCTGGTCATTTACGTGTTGATCTGCCCCGAACTCTACGAGCGCGAAGGTTCGCCCTACGGCGCCAACAACGGTCGCGACTGGCCGGACAACCATATTCGTTTCGCCCGCCTGGGCCTGGCCGCTGCCGATATCGCCGCCAACCTCGCACAAATCCACTGGTGCCCGGACCTGGTGCACGCCCATGACTGGCCAGCGGGCCTGGCCCCTGCCTACATGCACTGGCGTGGGCAGCGCACCCCGACTCTATTCACCATCCATAACCTTGCCTATCAAGGCGTGACCAGTCTCGGCTCTTGCCCGGAGCTGGGCATTCCAATGCACGCGCTGCAACAGGAAGGCATGGAGTTCTACGGCAAGATGTCGTTCCTCAAGGCCGGCATGGCTTATTCGAGCCACATCACCACGGTCAGCGCCACGTACGCCCAGGAAATCACCACCCCGGACTTCGGCTGCGGCCTCGACGGCTTCCTCGCCGCCAAGACCCAGCAAGGCCTGCTCAGCGGGATTCCCAACGGCATCGACGAGAGCTGGGACGCGGCCACCGACCCGCACCTGTTCTGCCCGTTCACCATTGGTGACTGGGACGGTAAAGCGGTCAACGCCGCCCACGTCCGTGAACTGTTCGGCCTCGAAGATTCCGAAGGCCCGCTGTTTGCCGTGGTCTCGCGACTGGTCTATCAGAAAGGCCTGGACCTCACCGAAGCCGTGGCGGACTACATCGTCGAGCACGGCGGCCAGATTGCAATCATCGGCCGTGGCGAGCCGGAAGAAGAACAAGCCATGCGTGAACTGGCCCTGCGTTTCCCAGGCCAGGTCGGCGTGCGTATCGGCTTCAACGAAACCGACGCCCGTCGCATGTTCGCCGGCAGTGATTTCCTGCTGATGCCTTCGCGTTACGAACCTTGCGGCCTGAGCCAGATGTACGCCCAGCGCTTCGGCTCGTTGCCGGTGGCACGCAATACCGGCGGCCTGGCCGACACCATTGAAAACGGTGTGACCGGTTTCCTGTTCGACGAATCCACCGTCGAAAGCTACCGCGAAGCCCTGAGCCGCGCGTTCAAGGTCTTCGCTTTCCCCGATCTGCTTAACGCAATGCGCTGCCGCGCGATGGCCGCACCGTTCAACTGGTGCAAGGCCGTCGAACCCTACGCCGAACTCTACGAAAAACTGGTGGGCAAAGCCTTGGGCAAATCGGGCCACAAATAACTCAGAGGCTTTCAACAATGCCGTTACGGACCCTTGAGACCTGGCCCCACGGCGCAATCATGCTGGACGCTGAACACACGCGTTTTGCCTTGTGGGCGCCAGATGCGTTAAACGTCAGTCTCGAACTGGATGATGGACAATCAATACCGCTACTGCCCCAGGCCGACGGCTGGTTTGTGATCAAGACCCGCTGCCCGGCCGGCACGCGATACCGCTACAACATCGACGCCGAACTGCAAGTGCCGGACCCGGCCTCCCGCGCCCAGGCCGGGGACCTCGACCGCCACAGCGTGGTGGTCGATCCTCTCGCCTACCACTGGCAAAACAACGCCTGGCAAGGGCGGCCGTGGAATGAAGCGGTGATCTACGAATTGCACGTCGGTGCCCTCGGCGGTTTCAGCGAAGTCGAGCAGCACCTGGCGCGCCTGGTCGAACTGGGCATCACCGCCATCGAACTGATGCCGCTGGCGCAATTTCCCGGCGAGCGCAATTGGGGCTACGACGGGGTCCTGCCCTACGCGCCCCAAGCCTCCTACGGTTCTCCCGAACAACTCAAGCATCTGATCGACACCGCCCACGGCCATGGCTTGGCGGTGATTCTCGACGTGGTCTACAACCACTTCGGCCCCGACGGCAATTACCTGCATCACTACGCCAAAGGCTTCTTTCGCGAAGACAAACATACGCCGTGGGGCGCGGCCATCGACTTCCGCCGCCGCGAGGTGCGGGAGTTTTTTATTGAAAACGCCTTGATGTGGTTGCTGGAATACCGTTTCGACGGTCTGCGCCTGGACGCGGTGCACGCCATCGAAGACCCGGACTTCCTCCAGGAATTGGCGCAGCGAGTGCGCGAGCAGACTGCGCCGGGCCGCCACATCTGGCTGAATGTGGAAAACGAACACAACCAGGCCAGCCTGCTGGAACAAGGTTTCGATGCGCAGTGGAACGACGACGCCCATAACGCCCTGCACGTGCTGCTGACCGGTGAAACCGACGCCTACTACGCCGACTACGCCGAGAACCCCACCGAACAACTGGCGCGCTGCCTGAGCGAAGGTTTCGTGTTCCAGGGCCACATCAATCGTCACGGTGAGGCGCGGGGCGAACCCAGCGGCCACTTGCCGCCAAGTGCTTTCGTGCTGTTTCTGCAGAACCACGACCAGATCGGCAATCGCGCCTTTGGCGAGCGCCTGCATCAACTGGCGCCGACCGACGCGCTGAAAGCGGCGACTGCGCTGCTGCTGTTGTCGCCGATGATCCCGCTGATGTTCATGGGTGACGAGTTTGCCGCCGAACAACCGTTCCTGTTCTTCACCAGCCACCACGGTGAACTGGCGGAACTGGTGCGCGAAGGTCGGCGTAACGAGTTCAAGGCCTTTAGCGCGTTCAAGGATCCGCACAAACGCGAAAAGATCCCCGACCCGAACGCGCCAAAAACCTTCGAAGCGTCGCAGCCAAAACCTGCCGGCGAGCCGGCGCAGCAAGCGATTCACGAGCTGTATCGGCAACTGCTGAAACTGCGTCATGAGCACATCATCCCGCACCTGACCGGCGCCCGCGCGCTGGGGGCCGAGGTGCTGGCCGACGGCGCGGTGAGCGCTCGCTGGCGGCTCGGCAACGGCAACCTGCTGCGCATTGACCTGAACCTCAGCGACGCGCCTGTGGTCCACCCTCCACAGGCCGATGCTTCGCTGTTGTTCGAACACCCTCCCGCGTCCGGCCTGTTGAACCAGAGCAGCCTCGCCCCTTTTTGCGTGCTCGTCAGCCTCACGGCTGCAAACCCTTTGCTACCTGATGGAGAGCGCCTATGAGCGATGCGCAACTGGAAATACTGGCCAGCCGTGCTGGCCTGGCAGTCGATTGGATCGACGCCAACGGACGCCCACAGAAAGTCGCCCCGGCCGTGCTGCGCGCAGTCCTGATCGGCCTTGGCCATCCGGCCGGCACGACTCAGGAAATCGACGCCAGCCTGCTGCAATTGCAGCAAGTGCAACAAACCCGCCACCTGCCGCCGCTGATCACCGCGGACGTGGGCAAGGGCCTCGACCTGGCCCGTTATTTCGAGCCGCAAACCCCGTGCGAAGTGCACCTCGAAGACGGCTCGCGCCTGAACCTGAAACTGGATGCCAATGCGATCCTGCCGGGCTTGATCCCGGTCGGCTATCAACACGTCAGCATCGACGGCCAGTCCTTCACGCTGGCCGTGGCCCCCGAGCGCTGCTACAGCGTTGGCGATGCGGTCGACAGTCCGATCCCGCGCACCTGGGGTTTGAGCGTGCAGCTGTATTCGCTGCGACGCCCCGGTGACGGTGGCTTTGGCGATACTCAGGCCCTCGAAGACCTGGCCCGCGTGGCCGGTGAACGCGGCGCCGAAGCGCTGGCGATCAGTCCGATGCACGCGATGTTCAGCAGCGACACCCATCGCTACAGCCCGTATTCGCCGTCCAGCCGCTTGTTCCTCAACAGCCTCTACGCCGCGCCGGGTGCGATTCTTGGCGAACGCGCCTTGCGCGATGCGATTGATGCCACCGGGCTGGCCGAACAACTGCAAGAACTTGAAGCCCTGCCGCTGATCAATTGGCCGGTGGCCGCCGAAGCCAAACATCGGCTGTTGCAGGCGCTCTACGAAGGCTTTGTCCAGGGCGAACATCCCTTGCATGAAGACTTCAGCAGCTTCCGGCATGCCGGCGGTGAAGCGCTGGAAAACCATTGTCGTTTCGAAGCCATCCAGGAAGCCCGCGCCGCTCGCGGTGAAGACCTGGACTGGCGTCACTGGCCGGAACAATGGCAAGACCCGCGCAGCGCCGCCCTCGCCGACTTCGCCGAAGAAAACGCCGGACGCATCGGCTTCTTTGCCTTCTGCCAATGGCTGATCGACCGTTGCCTGGCCCGCGCGCAAAGCGCAGCGCTCGGTGCAGGCATGAGCATCGGCTTGGTAGCCGATCTCGCAGTCGGCGCCGATGGCGGTGGCAGCCAGGCCTGGAGTCGCCAGGACGAATTGCTCGCGTCCCTGACCGTCGGTGCGCCACCGGACATCCTTAACCGTTCCGGTCAGGGCTGGGGCATTTCGGCGTTTTCCCCGGAAGGTCTGGTGCGCAACGGCTTCCGCGCATTCATCGAAATGCTGCGGGCCAACTTCGCCCATGCCGGCGGCCTGCGCATCGACCATGTGATGGGCCTGCAACGCTTGTGGGTGATCCCCAACGATGCACCGCCAGCCGATGGCGCGTACCTGTATTACCCGGTGGACGACATGCTGCGTTTGCTGGCCCTCGAATCCCATCGACATCAAGCGATTGTGCTCGGTGAAGACCTCGGCACCGTGGCCGACGGCCTGCGGGAAAAATTGATCGCTCGTTCGATCCTCGGCATGCGTGTGTTGCTGTTTGAACAAGACAACAGCCACTTTAAGTCGACGCTCGAATGGCCGGACAACGCGCTGGCGACCACCAGCACCCATGACTTGCCTACGCTCAACGGCTGGTGGCATGGCCACGATATCGACTGGAATGCCCGGCTCGGGTTGGTCGACGCGAACGGCGAGATCGAGTGGCGCCATCACCGTGAACGCGAGCGCGAAGGCCTGCGTCGGGTGTTGAGCGAGGACCCGCAGAACTTCCGCGAAGAGTCCCATGAAACCGATCAGGTACTCGACGCAGCGATCCGCTTCCTCGGCCATACCCGCGCGCCGCTGGTGTTGCTGCCGATGGAAGATGCCCTGGGCATCGAACAGCAAGCCAACCTGCCCGGCACCATCGACACGCACCCTAACTGGTCACGGCGTTTGCCCGGTGACAGTGAAGCGTTGCTGGATGACCCGGACGCGGCCCGACGCCTTGAACTGCTCGCCTGTGCGCGACTCCAGGCGGCCGAGCGTGACCAATGAACCAGGCCTTGATCCAACCGCTGCGGGCGACCCTGCGGCTGCAATTTCATAAAGGTTTTACCCTCGACGATGCGGTGCCGCTGGTGCCGTACTTCGCCAGCCTGGGTATCAGCCATGTCTACGCGTCGCCGCTGCTCAGCGCCCGCGCCGGTTCGATGCACGGCTACGACGTGGTCGACCCGACCACGGTCAACCCGGAACTCGGCGGCGAAGCGGCACTGCGCCGTCTGGTCGATGCGTTGCGCCAGCAGAAGATGGGGCTGATCCTCGACATCGTCTCCAACCACATGGCGGTCGGCGGTGGCGATAACCCTTGGTGGCTGGACTTGCTGGAATGGGGACGCCTGAGTCCTTACGGCGAGTTTTTCGACATCCAGTGGCATTCCCCCGACCCGCTGATGGAAGGCCAGTTGCTGCTGCCGTTTCTGGGCAGCGACTACGGCGTGGCGTTGCAGGACGGCACCCTGCCCCTGCGCTTCGATGCCGAACACGGCGCGTTTTATGTCGAGCACTACGATCATCACTTTCCGATCTGCCCGACCGGCTACGGTGATTTGCTCAAGCCTGACGATCAACTGAATGCCGAACAAACCGAGCAACTGAAGTTTCTCGCCGATCGTTTTGCAGCCCTGAGCTACCAGACCGATGCCCATAGCCTGGCGATTCCCCTGCAAGAGGAATTGCGCGAGTTGGCCAGCGACCCGGCCATGCTGCACGCCATCCAACAGCACATCAGCACTTATGACTCGCTGACAACAGAAGGCTTCCAAAACCTGCACAACCTGCTGGAGCGCCAGAGTTATCGGCTGGCCAGTTGGCGCACGGCGGCGGACGACATCAACTGGCGGCGCTTCTTCGATGTGAATGAACTCGGCGGCCTGCGGGTTGAACGCCCGGCAGTCTTCGAGGAAACCCACGCGAAGATCTTCGAACTGATTTCCGAAGGCCTGGTGGACGGCTTGCGCATCGACCATATCGACGGCCTCGCCGACCCACGCGGTTATTGCCGCAAACTGCGGCGTCGGGTCGATAGCCTGTCACCGCAGCGGCACCTGCCGATCTACGTCGAGAAGATCCTCGGCGAAGGTGAAACCCTGCACCGTGACTGGTCGGTGGATGGCACCACCGGTTATGAATTCATGAATCAATTGTCGTTGCTGCAACACGATCCCGCCGGCGCCGAAACCCTCGGTGAACTGTGGAGTCGCCATAGCGAACGGCCCGCCGAATTCATCCAGGAAGCGCAACTGGCGCGCCAGCAGATCCTCAACGGTTCGCTGGCCGGGGATTTCGAAAGCGTCGCCCAGGCCCTGCTGCAAGTGGCCCGGGATGACGTGATGACCCGCGACCTGACCCTCGGCGCGATCCGCCGGGCATTGCAGGAACTGATCGTGCACTTCCCGGTGTACCGCACCTACATCAGCCCGCGTGGTCGCTCGGCCGAAGACGATGTGTTTTTCCAGCAAGCCATGGACGGTGCACGGCAGACCTTGGGCGAGGCCGACTGGCCGGTGCTCGATTGCATCGCTGGCTGGCTCGGTGGCGAACCCTGGCGTAAACGCCCGGTGGGCCGCCAGCGCAAGATCCTCAAACATGCTTGCGTGCGCTTCCAGCAATTGACGTCACCGGCGGCGGCCAAGGCCGTCGAAGACACCGCGTTCTATCGTTCGGCGGTGTTGCTGTCGCGCAATGACGTGGGCTTCAGCACCGAACAGTTCAGCGCGCCGGTCAGCGATTTCCACGACGCTTGCCTGCAACGCCTGGAAGCGTTTCCCAACAACCTGCTGGCCACCGCGACCCACGATCACAAGCGTGGCGAAGACACCCGGGCGCGTCTCGCGGTGTTGAGCGAGCGCAGCGGCTGGTACGCCGAACAGGTCGAACACTGGCGAAACCTGGCGCGCGAACTGCGCACCGACGACAGCTCGCCCTCGGCCGGCGATGAGTTGATCCTCTATCAAGCGATCCTCGGCAGTTGGCCGCTGGAACTGCGTAGCGATGATCAACCGGCGCTGGAGGATTACGCCAAACGCCTGTGGCAGTGGCAGCAAAAAGCCCTGCGCGAAGCCAAGTTGCAAAGCAGCTGGAGCGCGCCGAACGACGCTTACGAACAGGCCACCGAAGCCTTTCTCAATCGCTTGCTGCTGAGCCCCGAAGGTCAGCCGTTGCGTTCGGCCCTGGGTGAAGCGGCACAGGCGATTGCTGCGCCCGGCGCGCTGAATGGTTTGGCGCAAACCTTGCTGCGCATGACTGTGCCGGGGGTGCCGGATCTGTATCAGGGCAACGACTTCTGGGACTTTACCCTGGTCGATCCGGACAACCGCCGGCCGGTGGATTACGCCGCTCGACAACAGGCTTTGCAGGCCCCACTCGACCTGTCCGGGCTGTTGGCGAACTGGCGTGACGGGCGCATCAAACAACGGCTGGTCGCCCATACGTTGAACCGTCGGGCCGAGTACGCCGAGCTGTTTCGCCAAGGGACCTATACGGCCCTTGAAGTGCTCGGCAGCGAGGCTCATCGCGTGTTGGCGTTCATGCGTTCGCTGGAAGGCCAACGCGCCATCGTGATCGTGCCGATACGCTGTGCCGGGTTGCTGGAAAACAGTGCCGCGCCTCAGGTGGACGCGCTGCGATGGGGCGATACGCGGGTCAAATTACCGTTCACCACCCCGAACGAAAACCTGAAGGGACTTTTTTCAAACGCCGCAGTCACAAAAAACATGGAGCTGGAAATCAGCGCCGCGCTGGGGGACTTCCCGGTCAATCTCTTTATCCAAACTATCGACACTTGAGTTCAGTTCAGGAGCATTGCGATGAGTACCGAAGATAAACGCGTTCGCGAATTTGCCTATCAAATCTGGGAGTCGGAAGGGAAACCCGAAGGCCAGGAAGAGCGCCACTGGGAGATGGCGCGCAAGCTGGCCGAAGCCGAAGCCCTGGCGCCGAAAAAATCGCCGAAAGCTGCCGGCAGCAAGGCTGCTGCGGCCAAACCGGCTGCCGCCAAGGCTGACAGCAAACTCAACGGTCAGGCCGATGGCAAGGCTGCGGCGTCCAAAGCCAAGGCCAAACCTGCTGCGGCCGCCAAAGTAACCCCGCCGGGTGAAAAGGCTCCCGAGAAAAAACCACGCGCCGCGAAAAAACCGCCAACGGTTTAACGCTTCACGCCTTGTCCTGATTGATCTCGTGGCGAGTTCGCTCGCCACTGTGGGCGCACTCGCCCGGAATAAAGAGAACGCTGCAGTCCTTGTGGGAGCGGGCTTGCTCGCGAAAGCGGTGTGTCATTCAGCATCGATGTTGATTGACCCACCGCTTTCGCGAGCAAGCCCGCTCCCACAGGGTCCGCCCCTGACTGATCCGCCACACCCGAATTCGTACCCCTATTTTGCAGGAGCATTTATGACCAATCCAAAAAAAGCCGCGCCAGAACCTCAAGCCGAGGCCTCGCGAATTCGTGAAGGCTTGCCCTTCCCGCTGGGCGCGACCTGGGATGGTTTGGGGGTTAACTTCGCACTGTTTTCCGCCAACGCCACCAAGGTTGAACTGTGCATCTTCGACGACGCCGGCGAAGTTGAACTGGAACGTATCGAATTGCCGGAATACACCGACGAGATCTACCACGGCTACCTGCCCGACGCCCATCCGGGGCTGATCTACGGCTACCGTGTCTACGGTGCCTACGACCCGGCCAACGGCCATCGCTTCAACCACAACAAACTGCTGATCGACCCGTACGCCAAGCAATTGGTTGGCGAGTTGAAATGGTCCGAAGCGCTGTTCGGCTACACCATCGGCCACCCTGACGCCGACCTCAGTTTCGATGAGCGCGACAGCGCGCCGTTCGTGCCGAAATGCAAAGTCATTGACCCGGCGCACACCTGGGGCAATGACCATCGGGTCAGCGTGCCGTGGGACAAGACGATCATTTATGAGACTCACGTGCGCGGCATCAGCATGCGTCACCCTTCCGTCCCCGAGAATCTGCGTGGCACTTTCGGCGGGTTGATGGTCGACGACGTACTCGAACACATCCGCAAGCTCGGCGTGTCATCCGTTGAATTGCTGCCGATCCACGCCTTCGTCAATGACCAGCATCTGCTGCATAAAGGCATGACCAATTACTGGGGCTACAACAGCATCGCCTTCTTCGCCCCGGACCCGCGCTACCTGGCCAGCGGCAAGATCGCCGAGTTCAAGGAGATGGTCGCGCACCTACACGAAGCCAATCTGGAAGTGATCCTCGACGTGGTCTACAACCACACCGCCGAGGGCAACGAACAAGGTCCGACCCTGTCGATGCGCGGTATCGACAACGCCTCCTACTACCGCTTGATGCCTGATGACAAACGCTACTACATCAACGATTCCGGCACCGGCAACACCCTGGATTTGAGTCACCCGTGCGTACTGCAAATGGTCACCGACTCGTTGCGCTACTGGGCCACGGAAATGCACGTGGACGGTTTCCGCTTCGACCTCGCGACCATTCTCGGGCGCTACCACGACGGTTTCGACGAACGCCACAGCTTCCTCGTTGCCTGCCGCCAGGATCCGGTGTTGCGCCAGGTGAAAATGATCGCCGAACCTTGGGATTGCGGCCCCGGTGGTTATCAGGTCGGTGGCTTCCCGCCGGGCTGGGTCGAGTGGAACGACAAGTTCCGCGACACCGTGCGTGCCTTCTGGAAAGGCGATGACAACCAACTGGCGGATTTTGCCAGCCGCATGACCGCGTCCGGCGAGATGTTCAACCAGCGTGGACGCCGGCCGTATGCCTCGGTGAACTTCATCACCGCCCACGACGGTTTCACGCTCAACGACCTGGTGTCGTACAACGACAAGCACAACGAAGCCAACGACGAAAACAACCAGGACGGCAGCAACAACAACCTGTCTTGGAACCACGGTGTCGAAGGCCCGACCGACGATCCCGAGATCAACGAACTGCGTCAGCGCCAGATGCGCAACTTCTTCGCCACGCTGCTGCTGTCCCAGGGCACGCCGATGCTGGTCGCCGGTGACGAGTTCGCCCGGACCCAGGATGGCAACAACAACGCCTACTGCCAGGACAGCGACATCGGCTGGGTCAATTGGGACCTCAGCGAAGACGGCAAGGCGCTGCTCAAGTTCGTCAAACGCCTGATCAAGTTGCGTCTGGCCTATCCGATCCTGCGTCGCGGACGCTTCCTGGTCGGTAATTACAACGAGGACATTGGCGTCAAGGATGTCACCTGGCTGGCCCCGGACGGCAGCGAGATGAGCACCGAACAATGGCAGGAAGCCCACGGTCGTTGCCTGGGCATGCTGCTTGACGGCCGCGCCCAGGAAACCGGGATCCGCCGCAAGGGTGGCGATGCGACGTTGCTGCTGGTGGTCAACGCCCACCACGACATCGTCAATTTCACGTTGCCGGAAGTCCCGGACGGCGGTCACTGGACCTGCATGATCGACACCAACCAGCCGTCGATTCGCGGTCAGGAACGCTTCGAGTTCGGTCACGAATACTCGGTCACCGGCCGCTCGCTGCTGCTGTTCGAATTGCAGCATGAGGAAGAAGAGTGAAATGGACCTTCAGACGTTTCTGCAACAGCAATCCACGGACTGCGCCGATACACAGGCGCTAGGCCGTTGCCTGCGGGCGTTGGTGGAGGCTGGTCTCGACCAGCTTCCGCTGCCCGGCAGTGGCGAGACGCTGGAACGCTTCCAGCGCCTGGCCGAGGTCGGTGGCCACGACCTCGGGTTGTGCAAATTGTACGAAGGGCATACCGATGCGCTGGCGATCATCCAGCAACTCGGTGGCTCACCGACTCCCGCCAGCACTTGGGGCATGTGGGCCGCCGAACCGCCGCAAGCCAAGGTTCGGGTCAGCCCTTCGGGGCACATGGTGTTGCTCAATGGACGCAAGGCTTGGTGCTCCGGCGCGGCGGTACTCAGCCATGCCTTGCTCACCGCTTGGGATGATCAGGACCGCCAGCAACTGGTGGCGGTCGCGCTGGATCAGCCGGGGGTGAACGTCACCGCTGACGGCTGGCATGCGGTGGGCATGGGCGCCACCGGTAGCGTCGAAGTGTTGTTCGAAGGTGCGGAAGCCCAAGCCATCGGCAACCCCGGCGACTATTTGCAACGGCCAGGTTTCTGGCAAGGCGGGATCGGGATTGCCGCGTGCTGGTACGGCGCGGCGCAGAGCATCGCCGAGCGCTTGCGCCGTCACTGCGCGCAACGTCCGGAATCGCATGCCCTGGCCCATCTCGGCGCGGTGGACAGTGCCTTGCATGCAGCGGCGCAAGTGTTGCGGGTCAGTGCCATGACCATCGACACCACACCGCTGGAAGACGCCGAACTGCTCGCCCGGCGCGCTCGTGCAGTGGTCGAGCACAGCGCCGAACTCGTCATCCAGCACGTCGGCCATGCCCTCGGTGCCGGGCCTTATTGCAAGGATCGACAGTTCGCCCGATTGATCGCTGATTTGCCGGTGTTCCTGCGCCAAAGCCACGCTGAACGGGACCTCGCCGCCCTCGGCGAACAGGTGGTCAACGGAGGGTGGACGCTATGAAAGCCAACCCCATCGTCGGCCAGGGCACGCCACTGCATCTGTGGCAAACCTCCCAACAACTGGCGCAATTGCCGGTGATCGACATTCTGGAGCTGGTGCCCGAAGGCTCACGCGCCGTGATCATCGCCCCGCACCCGGATGACGAAGTGCTCGGCTGCGGCGGCTTTCTGCAACTGCTCGCCGACGCTGGCCGGGCGTTGCAGCTGATCTCGGTCACCGACGGCAGTGCCAGTCACCCCGGCTCCCGGCGCTGGCCCGTAGAACGTTTGAGCGCGGTGCGGCCGCAGGAATCCGCCGAAGCCCTGCGCCGGCTCGGTTTGCCGCTGCACAGCCTGAAATGGCTGCGCGGCGGTTTTGCCGACAGCCAGGTGGCCGCGCGGGAAGCCGAGTTGAGCGCATTCATCGAACGTCACTTGCGACCCGACGACGTGGTCTTCACCACCTGGCGCGAGGACGGCCATTGCGACCACGAAGCCGTGGGCCGGGCCAGTGCCGACGCGGCCAATCGGGTCGGCGCGACGTTGCATGAACTGCCTGTGTGGACCTGGCACTGGGCAACCCCGGAAGACAGCTTTGTACCCTGGGAGCGCGCACGCAAGATTCTGCTCGACCCGCACCTGGTCGCCCGCAAGCGTCACGCCATCCATGCTTTCGCCAGTCAGTTAGAAGGTGATCCGCAAGTCGGTCTGCCGCCCGTGCTCGCGCCCTATGTATTGGATCGGTTGCTGCAACCGTTTGAAGTGGTGTTTCTATGAGTGTCGAGGATCGTTATTTCGACGGGTTGTTCTCGGGCAACGACGACCCTTGGGCGTTTCGCCAACGCTGGTACGAACAGCGCAAACGCGCGATCACCCTCGCCGCCCTGCCCCGGCCGCATTACCGTTCTATCTTCGAACCCGGTTGCGCCAACGGAGAGCTGAGCGCCGAGCTGGCCAGCCGCTGCGACCGTCTGCTGTGTTGCGACACCGCAGCCGCCGCCGTCGCACTGGCCCGTACACGCCTGAGCCTGTTCGACCACGCCGAAGTCCGCCAAAGTCGCTTGCCGGGCGAGTGGCCCGAAGAGAAATTCGACCTGATTGTCATCAGCGAGATCGGCTACTACCTGGACGCCGACGACCTCAAACGCCTGATCGTCCTGGCCGAACAATCGCTGACCGCCGATGGCCAACTGCTCGCCTGCCACTGGCGCCCGCCCATTGACGGCTGCCCGCTGAACGCCCGCCAGGTCCATGACCTGCTCCACGAACACTTGCACTTGCCGCGCCTGGTCCTGCATCAGGAAGCGGATTTTCTGTTGGAACTCTGGAGCCGAGAACCCCGCTCCGTGGCGGCTCTGGAGGGCTTGCGATGATTGGAATCCTGATCCCGGCGCACAACGAAGAAGACTTGCTCGAACCCTGCATCCGCGCAGCCCTGCGCGCCGGTTGCCATGAGAGGCTGGAGGGCGAACCGGTGATGGTGCTGGTGGTGCTCGACAGTTGCACCGACCGCTCGGCGCAGATAGTCGCGCAATACCCGGTGCACAGCCTGGAGATCGAAGCCCGCAATGTCGGGGAAGCCCGGGCCGCCGGAGCGCGTTATCTGCTGGAACAGGGCGCGCGCTGGATTTCCTGTTCGGATGCCGACAGCCTGGTGTCGAAAGACTGGCTGGTGGCGCAATTGGCGTTGGGCGCCGATGCGGTGTGCGGCACGGTCACGGTGGATCAGTGGCACGCCGATTTCGACGAGTCGGCACAGATTCGCTATCACCAGCATTACCAGGCACGGGACGGTCACCGTCATATCCACGGCGCAAACCTGGGCATCAGCGCCGAGGCGTATCAGCGCGCCGGCGGCTTCGAACCGCTGGCCTGCGATGAGGATGTGCAACTGGTGCGACAGCTGGAACTCTGTGGCGCGAATATCGCCTGGAGCCACCAGCCACAGGTGCTGACCAGCGCGCGCCTGGACAGCCGGGCCCGGGGTGGCTTCGGCGATTTTTTGCGGAACATGGTGCAAGTCGAGTAAAAAAAACCGGATCAGATGCAACAGTGAGGCGACGAATACCGTTGTATGAGCAATACTCTTGTTCGCTGCAATCCAGGGTTCGGAGCGCGGCACATTGCTATCAACCAGCCTTCACGGGTCTGCCAGGCTTGAAATCAAGCAACGCATGACTGAGGGCGAGACACAACAAGGACGTAACCCATGAAACCGGTTTACCTCAACGAAAGTACCCTGCCTTCACAGATCTGGAACAACGCGCCGCAACTCGACAATATCCCGGTGATCAACACCCAGACCCTGGTTCCCGAAGGCGCTCGCGCCGTGCTGATCGCGCCCCATCCCGGCGATGAAGTGGTGATGTGCGGCGGTTTGCTGCAGCTGTTATCCACCCTCGGCCACCCCTTGCAATTGATCTCGATTACCGACGGCAGCGCCAGCCATCCGGGCTCGCAGCAGTGGTCGGAGAAACGCCTGAGCGTGTTCCGCCCCCAGGAAAGTGTCGAAGCTTTACGCCGTCTCGGTTTGCCGATGCACAGCCTGAAATGGATTCGTGGGGGGTTCGCCGATAACGCCTTGGCTGAGCGCGAACAACAATTGAGCCACTACATCGCGCGCTACCTGCGGCCGGGAGACGTGGTGTTCAGCACCTGGAGTGAAGACGGCATCGATGACCATGATGCGGTTGGCCGGGCTGCCGCCAGGGCGGCGGCGATTGTCGGTGTGACGTACCACGAAATCCCGGTCTGGGCCTGGCACTGGCCGATGCGCGAGCAAGGGCAGATCCCATGGCACCGGGCGCGCAAGGTCCGTCTGGACACCTGGACCATCGCGCGCAAAAGCCACGCCACCCACGCCTACGCCAGCCAGCTCGACGGCGAACCCGCCATCGGCATCGCCCCGCTACTGCCCAGGGCGCTACTGGAGCGGATCCGATTGCCGTATGAAATCGTGTTTGTCTGAGAGCGCTATTCTCAAAACAACGATGTACCCCTGTGGGAGCGAGCTTGCTCGCGATAGCGGTGTATCAGTCACTATCAATATCGACTGGCATACCGCTATCGCGAGCAAGCTCGCTCCCACAATTGACTCGCGGTGGACACAGGTTTTATGTACGACCTAAATCCCCTGTGGGAGCGGGCTTGCTCGCGAAGGGGCCGGCACATTCACCCTCAACGCTGACTGACACTCCGTCTTCGCGAGCAAGCCCGCTCCCACAATAGACTCGTGGTGGACACAGGTTTTATGTACGACTTCAATCCCCTGTGGGAGCGGGCTTGCTCGCGAAGGGGCCGGCACATTCACCATCAACGGTGACTGACACACCGTCTTCGCGAGCAAGCCCGCTCCCACAGGGGATCTGCGATGGCTGCTTTATCCACGTTATCCCGGCAATCGGGCTGAACTGACCGCTTGCGCATCAGTCGCATTACTTGAGCAGCCCTGATTTAGAGGAGCCAACGTGACCAGCGATTCGCTTAAATCCGTGCCACTGAACACCCCCACGGCGATTCATCGACTGCGAGTGCTGACGGTCAATACCCATAAAGGCTTTACCGCGCTCAACCGGCGTTTCATCCTGCCGGAGCTGCGCGAGGCGGTGCGCAGTACCTCGGCGGACCTGGTGTTTCTGCAGGAAGTGGTCGGCGAACACGAGCGGCACTCTTCCCGCTACAACGAATGGCCGCAGATGTCGCAATACGAATTTCTTGCCGACAGCATGTGGAGTGATTTCGCCTACGGCCGCAACGCGGTGTACCCCGACGGTCACCACGGCAATGCGCTGCTGTCGAAGTATCCGATTCGTGAATTCCGTAACCTCGACGTTTCGATCACCGGCCCCGAGCGCCGTGGCTTGCTGCACTGTGTGCTGGACGTGCCGGGGCATGCCGAAGTGCATGCGATCTGCGTGCACCTGAGCCTGCTCGAAAGCCATCGCCAGTTACAGTTGCAGTTGCTCTGTCAATTGCTCGAATCCCTGCCCGACGATGCACCGGTGATCATCGCCGGTGATTTCAACGACTGGCAGTTGCAGGGCAATGCCGCCCTCGCCCGGCGCGATTATCTGCATGAAGCCTTCGAACGCCATCACGGCCGCCCCGCGAAGACCTACCCGGCGCGCTTCCCCCTGTTGCGCCTGGACCGGATCTACCTGCGCAATGCCAGCAGCCATAACCCCCGCATACTTGGTAACAAGCCCTGGACACATCTGTCGGACCATTTGCCGTTGGCGGTTGAAGTGCATCTGTGATCAGCCACACGGTCTGACTGATCAACGCTCACCCTCCACCTGTCATGTCTGACAGTAGCGACGCTGTAAGGCTGTTGCTACGCTGTGCCTGTCCATATCGGACCGCCGCGCAGCCAAACGCACTTTGGCCGGCACTGTGGGGAGACGAGCATGATTTCTTCGACAGAACGACCAAAGTACGGGGCCTGGATTGCTTCAGCCTGCTTATGCCTTGGCGGGTCCCAAATCTCTTACGCCAGTTGCACGCTCACGCCGTCGTCCGGCAATGACTCCTTCATCTGCGACAGCGGCACCAGCGGCCCAATGACCGACCTGGCGGGCAACAACAGCCTGAGCTTTCCCGCCAGCGGCACCGGGCGCGTCAACGGCAACGTGACGTTTGGCGCCGGGATCGACTCGGTGCAGATGGACTCCGGCACCCTCGCCGGCGCACTGGATCTGGGCAACGGCAACGACCGCCTGCGCATCACGGGCGGGCAAATCACTGGCGCCGTCAGCCAGGGCAATGGCATCGATGATTTCGTCATGCTCGGCGGGACGATCCAGTCCCTCGCCCAGGGCGACGGTCGCGACACGTTCCTGATGACTGGCGGCACGATCACTGGCGCGTTCGAGGACGGCGACGTGGCGAGGATGACCGGCGGCAGCATCGGCCGGGTCGACATGAAGCTCGACAACAATATTTTCGACCTGTCCGGCGGGCAGATCCTCGGCAATCTGGTCACCGGGTTCGGCACCGACACGATCATCGTCTCGGGCGGACGCATCGGCGGCAACCTCAGCGTCAGCGGCGGCAACGACAGCATTACCGTGACCGGCGGCGAGATCGTCGGCGAAATCCGCGCCAGTACCGGCGACGACAGCCTGATCTGGAATGGCGGCGGCATTATCCGCTCGGCGATCCTGATGGCCGACGGCAATGACCGCGCCACCCTGAGCAATCTGGACGAAAGCACCCTCGCCTTCACGCCGAGCCTCGACGGCGGCCCCGGCAACGATCTGCTGACCTTCGACCAAACCACAACCTCCAGCGCCGCGCGCTATATCAACTGGGAAACGGTCAACCTGAGCAACGGCTCGCAACTCGACCTCGCCGGCAACCTGGTGCTGGGCGACAGCGCCAGTGGCACCGGCGTGTTCAACATCGACGGCAGCAGCACCCTGACTTCCGTCCACGGCAGCATCCGGCCATTCGCCGCCGGCCAGTTGGCGACGTTGAACAACGCCGGTGTGATTGACCTCACGCGCAGCAACAGCCGCACCGACGACAGCCTGACGGTGCAAGGCAACTACGCCGGCAACAACGGCCAACTGCTGTTGCAAAGTGTGATCGGCGACGACAATTCCCCCAGCGACAA
The DNA here is from genome assembly GCF_024296925.1 of Pseudomonas nunensis. Classification (NCBI taxonomy): domain Bacteria; kingdom Pseudomonadati; phylum Pseudomonadota; class Gammaproteobacteria; order Pseudomonadales; family Pseudomonadaceae; genus Pseudomonas; species Pseudomonas nunensis. The sequence continues at coordinate 2,883,686 of NZ_CP101125.1, forward strand.
ACTGGTGGTCAATGACGGCACCTTGACCGGCAGCACCGTGATCAGCGTCAGCAACCTCGGTGGCATCGGCGGCCTGACCCAACAGAACGGCATCCCGTTGGTGTTGGCCCAAGGCACGGCCGTCAGCGAGAACAGCGCGTTTGTGCTTAGCGGTCCGATATCCGCCGGCGCCTACGATTACCGTCTGTTCAAGGGCGGCGTGACCTTGGGCTCCGAGAACAGTTGGTACCTGCGGTCGGCGGTGGTCGCACCAGCGGTCCTGAGCGTTCAAAATCCCGATCCGGCCTTGCCACCGGTCATCGTTCCACTGGCGGCGACACCCGTGGCAGCAGAGACGCCGACGATCGTGAGCATTCCCAACCCCGACCCGACTTTGCCACCGATCCTGGTTGCGGCCGCTGCGACGCCGACGGTCATCAGCATTCCAAACCCTGACCCAGCGCTGCCACCGATTCTGGTCACGGTACCGGCGGCACCAGCCGGCAGTTCGCCGCTGCCGGTAGTGCCCGCCGCGATACCGGGCGCGGCGCCGATCCCCTTGTACCGCCCGGAAGTCCCGACCTGGTCTGTGTTACCACCCGCCGCCGCGCAACTGACCCTGAGCGCCCTCGGCACGTTTCATGATCGTCAGGGCGATCAGCGCCTGCTCACCGAAACCGGGGCATTCGGCGCTGGTTGGGGGCGGGTCTATGGCAAAAACTTCGACCAGACCTGGGCGGGCACGGTGACGCCACGGCTCAACGGTTCGCTGAACGGTTTTCAGGTGGGCAACGATCTGTACAGCTCGCAAACCTCGGGCGGGCAAACCCAGCGCATCGGTTTCTTTGTCGGCCATACCCGTTTGCAGGGCGATGTCGATGGTTTCAACCAAGGTTTTGAAGGCAAGCGCGCCGGCAGCATCGAACTGGAAGGCGACAGTTACGGTGTGTACTGGACGTTGACCGATCCCAAGGGCTGGTACGTCGATACGGTGGTCATGGGCACCCGGTTCGACGGCGACAACCGTTCCGAACGCGGCCTCAAGCTCGACAACCGTGGCCACGCCCTGACGCTCTCGGCCGAGGCCGGCTACCCGCTCGCACTGGCCGGCAACTGGGTGGTGGAGCCCCAGGCGCAAGTGATTCACCAGAAAATCTCCCTGGACAGCCAGGACGACGGCATCTCCCGGGTGTCCTTCGACTCGGACGGCGCCTGGACCGGTCGTCTCGGCGCGCGCCTCAAGGGTCGCTACGCCGTCAGTGGCCGGCCGCTGGAACCGTACTTGCGGGCCAATCTGTGGCAGACCTTTTCCGGGACCGACACGGTGACGTTCGATCACGTCGACCGGATCGAAAGCCAACAGAAATCCTCCAGCGCCGATTTGGGTGCCGGGGTGATCCTGAGCCTCGCCTCCTCCGTCAGCGTGTACGCGAGTGCCGATTACTCCCGCAATATTGACAGCAATCAGCTGCGTGGCGTCGTCGGAAACCTCGGTATCCGGATGAGTTGGTAGGTGTTTAGCCAACTATCAAAAGCGCGTATCTCGACGGTTTGTTGATGATTTTTTGTACAAACAATCACTTATGGACACGCCGAAAAACAGACACTTGGAACCGCTAAAATAGCCCTACCACTTATCGGCCATTTTCTTGACGCAAGGTCTTGGGTCTTCTTAGCTACACGTTACTACCCCCGGAAGTACAACCTGGGACAAACCTTCAGACACCCGTTAAAACGGGCGGCCCCAGGCTTGCCCCACTCCATTCGGTCGCCCCTCATTCGGGGTAGGAGAGACGCCAAAAGCGAGAACGGCATGCGTGTGCAAGGTAGACCTCCATGAAAACTTCATTCACCCCACAAGAGATCAAAATCACTTTTTGCACCGTCTCGAGCACACTCCTGCTCTGTTCGTCGATGGACGTACAGGCCGGCACTGCCGAGGATGACACCGCCCCCTGGTATCGCCAGGAGATCCCGACACTGACCTTGCCGAATGTCGCCGCCACCTATCCGGGCCGCTACACCTTCAACCCGGACCTGCGAAGTACACGCCTGACCACCGAAGACGCCGCACCTGCGGCCTGGGATCAACTCTATGGTCAGGCGTCACGCCAGGCCCAAACCGATGTACAGTCCGCAGGGTTTGCGATCCCTGGCTCGGAAGATTTCAAAGGTCCGGCCCTGCTGACCCTGCAAAGCGGCAGCGGTCATGTGCAGCGGGTCGGACTGATTGGCGGCATCAGCCAGTACCAGGGCAATAGCGATGGTCTGCTGACCAGCCGTGCGATGGCCGACCCCGGCAATGACACCCTCAACCTGCAAGGCCAAAGCCTCGGCGCCTACTGGAGCCTGACCGGGCCCCAAGGCTGGCACGTGGATTTGACCGCCAGCGGTGGCCGGGTCAACGGTTACAGCCGTGACGCCCAGGGCATGCGGCAAACCGCCGAGGGCAGCGCGATGACTGTGTCTGTCGAAGGTGGATTTCCCATCGGCCTCGGTGAGAACTGGGTAGTCGAACCCCAGGCGCAATTGATCAATCAGCGCATCACCCTGGACACGCCGTATGCCGGCGCCAACAACGCGAGCTCCAGCGACCTGTCCTCCTGGAGCGGCCGGGTCGGTGCGCGATTGAAAGGTAGTTACGACATCAATGGCCTGCCAGTCGAACCCTATGTGCGGACCAACTTGTGGCACACGGTGTACACCGGCAATACCGTGACGCTGGATCAGGTGGACAAGATCAGCAGTAGCCGCAATTCGTCTACGGTCGAATTGGGTTTGGGCTTGGTCGCCAGGGTTTCGCCCACGGTCAGCCTGTACGTCAGTGCCGATTACAGCAGTGACGTGGATGACAATGATTTGAATGGATTGATCGGGAGTCTGGGGGTTCGGATGCGGTGGTGAGGGGCAGGCTTCAGGAAATGTCTTGTCTGGGCTGACGCCTTCGCGGGCAAGCCTCGCTCCTACAGTTTGAAATGCATTCCAACCTGTAGGAGCGAGGCTTGCCCGCGAAGGGAGCGACGCGGTGCTAGAGAATCAACCCTCCGGCCGCAAGATCAGCACCGCCAATGGCGGCAGGTTCAACACCAGCGACAGCGCCTGGCCATGGCTCGGCTCTTCCTCGGTAAACGCCCCGCCGCCATTGCCATAGTTCGAACCGGCATAAGTGTCGGCATCGCTGTTGATCAGCTCGGTCCAGCGCCCGGCGAACGGTACGCCGATGCGATACGCCTGACGCGGCACTGGCGTGAAGTTAGCCACGACCAACGCCGGCCGGCCGTCCTTGCTCCAGCGCATAAACGCATAGACGCTGTTGACCGCATCATCGCCGATCAACCACTGGAAGCCCTGCGGCGCATCGTCTTGATCGTGCAGCGCCGGTTCTTCGCGGTACAACCGGTTCAAGTCACCGACGAGTTTCTGCACACCTTTGTGCTCGGAGTACTGCAACAGGTACCAGTCCAGTTGCTGATCGTGATTCCACTCGCGCCACTGGCCAAACTCGCAGCCCATGAACAACAGCTTCTTGCCCGGATGCGCCCACATGAAACTCAGGTAAGCGCGCAGGTTGGCGAATTTCTGCCAGCGGTCGCCGGGCATCTTGTCGATCAGCGAATGCTTGCCGTGTACCACTTCATCGTGGGAGATCGGCAGGATAAAGCGCTCGGACCAGGCATAGACCAGGCCGAAACTCAGTTCGTTGTGATGATGCGCGCGGTACACCGGATCCTGCTGGATGTAATGCAGCGAATCGTGCATCCAGCCCATGTTCCATTTGTAATCGAAACCGAGGCCGCCCTGCTGGGTGTCCTGGCTCACGCCTGGCCACGCCGTGGACTCTTCGGCGATCACCAGCGCACCCGGCGCTTCGAGATTGACTACATCGTTGAGGTGGCGCAGGAAGTCGATGGCTTCCAGGTTCTCGCGACCGCCATGGCGGTTTGGCACCCATTCGCCGGCCTTGCGCGAGTAGTCGCGATAAAGCATTGATGCCACGGCATCGACCCGCAGGCCATCGACATGGAAATGCTTGAGCCAGTGCAACGCCGACGCCAGCATGTAGCCATGCACTTCGGTGCGGCCCAGGTTGTAGATCAGCGTGTCCCAATCCTGGTGAAAGCCTTCCATCGGGTTGGCGTATTCATACAGCGCCGTGCCGTCGAACTGCGCCAGACCGTGGGTATCGGTCGGGAAATGCGCCGGCACCCAGTCGAGGATCACGCCGATGTCAGCCTGGTGGCAGGCGTTGACGAAGGCAGCGAAGTCATCCGGCGAACCGTAGCGGGCGCTCGGGGCAAACTGCGACAGCAACTGATAACCCCAGGAACCGCCAAACGGATGTTCCATGATCGGCATCAGTTCGATGTGGGTGAAACCGAGTTCCTTCACATACGGAATCAGCCGTTCGCCCAATTCGTGCCAGGTGTACTGGCGCGCAACTTCGCCCAAATCATCCAGTTCGCATTGCCACGAACCGGCGTGCAATTCGTAAATCGACAGCGGTGCACTGGGCTTGTGCTTGTCAGCGCGAGCCTGCATCCACTCATGGTCTTGCCAATCAATGCTCAGCGGCGCAGCGACTTTCGAGGCGGTGTCCGGCGGCAGTTGCGTGGCCAGGGCCATCGGGTCAGCCTTGAGCGGCAGAATCCCTTGCGAGCCGAGGACTTCGTACTTGTACGCTTCCCCTGCTTGCAGGCGCGGGATAAACAACTCCCACACGCCGGTCGGATGGCGCAGGCGCATCGGGTGACGGCGACCGTCCCAGACGTTGAAATCGCCGACCACAGACACCCGTTTCGCATTCGGCGCCCACACGGCAAACCGCACGCCATCGACGCCATCCACGTTCTTCAGTTGCGCGCCGAGGCAGGCACTGAGATCGCGGTGATTGCCTTCGGCGAACAGGTACAAGTCCATCTCGCCGAGCAGCGGCCCGAAACTGTAAGGATCCTCCGCGACTTGCTCGCCGCCGGCCCAACGGGTACGCAGCACATACGGCTGCGCCCGGTCGAAGTGGCCGACGAACAGCCCCGGCGTCTGGGTGGCTTCAAGGCTGCCCAGCTCTTCGCCAGAATCCTTGGCCAATACCTGAACGCTCAGGGCGTCAGGCAGATAGGCACGAATGAATTGGCCGCCATGGTCATCGGCGTGAGGGCCGAGGATTGAAAACGGATCGTGGTGTTCGGCGCGTACGAGCGCGTCAATGTCACGCGCCTTGGGCAACAGCGCTTCTTTGTGATGCCCCTGTTCCTTGTTCGAGAAACTCATGAATACTCTCCACCAAGATCGGAAAAGGGTTTAAGCCCACTCAATAACCCATATAAACCGTGCAACGGCACCGGCAGCCAAGTGGGGCGATTCTCCGCCTCATAAGCCACCTCATAGGCCGCCTTCTCCAGGCCAAACAACGCCAGCGCGGCATCCTCGCCTTCAGGATCTTGCCACGCATGAGCAAGACTAGCTGCCGCCAGCCGATAAGCGTCGATAAATGCCTGTTGTGCTTCTTTCAGATAGCGATCAGCCACCCGTTGTCGCGCTGCTAGGGCATCGTCAGTGTTGTCAACGTTGTGCACGTTGATCGCCATCGCGGCGGCGTAGTCGAAGGAACGCAACACGCCGCTGACATCCTTATACGGACTGTGCTTGCCGCGACGTTCGCTCAGCGGCCGTGCCGGCTCGCCTTCGAAGTCGATCAGGTAAGCATCGCCCTTGATCACCAGCACCTGGCCCAAATGCAAATCGCCATGGACCCGAATGCGCAAACCACCGGCAGCCTTTTTGCCCAGTTCCTGGACATGACTGATGATGATTTTTTTGTTGTCCAGCAAGCGAGTGACCAGTGCTTTGTCCGCCGGGTTCAATTCGTTTTGATGCTGCTTGAGCAACTTCAATGAATGTTCCAGCTGCGCCGCCACGTCCTTGGCCGAGGCCAGGGCTTGTTTCTCCGTGGTGACCTGCGGGGCGAAGTCCGGGTTGTCGGTGGTCGAGGCCAGCACCACGTGCATTTCCCCCAGGCGCTGGCCGAGCATGCCGGCGAAGTCTTTCAATTCACCCAAGGCGTTGTAGTGCTGCTCCTGCTCGGACATGGCATCGGCCATCTCATCGCGCAGTGCCCGTTCGAGGTTGTTCTGGGTCCATTCCCAGGCGTCGCCCTGATTGCTCAAGTAGCCCTGGGCAATCATCAGCAAGTTGTCTTCGCCCTGAGCGTCGCGGCGAATCACCGAACCCAGCAATGGGGAGATGTTGGCGAACCCGGCGTTGGTCAGGTAGGCGCTCATCTCCAGTTCCGGGTGCACGCCCGAGGCGACTTTGCGGATTAACTTGAGCACCATGCCTTTGCCGACCACCACCGAACTGTTGGACTGTTCGGCGGACAGGTAACGCACTTCGGATTCCGCCGTCAGGCCAAGCTTGGCCAGTTGCGCGGTCGGTTCGAAACGGATTTCGCCACCATCGGATGGCAACACGGTGTTGTTGTGCATGCCCTGCACCACCGCGCGGATAAAGTTTTCCAGGGCAAACGCGTCGGTGATCAAACCGACCTGCGGCCCGCGTCGAACCCGGGACAGCGCCAGTTGTTGCGGCAACGGCGCGCCGACCTGATCTTCGGCAATAAAGCCGAACGGCAATTGATAACGGCTGGTCTGGCCGCCGCTAGTGACTTCGATTTCGCTCAGCAACACCGGATGCTGCGGATCGCCGAAGCGCACGCCATAAGCGATATTGACCTGCTCGATCGTCGCGTCCTTGCCGGCGAACCAGCGACGGTTTTGCAGCCAGTTCGGCAGGATGCCCTGCTCCAGCGTGCCGCGGGACGGCGCTTCGAGCAGTTCTTCCATGCGTTTCTTCAGCACCAAAGTGGTGAAGTCCGGCAGGCTTTGCGCCGGTTCCACGTGCCAGCTCGGCATTTGATTCTCCGCGGCCAGTACAAACCAATAGAAGCCGTACGGCGCCAGGGTCAGGAGGAAATTCAACTGGCCAATCGGCGGAAAGGCGTTACCGCCCAACATTTCCACCGGGACCATGCCGGCGTAGGCCGACAGGTCGAGTTCAGCCGCTTGAGCACTGCGCGACACGTTGGCCACGCAGAGAATGATTTCGTGCTTGCCATCGGCCCCGGTGAATTCACGGGTATACGCCAGAATCCGCCGGTTGCTTGGCGAGAGCATTTTCAACGTGCCACGCCCGAAGGCCTTGGATTGTTTGCGCACGGCAAGCATGCGTCGAGTCCAGTTCAGCAGCGAATGCGGGTCGCCGGCCTGGGTTTCGACGTTGACCGACAGGTAGCCGTATTGCGGGTCCATGATCGGCGGCAGCACCAGGCTGGCCGGGTCGGCGCGGGAGAAGCCGCCGTTACGGTCGATGGACCATTGCATCGGCGTGCGCACGCCATCGCGGTCGCCAAGGTAGATGTTGTCGCCCATGCCGATTTCATCGCCGTAATACATCGTCGGCGTGCCAGGCATCGACAGCAGCAGGCTGTTGAGCAGTTCCACACGGCGGCGGTCACGCTCCATCAACGGCGCGAGACGACGGCGAATCCCCAGGTTGATCCGCGCCCGACGGTCGGCCGCGTAGTAATTCCACAGATAATCGCGCTCCTTGTCGGTGACCATTTCCAGGGTCAGCTCATCGTGGTTGCGCAGGAAAATCGCCCACTGGCAGTTGGCCGGGATCTCCGGGGTCTGGCGCAGGATGTCGGTGATCGGGAAGCGGTCTTCCTGGGCCAGCGCCATGTACATGCGCGGCATCAGCGGGAAGTGGAACGCCATGTGGCATTCGTCACCGTTCAGGCCTTTTTTATCGGTGTCGCCGAAGTACAGCTGCGTGTCTTCCGGCCATTGATTGGCCTCGGCCAGCAGCATGCGGTCCGGGTAATTGGCATCGATTTCGGCACGAATCTGCTTGAGGACGTCGTGGGTCTCGGGCAGGTTTTCGTTGTTGGTGCCGTCGCGCTCAATCAGGTACGGGATCGCGTCCAGGCGCAGGCCGTCGATGCCCATGTCCAGCCAGTAACGCATCACCGACAACACCGCTTTCATGACTTGCGGGTTATCGAAGTTCAGGTCCGGCTGGTGGGAATAGAAACGGTGCCAGAAGTATTGGCCGGCGACCGGGTCCCACGTCCAGTTGGACTTTTCGGTGTCGAGGAAAATGATGCGGGTGCCGTCGTACTTTTGATCGTCATCGGACCAGACATAGAAGTCCCGCGCTGCCGAGCCTTTCTTGGCCTTGCGCGCACGCTGGAACCAGGCGTGCTGGTCGGAGGTGTGGTTGATGACCAGCTCGGTGATCACCCGCAAACCACGCTTGTGCGCCTCGGCGATAAAGCGCTTGGCGTCGGCCATGGTGCCGTAATCCGGGTGCACGCCACGGTATTCGGCGATGTCGTAGCCGTCGTCACGACGTGGCGAAGGATAGAACGGCAACAGCCAGATGGTGTTGACGCCCAGGTCGGCAATGTAATCGAGTTTGGCGATAAGACCGGGAAAGTCGCCGATCCCGTCATTGTTGGAGTCGAAAAAAGACTTAACGTGAACCTGGTAAATCACAGCGTCCTTGTACCAGAGCGGATCCTTGATGAACGTTGTGGCCTTGGGTTTCTTCGCCATTTGAAACTCCTGTTGAATTCAAATAAACCGCTGAGCCGAGCGCCAACTTCAGGGAAGATGATGACCTGTGGGAGCGGGCTTGCTCGCGAAAGCGGACTGTCAGCCCACATCAATGTTGATTGATCCACCGCCTTCGCGAGCAAGCCCGCTCCCACATTTAACGCAGTGGTCTAGACGGTAATCCGCCAAATCCCGAACGGCTGGTGGGCCGGGTCGATGCGCATGGACTGGTACTTGCCGTACCACGTCCAGCGATGGCCGCTCATCAAGTCTTCGCCCTGGGTTTGGGCATCGTCGGGCAAGCCCATTTCCCACAATGGCAGTTCGAAATTGGCTTCCTGGACGTTGTTCGGGTCCAGGCTGACGGCCACCAGAATGAAGTTGCTGCCATCGGCGCTGCGCTTGCCGAAATACAGGATGTTGTCGTTCCAGGCGTTGTAGATCTTCAGCCCCAGGTGCGTATGCAGCGCCGGGTTCTGCCGGCGGATGCGGTTGAGCTGGGCGATCTCGGCAATGATGTTGCCCGGCGCATTGAAGTCCCGAGGGCGGATCTCGTACTTCTCGGAGTTGAGGTATTCCTCTTTGCCCGGGATCGGCGCGGCTTCGCAGAGTTCGAAGCCCGAATACATACCCCACAGGCCGGAGCCCATGGTCGCCAGTGCCGCGCGAATCAGAAAACCGGCGCGCCCGGATTCGTGCAAGAACGCCGGGTTGATGTCCGGGGTATTCACGAAGAAGTTCGGCCGGAAACACTCACTCCAGGGCGACTCATTGAGTTCGCTGAAGTAGGTCGCCAACTCCGCCTTGGTGTTGCGCCAAGTGAAGTAGGTGTAGCTCTGGGAGTAACCGACCTTGCCGAGGCGCGCCATCATCGCCGGGGTGGTAAAAGCTTCAGCGAGGAAGATCACTTCCGGGTGCAGCGCCCGCACATCGGCGATCAGCCATTGCCAGAACGGCAGCGGCTTGGTGTGCGGATTGTCGACGCGAAAGATCTTCACGCCCTCCTCGACCCAACCGACCACGATGTCGCGCAACTCTACCCAGAGGCTGGGGATCGCGTCGGCGGCGTAGAAGTCGACGTTAACAATGTCCTGGTATTTCTTCGGCGGGTTCTCGGCGTATTTGATCGTGCCGTCGGGACGCCAATTAAACCAGCCTGGATGCTGCTGCAGCCATGGGTGATCCTGGGAACACTGGATCGCGAAGTCGAGGGCGATTTCCAACCCATGGTCCGCCGCTGCAACCACCAGTCTGCGGAAGTCTTCGCGAGTACCGAGCTCGGAGTGAATCGCCTCGTGGCCACCTTCGGCACTACCGATGGCGTAAGGGCTGCCCGGATCATTAGGGCCGGCAGTCAGCGAGTTGTTCGGGCCTTTGCGATAGCTGCGACCGATCGGGTGGATCGGCGGGAAGTACAGCACGTCAAAACCCATGTCCTGGATCATCGGCAGCCGCGAGTGCACATCGTTGAACGTGCCGTGACGTGCCGGATCGTCGGTGATCGAGCGTGGGAACAACTCGTACCAACTGGCGAACTGGGCGATTTCCCGTTCAGCATCCAGCGGGAATTCCTGGCTCAGGCTCAGGTAGGCCCGGTGATCGGCCTCGGCCATCAGGTCGGCGCTACGCTGGTGCAAGAACAACGCGACCTGCTCGGTTTCGAGCAGCGCGGACAATTCATGGTGCAGTCCGGCGAGTTGTTCGCTGAGTTGCCCATCGCTGCGCTCGGCGGCTTGCTGGACCATGGTCCGGCCTTCCTGCAATTCCAGGCTCACCGGAACGCGGGCGGTGTGCTTCTTTTCCAGCTCATAACAGAAGCTGGCGAACTGATCGATCCAGGCTTCAATGCAGAACACATGGCGGCCCTGGCGCTCGACTCGGAAGCGGCCCTCCCAGCCGTTGTTGCCCAGGTCGGCCATGGTTTCGCTGTGCCAGGACTCTTCGCCCTCGCCACGCCAGCGGATGCGCGCGGCCAGTTTGTCGTGACCGTCGGCAAACACCTTTCCGGTGACCAGCACGTCCTGACCCACCACGGCTTTGACGGCAAACAGCCCGCCATCGAGGGTCGGCATCACGTTTTCAATCGCAATGCGCGGCAGCAATAAAGCCTGCGACAGCGGCATGTGCGGGTTGTAACTGAGTTCGGTCGGTTTTTCAGCGATCATCGAGCATCTCTCCTTTACGCCCCAAGGACGCTCTTTTGCTTGATGTCCATCCACATGGGGCGTTCTGCCCGGAATGAACTCACTTAGGTTCCGAGCGACAGGCGCCGGTAAAAGTTCACGGGGATTTGCCTGAGTATTAGCGGGAATCAAATCCTGTACGCGGTGGTCAACAAACTTAAGAAACTTAAGCACGAGTTACGCCATGTGCCACAAGGAGGCTTCACGATGAGCATACCGATCCCCGCTGAAACGCCAGATCCGAACATCGACAACCCGACGATTCCGCCGACCGAGCCGGACCCGGTGCCCGAGCAAGAGCCGCCGGGCACCACCCCGCCGCCGATGGAAGAGCCACCGGCCACGATGCCGCCAGTGATCGTCAGTCCTTAGGGCTACGATCTCTGTCGAGCATGCGCACCACCGCTGGCATGGCGCTGAATATCGCTAATGCCAGCAACGTACTGAGCACCGCCGTCGCTTCGCGCCCCAACCCGGCGGAAACCCCAATCGCCGCGGTCATCCACAACCCGGCGGCGGTGGTCAGGCCTTTCACGTGGCCCTCGTCGCCCTCGGTGTTCTTCAAAATCGTCCCGGCGCCGAGAAAACCGATCCCGGCGATCACGCCTTGCACCACCCGGCTCATGGCATCCGCCTGGGACCCGGACATCTGCGGCACCAGCACAAACAGCGCCGCGCCCAACGCCACCAGCATGTGCGTGCGCACCCCGGCGGCCTTGCCCTTGTGCTCGCGCTCGAAACCGAGAATGCCGCCCAGCACAGCGGCCATCAGCAAACGCACGGTAATGCGCGTCAGTTGCGAGGCGTCGCCAACGTCGGCGAACTCCGCTTGCAGCGTCACCCAAACCTCATGCCACCAGGCGTCCATGGTGCAGTCCTATGTATTGATTGATAGAGGATGGACCGCGCCGACCATTAATCGGTTGCACAGAACGATGGCCGTCCCGAGTGACCTAACGTTTTAGTCTCCGCTGAAAAAAGGACAGTCCCATGACCGTGCGCATCGAAAACCAGACCTGCTTTTTCACTGTCGAAAACGGCGAAGAAATTCGCCTGTGCCCCGACGTCACCATCATCACCGACTCGGAAAAAGCCATGTCAGCCGTGGAGCTCAATGGCCAGCGCGTCTACATCACCGAAGCAGAAGCCGACGCATTAACCGTAGCAGGCGCTGTGGACGGCCGTAAGCATTTGAAGGCCACCGACAGTGATTCGGTGATTTGACTGACCCGGATCAACAAGCGCTGCGGACGCCTGGGATAGGCGCCCGCAGCCTGCGTTGGCGGGTGCATCAAGTTGTCGCAGGCACTCGTTCAGAACCCATCTGATCCGCTTTTTATTGCGATACCTGAGTCTGTTATGCAAACAGATCGCCGCTCATAGTGCACCGGCCTGATGGAGGCTGATGAGCGAACGACCATGAGCGAGAGAATCCCCGTCCGAACCGTAGAAAGCGCCCCCGCAGTCCAGCGCTATGAGCCTTCGCGTCCAAAGATGAAGGCCAAATCCAGCGACAACCTGATTCACACCCGCAGTTTTACCGGCCTGTACCGCAGCCTGCGTATGAGCGGTGCCGGTTTTCTGTTCCTCGCCTTCTTCGGCACGGTATGGCTGAACTGGGGCGGTCGCCAGGCGGTGCTCTGGGACTTGTCTGAAAGCAAATTCCACATCTTCGGCGCGACCTTCTGGCCGCAGGATTTCATCCTGCTTTCGGCGCTGCTGATCATTGCCGCGTTCGGCCTGTTCGCGATCACCGTGTTCGCCGGCCGGGTCTGGTGCGGCTATACCTGCCCGCAAAGCTCCTGGACCTGGATCTTCATGTGGTGCGAAAAAATCACCGAAGGTGAACGTAACCAGCGGATCAAGCTGCAAGCTGCGCCGTGGAGCCTGAACAAACTGCTGCGCCGCTCGGCCAAGCACACGTTGTGGCTGGGCATCAGCCTGCTCACCGGCCTGACCTTTGTCGGCTACTTCACGCCGATCCGGCCCCTGGCCGAAGAACTGCTGACCTTGCAAATGGCCGGTGTCAGCCTGTTCTGGGTGATCTTCTTCACCGGCGCCACTTACATTAATGCCGGTTGGCTGCGCGAAGCGGTGTGCATGCACATGTGCCCATATGCGCGGTTCCAGAGCGTGATGTTCGACAAGGACACCCTGACCATTTCCTACGATGTGGCCCGTGGCGAAAACCGTGGCCCGCGCAAACGCGAGGTCAAACCGGCGGACGTCGGCCTCGGTGATTGCATCGACTGCCAGGTCTGCGTGCAGGTCTGCCCCACCGGCATCGACATCCGCGACGGCTTGCAGATGGAATGCATCGGCTGCGCGGCGTGCATCGACGCCTGCGATTCAATCATGGACAAAATGGGCTACGCTCGCGGCCTGATCAGCTACACCTCCGAGCATGAACTGCAGGGCGGCAAGACCCACCTGCTGCGGCCACGGTTGATCGGTTACACGGCGGTTCTGTTGGTGATGATCGGCGCGCTGGCTCTGGCGCTGGTGGAACGACCGATGGTGTCGCTGGACGTCACCAAGGACCGTGGCATGTACCGCGAGAACAGCGAAGGCCAGATCGAAAACATCTACAGCCTCAAAGTCATCAACAAGACCCAGCAGCGCCAGGATTACCGCCTGAGCCTGGAGGATGGCGAAGGCTTCCAGTTGCAAGGCAAGACCGAGCTGAGCCTGGCGCCGGGCGAGATTGTCGACGTCCCGGTGTCGGTGGCGATGACCACGGAACGGCCGAGCAGCAGCTCGCAAACGATCAGCTTCAAGATTGTCGACAGCGATGAGCCGGACATCTACAGCGTGGCCCAGAGCCGGTTTGTTGCGCCGATGAATCGTTGAGCCGTTAAGATGCCGGCCATTGTCAGGCGCGGTCCATTGTGGCGAGGGAGCTTGCTCCCGCTCGGCTGCGAAGCAGTCGCAAAGATTTTGGGGGCGCTACGCACCCCAGCGGGAGCAAGCCCCCTCGCCACAACGGCGCATCACATGAATAACTTGAACCCAGGCACTCGATGAAACGCTACGAAAAATTCGCCGATGACATCGCTGAACTGATCCGCTCCGGGGTGCTCGGCCCCGGCCAGCGCGTGCCGTCGGTTCGCTACGCCAGCCAGACTTACGGGGTCAGCCCGTCCACGGTATTCCAGGCCTATTACCTGCTGGAACGTCGCGGCCTGATCCGTGCCCGGCCGCGCTCCGGCTACTTCGTCAACACCCACGCGCCGAGCCCGTTCTCGGAGCCGGTGATCAGCAGCCAAGTCAACGAATCCACCGAAGTCGACGTCAGCGAACTGGTGTTCTCGGTCCTCGACTCGATCAAGGACCCGACCACCGTGCCGTTCGGCTCAGCGTTCCCCAGTCCGACGCTGTTCCCGTTGCAACGGCTGTCCCGTTCCCTGGCCAGTGCCGCCCGGGAGATGGACCCGCGCATGGTGGTTACCGACATGTCGCCGGGCAACCCGCAACTGCGCCGGCAAATCGCCCTGCGCTACATGGTCGGCGGGTTGATGCTGCCGATGGAAGAACTGCTGATCACCAACGGTGCCCTCGAAGCGCTGAACCTGTGCCTGCAGGCCGTCACCGAACCCGGCGATCTGGTGGCCATCGAGGCCCCGGCGTTTTACGCAAGCCTGCAAGTGCTGGAGCGCCTGAAGCTCAAAGCCGTGGAAATCCCGGTGCACCCGCGTGACGGCATCGACCTCGGCGTGCTCGCGCAAACCCTGGAACGCCATCCGATCAAGGCCTGCTGGTGCATGACCAGTTTCCAGAACCCGATGGGCGCGACCATGCCTGAGGCGAAGAAGCAGGAATTGGTGGAGCTGTTGCGCAGCCATCAGGTGCCGCTGATCGAGGACGACGTATACGCCGAACTCTATTACGGCCAGCAAGCACCGAAACCGGCCAAGGCGTTCGACACCGAGGGGCTGGTGATGCATTGCGGTTCGTTCGCCAAGAGCCTGGCCCCCGGTTACCGCATCGGTTGGGTTGCCGCCGGGCGTTATGCGCAGAAAATCGAACGGCTGAAACTCATGACCTCGCTCTGCGCGTCGATGCCGGCCCAGGCCGCGATTGCCGACTATCTGCAACACGGTGGCTACGACCGTCACCTGCGCAAACTGCGCTACGCCCTGGAAGAACAACAAAGCGCCATGCTCGCCGCCATCGCCCGTTATTTTCCGGCGCAGACCCGCGTCAGCCAGCCGGCCGGCGGCTACTTCCTGTGGCTGGAACTGCCACCGCAGATGGATTCGCTGAAGTTGTTTCAGATGGCGCTGGCGCAAGGCATCAGCATCGCGCCGGGCCCGATCTTTTCACCGACCCAGCGCTTCAGGAATTGCATTCGGTTGAATTACGGCAGCCCTTGGGATGAGGCGGCGGAAAAGGCGATGGAGACGTTGGGGCGGATTGTGCGGTCGTTCTGACGGTGCGATGTCGTCTGGACTATCGCCTTCGCGAGCAAGCCCGCTCCCACAGGGATCGGTGTTGTTCACAAATTATGTGTTCACACCAATCTACTGTGGGAGCGGGCTTGCTCGCGAAGAGGCCCGCTCCGGCAACGCAAACCTCAAGGACTAACGCCCACCCCCAAGATCAACGAACGTCCCGGTCGCATACGAAGCCTTGTCCGACAACAACCACACAATCGCCTCCGCCACTTCATCCGGCCGCCCGCCACGGGCCATCGGAATCGCCGACTCCAGCTTGCTGACCCGATCCGGGTCGCCACTTAGTGCATGGAAATCGGTATAGATGTAGCCAGGCCGGACTGCGTTGACGCGAATCCCCTCGCCCGCCACTTCTTTGGACAGCCCCAGGGTGAAGGTATCCAGCGCGCCTTTTGAGGCGGCGTAATCGACGTATTCGCTCGGCGCACCCAGGCGGGCCGCAACCGACGACACGTTAACGATGCTGCCACCCTGCCCGCCATGTTTGGGCGACATGCGCAGGATCGCGTGCTTGGCGCAGAGGATCGGCGCCAGGACGTTGGTCTTGAGGATTTTGAGAATACGGAATTCGGACATTTCGTCGACCCGGGACTTGTGCCCGACGGTGCCGGCGTTGTTTACCAGAGCAGTAACCCGCCCCAGCTCGGTGTCGACGCGGTGGAACATCGCGATCACTTCGTCTTCGATGCTGACATCGGCTCGTATCGCTATGGCTTGCGCACCGAGGGCGCGGACTTGCTCCAGCACACTCTGGGCCGCGACTTCGTCAGCCAGGTAGTTGATACAGATCCGATAGCCTTGCTCGGCGGCCAATAATGCAGTCGCGGCGCCAATGCCACGGCTGCCTCCGGTGATGACGATGACTTTTTCCATGCTGACGTTCCCCCGTTTCAAGCTTAAGCAGTCGGGGGCAAGAATAACCGTCATTGATGGGTTTTGCATGACCTGCATCTATCGGGGTGACAATGCGGGTCTTGGGTCTGGAAATTACCTGTGGCGAGGGGGCTTGCCCCCGTTCGGCTGCGAAGCAGTCGTAATCTGGATGACTCGATGTACCTGAAGAAAAAGCGGGGCCGCTACGCACCCCAACGGGGGCAAGCCCCCTCGCCACAGGTCTATCAGCCGGCAGCCTGTTGCTCGCCACGATGGATGTCGTGCATGAAACGCTCCGCCGGCAGCGGATGCCCCAACAGATAACCCTGCAGCGAATCACACCCCAGCTTGGTCAGGAAATCCTGCTGCACACCGGTCTCGACGCCTTCCGCCACGATCCGCAAACCCAACGCCTGGCCGAGCGCAACAATGGCCGAGACAATCGCGGCGTCATCACTGTCATGCTCCAGATCCCGGACAAAACCACGGTCAATCTTCAGCTCATTGGCCGGCAAACGCTTGAGGTACATCAAACTCGAATAACCGGTGCCGAAGTCATCGATGGACAAATCCACGCCCATGTCCGACAGCTCCTGCAGCACCGTCATGCTGGCATCGGCGTCGCTCATGGCGGTGGTTTCGGTGATTTCCAGGGTCAGGCTGTTGGCCGGCAAATGGTGCGTGGCCAACGCCTTGGCCACGCTCTGGACCAGGCCGACGTGGCAGAACTGCAAGGCCGACAGATTCACCGCAATACGCCAGTCGGTGTAACCGAGCACATACCATTCGCGCATCTGCCGGCAGGCTTCATTCAACACCCACTCGCCGATGGGAATGATCAACCCGGTCTTTTCCGCGAGGTCGATGAACTTGTCTGGCAGCAACATGCCTTGGGTCGGGTGCACCCAGCGCAGCAACGCCTCGGCACCCACCGGGCGGCCATTGCTGGCGTCGAATTTGGGTTGGTAATACAGGCTGAACTGTTGCTGCTCGAGGGCAGCGCGCAAGTCTTGTAACAACTGCAACTGTTTGCGGGCGTTGCTGTTCATCGAGGCGTCGAAGAAGCTGTGGCCGTTTTTCCCGGCGCCTTTGGCGTGGTACATCGCGGCGTCGGCGTTCATCAGCAGTTCTTGCGCAGTCTGGCCGTTGCCCGGATACAGCGCGATGCCGACGCTGGCGGAAATCTGCAGGTCATGTTCAGCCACGCGGAACGCGCGTGAGATCAGGTTGACCTGACGGGCCGCCAGGTTGAGGGCGTCGTCGGGTTCGCTCAGGCGCACCAACAACACAAATTCGTCACCACCGATCCGCGCCAGGGTGTCCTGGCTGCGCAAGTCTTCGCGCAGTCGCAAGCCGACCTCACGCAACAACTGGTCGCCCATGTGGTGGCCGAAGGCATCGTTGACCGGTTTGAAGCCGTCCAGATCGATGAACATCAACGCAAAACAGCCGCCCTGCTCTTGCACCTTGGACATAGCCAACTCGATGCGGTCAGCCAGCAACATGCGGTTCGGCAGGCCGGTCAGGGTGTCGTGCAGGGCCAGTTGCGTGAGTTCGCGATTGGCCTCGGTCAACGACCGCGCAAGATCAGCGGTGCGAGCTTCCAGGCGCGCGTCGAGAATCGAGGTCAACAAGGCAATGCTCAGAACAGCCAATGTGGTGATCAACACCAGATTGTCCAGGCCCTTGCCGCTCAAGCCGTCGAGGGCGGCACCACAGAAGCTGCCGTCCGGAAAACGCGCCGCCGCCATGCCGGTGTAATGCATGCCGACGATGGCGAAGCCCATGATTATCGCGGCACCGCCACGGAACAGGCTGACATAAGGCGAGTGCTGGCGCAGGCGGAAGGCGATCCACAACGCCGCTGCCGACGCACCGACGGCGATCAGCAGCGACGCGCTAAACAACGTCGGGTCGTAATCGATCCCCGGCTGCATCAGCATGGCCGCCATGCCGGTGTAATGCATGGCGCTGATGCCGCTGCCCATGACCAGCGCGCCAAATGCCAGTTGCCATAGCGGCAGTTTCGGCTGGCTGACCAGCCACAGGGCAAAGCCGCACGACAGAATGGCGATTAACAGCGACAGCACGGTGAGGCTGAGGTCGTAACCCAGATCGATGGGTAATTTGAAGGCGAGCATGCCGATGAAATGCATCGACCAGACGCCAATGCCCATGGCGACCGCGCCGCCAGCGGTCCACAAATGAACGGCGCGGCCCTTGGTCGTGGCGATCCGGCCAGTCAGGTCCAGCGCGGTATAGGAAGCGAGAATCGCCACGCACAGCGAGATGAAAACCAGCGTGGGGGAAAAGGTGCCGATGAGCATGATATTTCTCGTGACTGCCCCTCCGTACTGCGTCCGTTCTCGGGGGGCAAAGTCGGCGATTGTACTGATTGCGCGGAAGAACGCACTGACAAAATTATCAAATGGCCATCAACCCGATGAAACGCTTGTTTGACACCTTAAAACCCCCTTACCCGTAGCAGCGGTCGAGCCCCAGCGAGGCCGCGTTCGGCGGCGAAGCCGTCGTGAAATCAGGCTATGCGGTGTTTCAGGTTAACCGCGAGCTCAGGGTTTACGACGGCTTCGCCGCCGAACGCGGCCTCGCTGGGGCTCGACCGCTGCTACGCCGCCAGGCGGTTATTCCTTATCACTTACCTGCAACTGCCCATCCCACCCGCCGCCCAACGCCGCAATCAACTGCACACTGGCAATCAACCGGGCCTGCAACACGTTCAACACGCTTTGTTCATTGCTCAGCGCGGTGGCTTGCACCACTACCACATCCAGATAAGCAATCAACCCGGCCTTGTACTGGTTCTCGGTCAGGCGCAAGGAATCACGGGCGGCGTCCAGCGCTTCCTGGCGCACCGCTGCTTCGTTCTCATAGACCTTGAGTTGCACCAGGTAGTTTTCCACCTCGCGGAAACCATCGAGCACGGTCTGGCGGTACTTGGCCACGGTTTCGTCGTAGAGCGCTTCATTGCGATCGACTTCCGCCGAGCGTGCGCCACCGTCGAACAGTGGCAAGTCGAGTTTCGGACCCACCGACCAGAAGCGGTTCGGCAAGCTGATCAGGTTGCTCGACGTACTGCTGCTGTAACCGCCACTCAGGCTCAGGCTCAAGTCCGGGTAGTACGCAGCTTTCGCCACGCCGATGTTGGCGTTGGCGGCGATTACCGAACGTTCGGCGGAAGCGATATCCGGGCGGCGTTCGAGCAGTTGCGACGGCAGACTCAGGGGAATCTGCGGCAGTTTCGGGATGTCCTGGGTTTCCGCCAGGTTGAACTCCGCCGGAGCCTTGCCGATCAGCACGGCAATCGCGTTTTCGAACTGCGCGCGTTGCCAGATCAGGTCCACCAGATCAGCCTGGGTGCTTTTCAACTGCGCCTGGGCCTGGGCCACCGCGTCACGCCCGGAGACGCCGGCGCGGTACTGGTTCTGGGTCATTTGCAGCGAGCGTTCATACGCCGCGACTGTAGATTCCAGCAAGCGTTTCTGCTGATCGATCACCCGCAACTGCAAGTAGTTCTGCACCAACTCGGACTGCTGGCTCAGGCGCATAGCCGCCAGATCGGCGAAGCTTGCCTGTGCGCTGGCGGTATCGGCTTCGAGGCCGCGACGCAGCTTGCCCCAGATGTCCGCTTCCCAACTGACACCCAACTGGGTGGTGTAGGTATTTCGAATACCGCTGGCCGAACTGCTCAGGCTTGAACTGCTGCTGCCGGCGCCCTGGCTGGAGCGGGTCTTGCCCGCGCTCAGGTCAACCGTGGGGTAAAACGCCGCACGGGCGCTTTCCACCAAGGCTTGCGACTGACGATAACGGGCGTCGGCCTGGGCCACAGTCTGGTTGGCGCTGTTGAGTTGCTCGATCAGGCCATTGAGCTGGCGGTCGCCGTACAACTCCCACCAGGCACCACGGGCCAGGGAATCGCTCGGACTGGCCTGGCGCCAGCCCTCAGCTTCCTTGTACTGCGCCGGCTCGGCGGTGGGCGGACGCTGATAGTCCGGGCCGACGGCGCAGGCGCTGAGCATCGCCACACACAGCGCCAGGCTCAACAGGCGTGAGCCCCGGGCCGTGGCAATCGGTGCAGCCAGAGTGATAAGCGAACGGTCAGTCATAGCGGAGTTTCCAGAGCTGCATCGGTACGTACCCCACGCCATTTATTGAAGCGATGGCGCAGTTTGTCGAGATAGAGGTAAACCACCGGGGTGGTGTAGAGGGTCAGCACCTGGCTGAAAATCAGCCCGCCGATGATGGTCAGGCCTAATGGCTGGCGCATTTCCGCACCTTCGGCACGGCTGAGCAGTAGCGGCAGTGCGCCGAGGATCGCCGCCAGGGTGGTCATCAGGATCGGCCGCAGACGTTGCAGACAAGCGCTGCGAATCGAATCCAGCGGCGTCATGCCCTGATGCCGCTCCAGCTGCAACGCCAGGTCGATCATCAGGATGGCGTTTTTCTTCACCACGCCGATCAGCAAGAACAGCCCCAGCAGCGAGATCAGGCTGAACTCCCCGCCCAAGGCATAGATCGATAGCAATGCGCCAACCCCGGCCGACGGCAAGGTCGAGAGAATCGTCAGCGGGTGAATGTAGCTTTCATACAGCACGCCCAACACCAGATAAACCGCCAACAGCGCGCCGAGAATCATGAACGGCTGGCTCTTCTGGGTCGCGGCGAAGGCGTCGGCGGTGCCGGCCATTTTCACGATCACGTCTTCTGGCATGCCAAGCTTGGCAATCGCCCGCTCAATGGCTGCCGTGCCCTGCTCCACCGTGACGCCTTCGGCCATGTCGAAGGAAATGCTATCGGAGGCGAACTGGCCTTCGTGGCTGACCCGATCGTCTTCCAGGCTATTTTCGTAGTGCGCGATGGTCGACAACGGAATCCGCGCACCAGTGGAAGTGATCACCTGCACCTGCTTGAGGGTGATCGGGTCCTGGGCGTATTTCGGATTGACCTCCATCACCACCTGATACTGGTTGAGGCTGTCGTAGATCGTCGAAATCTGCCGTTGGCTGTAGGCGTTGTTCAGCACTGCGGTGACCATGTCCATATCGACTCCCAGGCGTTTAGCCTGGTCGCGGTCGACAATCAGCGTGACCTGCTGCGCGCCGCGTCCTTCACGGGCGTCAATCGCGGTCAGCTCCGGCAAGGTCCGCAGCGCCGCGACGACTTTCGGGTACCACTCGCGCAACGAGCCCAGGTCGGCGCTTTGAATGATGTAGGAATACTGCGAGGTGGTCTGTTCGCGACCGCCCCCGAATTGCAGGTCCTGATCCGCCATCAACATCAGTTGCGCACCGGGCACCTTGGGCATTTCCTTGCGCATCCGCTCGATGACTTTTTGCGCAGAAATATTGCGCTCCTTGATCGGCTTCAAGCGCACCAGCATGAAGGCGTTATTCGTGCCGTTGGTGCCGCCGATGAACCCGGCCACGCTTTGCACTGCCTCATCCTTGAGCACGGCGCGGCGGAAGATTTCCATCTTCGGCTGCATCACGCTGAACGACAGCCCGTCATCACCGCGCACAAAACCGATCAACTGGCCGGTGTCCTGCTGCGGCATAAAGGTTTTCGGCACCACCACGTACAGCGCGACGTTGACGCCAACGGTCACGATCAAGCTGAGCAAGGTCAGTCGGCGGTGGCGCAGCACCCAGTCGAGGCTGGTGGCGTATTTGCCGACCATCCATTCATTGGCGCGCTGGCTCCAGCGTTGTAGACGGTTTTCCTGCCCCGGCGTGTGCGGCTTGAGCCAACGCGCGCAAAGCATCGGGGTCAGGGTCAACGACACGATCAGCGAGACGACGATGGACGCCGCCAGGGTGATGGAAAACTCGCGAAACAAGCTTTCGATGATCCCGCCCATAAACAGGATCGACAGGAACACTGCCACCAGCGAGACGTTCATCGACAGTAAGGTGAAGCCGACTTCCTGTGCGCCGAGGTACGCGGCCTTCATCGGCGGCACGCCTTCGTCGATGTGCCGGGAAATGTTTTCCAACACCACGATGGCATCGTCCACCACCAGCCCGGTGGCGAGGATCAGCGCCATCAGCGACAAGTTGTTCAGGGAGAAACCGTAGAGGTACATCACCGCAAAAGTGCCGACCAGCGACACCGGCACCGCCAGCGTCGGAATCAGCGAAGCGCGGAAGTTACCCAGAAACAGGAACACCACCAGAATCACCAGGGCCACGGCAATCAGCAGGGTCATTTCCGCTTCGTGCAATGTGGCCTTGATCACCGGCGAGCGGTCCATGGCCAGGTTCAGTTTGACGCTGGCCGGCAACACCGCCTGCAACGCCGGCAACTGCGCCTTGATCTCGTTGACGGTCTCGATGATGTTGGCGCCGGCCTGGCGGTTGATCACCAGCAACACCGCCGCGTCGTTGTTGAAGAAACCGCTGTTGTAGCGGTCCTCGACGCCGTCGCTGACCGTCGCCACATCCTTCAGGCGCAGGGCCGCGCCGTTGTTGTAGTGGATGATCAGCGACTCGTAGTCCTTGGCCTTTTCCAGTTGATCGTTGGCCTGCACCTGCCACAAACGCTGGTCGTCCTCGACCGAGCCTTTGGGCCGGCGCACGTTGGCGTTGGCGATGGTGTTGCGCACATCGTCCAGGGCCACGCCGTACTGGTTCAGCGCCTGGGGTTCGAGTTCGATGCGCACCGCCGGCAGGGAGCTGCCGCCAATCTGCACTTCACCCACGCCCTGCACCTGGGACAGGCTCTGGGACAGGATCGTCGAGGCCAAATCGTAGAGCTGACCTTTTTCCAGCACATCCGAGGTCAGGGACAACACCATGATCGGCGCTTGCGACGGGTTGACCTTCTTGTAGGTCGGCATGCTGCGCATCCCGCTCGGCAGCAGGTTGCGCGAAGCGTTGATCGCCGCTTGCACTTCCCGCGCCGCGCCGTTGATGTCGCGGTCCATGTCGAACTGCAAAATCACCCGGGTCGAGCCCTGGCTGGAACGACTGCTCATGGTATTGACCCCGGCGATGGCGCCGAAGGAACGCTCCAGCGGCGTGGCCACGGTTGAGGCCATCACTTCCGGGCTGGCACCCGCGAGGCTGGCCTGGACCACGATCACCGGGAAATCCATCTGCGGCAGCGGTGCCACCGGCAACAGGCCGAAACTCACGCCGCCCAACAGCATGATCGCCAGGCTCAGCAACATGGTCGCGACCGGGCGCTTGATGAAAGGTCCGGACAGGTTCATGGCTGTTCTACCACTTCCACGGTTTCAGACTTGCGGCCCCAGCGCCGGCCGAGACGGTCGAAATACAGGTAGATCACCGGGGTGGTGAACAGCGTCAGCACCTGGCTGACCAGCAAGCCGCCGACCATCACCAGACCCAGAGGTTGACGCAGTTCCGCGCCGGAACCGGTGGCCAGCATCAACGGCACCGCACCGAACAACGCGGCCAGGGTGGTCATCAGGATCGGCCGGAACCGCAGCAGCGCCGCTTGATAGATCGCCTGCTCCGGCGCCATGCCCTGATTGCGCTCGGCGTCGAGGGCGAAGTCGATCATCATGATCGCGTTCTTCTTCACGATGCCGATCAGCAGGATGATGCCGATGATCGCGATCATCCCCAGGTCATTGCCGGTCAGCAGCAGCGCGAGCAAGGCGCCGACCGCCGCCGAGGGCAAGGTCGAGAGGATGGTGATCGGGTGAATGTAACTCTCGTAGAGCACGCCGAGCACGATGTACATGGTCACCACCGCCGCCAGGATCAGCAGCAAGGTGCTCGACAGCGACGCCTGGAATGCTTCGGCCGCACCCTGGAACTGGGTCTGCACGCCAATCGGCATGCCGATGTCTTTCTGCACCTGATCGATGATTTCAACCGCGTGCCCCAGCGCCACGCCGGGAGCCAGGTTGAACGACATCATCACCGCCGGGAACTGGCCGATGTGGGTGATCGCCAATTGCGTCTGGCGTTGTTCGACATGCGCCAGGCTCGACAGGCGCACCTGCCCGCCATCGGTGGTCTTGACGTGAATCTGGTTCAGCGCGTCCGGGCCGATCTTCTCGCCCGACTGCGATTGCAGGACCACGCGGTACTGGCTGGCCTGGGTGTAAATCGTGGAAATCTGCCGCTGGCCGAAGGCGTCATACAGCGCATCGGTGATGTTCGACACCGACACACCCACCCGTGACGCCGCATCGCGGTCGATCACCAGGTACACCTGCAAACCCTTGTCCTGCAAATCGCTGGCGACGTCGGTCAGCTCGGGGCGCTGGGCCAGGGCTTCCACCAGACGTCCGCTCCACAGACTGAGCAATTCCGAATCCGGCGACGACATGCTGAATTGGTACTGCGTGCGGCTGACCCGGTCTTCGATGGTCAGATCCTGCACCGGCTGCATGAACAGACGGATGCCGATCAGCTTGTCCACTTCCGGTTGCAGGCGCGCAATGATCTTGGTCGCGCTGAGATCTCGCGCACTGTGGGGCTTGAGGTTGATCAGCATGCGGCCGCTGTTCAACGTCGAGTTGTCACCGTCCACGCCAATGTAGGACGACAGGCTTTCGACCGCCGGGTCGGCGAGGATCACTTTCGCCAGCTCCTGCTGACGTTCGCTCATCGCCGCAAAGGAAATCGACTGCGGCGCTTCGGAAATGCCCTGGATCACCCCGGTGTCCTGCACCGGAAAGAAGCCCTTGGGCACCACCATGTAAAGGAATACCGTCAGCCCGAGAGTGGCGATGGCCACCAGCAAGGTCAGCGGCTGATGCTTGAGCACCCACTGCAATTTGCGCCCATAGGCTGCGATCATCCAGTCGATGGTCGCGCCGCTGGCCCGGTAGAAACGGCCCTGTTCTTCTTCCTTGGGTTCACGCTTGAGTAACCGCGCGCACATCATCGGCGTCAAGGTCAGGGACACCACCAGGGAAATCAGGATCGCCACCGCCAGGGTGATGGCGAATTCACGGAACAGGCGCCCTACTACGTCGGCCATGAATAGCAATGGAATCAACACCGCGATCAGCGACAAGGTCAGGGAAATCAGGGTGAAGCCGATCTGCTTGGCGCCCTTGAGCGCCGCATTCAACGGCGTGTCGCCCTCTTCGATAAACCGGGAAATGTTCTCCAGCATCACGATGGCATCGTCCACCACAAAACCGGTGGCAATGGTCAGGGCCATCAAGGTCAGGTTGTTGACCGAGAAGCCGGCGAGGTACATCACGCCGAACGTACCGATCAGCGACAACGGCACGGCGACCGACGGAATGATCGTCGCGCTGGCCCGGCGCAGGAACAGGAACGTCACCATCACCACCAGTGCGATGGCGATCAGCAGTTCGTGTTGCACGTCGGTGACCGAGGCGCGGATGGTCTGGGTACGGTCGGTGAGGACCGTGACGTCGAGACCGGCCGGCAGGTTGTCGGTGATGCTCGGCAACAGCGCCTTGATCCGGTCAACCACTTCGATGACGTTGGCGCCGGGCTGACGCTGGATGTTCAGCAAAACCGCCTGGTTTTCATTGGCCCACGCCGCCAGTCGTTCGTTTTCGGCACCGTCGACAATCTCTGCCACGTCCTTGAGCCGCAACGGCGCGCCGTTGGCGTAGGCGAGGATCAGGTTGGCGTAGTCCTTGGGCGAAGTCAGTTGATCGTTTGCATCCAGCATCGAGACCCGGGTCGGGCCGTCGAAGTTGCCCTTGGGCTGGTTGACGTTGGACGCGCCGATCAAGGTGCGCACGTCCGACAGGTTCAAGCCATTCGCCGCCAGGGCCTCCGGGTTGACCTTGATGCGCACGGCCTGACGCTGGCCGCCGGCGATACTGACCATGCCGACGCCGCTGATCTGGGCGATTTTCTGCGCCATGCGCGTATCGACCAAATCATTCAGTTTAGGCAGCAGCATGGTCTTGGAGGTGATGGCGAGGGTCAGCACCGGGGTGTCGGCCGGATTGACCTTGTTGTACACCGGCGGTGCCGGCAGGTCCTTGGGCAGCAAATTGGTCGCAGCGTTGATCGCCGCTTGCACTTGCTGCTCGGCGACGTCCATGTTGATGTCGAGGCTGAAGCGCAGGGTCAGCACCGAGGCGCCGCCGGAACTGGTGGACGCCATTTGCGTCAGGCCGGGCATTTGCCCGAATTGGCGCTCAAGCGGCGCGGTCACTGCACTGGTCATCACGTCCGGGCTGGCGCCGGGATACAGCGTCATGACGCGGATGGTCGGATAATCGACCTGGGGCAATGCCGACACCGGCAGCAAGCGGTAGGCGATGATGCCGGCCAGGATAATGGCCAGCATGCTCAGGGTCGTGGCGACCGGGCGAAGGATGAACAGCCGCGAGATGTTCATGCGCCCTTTTTCACCTTGTCGTTGGCGGTCGCTTCAGTGGTTTTCGCCGCGGATTTGCCTTGCAGGTGTTCGGTCGGGGTGGTCGGCACATCCTGGCTGTCGTTGACCACTTCCACTTCGCTGCCTTCCTTCAGGCGGTCGGTGCCTTCCAGGACCACGCGATCACCGACGGCCAGGCCTTCGGTGATCACGGTGTTGTCGCCGTCACTGGCGCCGACTTTCAATTGACGAATCTTGACCTTGTTGTCCCCGTCCATGGCGTAGACGAACGTGCCGTTGGTGCCGAACTGGATCGCTGCCGATGGCGCGAGTACCACGCCTTTGAGGGTGTCGGCCAGCAGGTGCACGTTGACGAACTGATTCGGGAACAGGCTCAGGTCGCGATTATCGTAGCGCGCCTTGAATTTCAGGGTGCCGGTGGTGACGTCGATCTGGTTGTCCAGGCTCTGCAACACGCCGCTGGCCTGCATCTTCATGTCGCCACGGTCCCAGGCTTCGACGGGCAGTTTGGCGCCGGTGTGATAGCGCGCCAGAACGGTGTCGAGGCTGTTTTCCGGCAAGGTGAAGACGACGCTGATCGGCTGGGTCTGGGTGATGATCGCCAGCGCTGTGGTGTCGTTGGCGGCGACGAGGTTGCCGACGTCCAGCTGACGCAAACCGACGCGCCCGGTAATCGGCGCGCGGATCTTGGTGAATTCGAGATTGAGCTTGGCGTCGTTGACCGCCGCCTGGTTGGTCTTGACCGTGCCCAGGTATTGGCCGACCAGCGCCTCGGCGGTATCGAGGGTCTGCTTGGCGATGCTGTCTTCTTTAAACAGGCCGCGATAACGCTCGACATCGACCTGAGCGTTTTTCAGCTGCGCCTGGTTTTGCAGCAGGGTGCCTTCAGCCTGGAGCAAGGCGTTCTGGTAAGGACGCGGGTCGATCTCGGCCAACAGGTCGCCGGCCTTGACCATCTGCCCTTCCTCGAAGGCAATCTTCATCAACTCGCCCGCCACCCGGCTGCGCACATTGATGGTGTTGAGCGCCGTGACCGTGCCCAGCGCCTTGTAATACAGCGGGAAGTCACCCTTGACCGCCGGGGCCACCCGCACCGGGATCGGCCCGGTCGCGCCGCCAAACCCAGGACGCATACCCCCGGCCTTGCCCGTATGCCCGGCGACGGCTTTCGGCTTTTCGCCCGCTTTATGGTCAGTGCCAGCAGGCCAGAATTTCCAGCACACGGCAGCGACGACCAACAGGACAAGCAGGCCGAACAGCCAGCGACGGGGACTACGGGAAGAGGATTGCATTGAATGATCAACCATTGGGCGCGTGGGCTTCTTCTACGGGAGGCTGAACGATAAGCACTGGCGCGCATTAAGCAAAGCGGCTTTACCGGCAATTTACCTTCGGCTTACGTAACAGGAGATTTATCTAAGACACTGAAGCACAAATGAAAACGGCCCAGCGAGTGCCAGGCCGTTAACAATTGTAAAAACCTTACTTCAGAACAGCGAGTGCTGCTTCGTAGTTCGGCTCTTCTGCAATTTCTTTAACCAGTTCGCTGTGCAGCACGTTGTCGTTTTCATCCAGCACGACGACGGCACGGGCGGTCAGGCCTTTGAGCGGGCCGTCAGCAATGGCCACGCCATAGTTTTCGATGAACTCGGCGCCACGCAGGGTCGACAGGTTCTGGACGTTTTCCAGGCCTTCGGCGCCGCAGAAACGGGCTTGAGCGAATGGCAGGTCAGCGGAGATGCACAGTACAACAGTATTGGCGACGTCGTTGGCCTGGGCGTTGAACTTGCGTACCGAAGTCGCGCAGGTCGGGGTGTCGACGCTTGGGAAGATGTTCAGCACTTTGCGCTTGCCGGCGAAGCTCGCCAGGGTCACGTCCGACAAATTGCCGGCAACCAGGGAAAAGGCTGGCGCCTTGGAACCGGCTTGTGGCAGTTGGCCGTTGACTTGAACCGGGTTGCCTTTAAGAGTGACTTGAGCCATGAACGGAGTCCTTCTGATGGTGTTGTTGGAAATCTGAAGAGGCCGAAGTTAACCACGAAATGGCCCGACGACCTATGGCCAGATACAAATTGTGAAGTGTCGGCGCACAAATTGGATACAACTCGCACAAATGACACAAATCTCCTGTGGGAGCGGGCTTGCTCGCGAAAGCGGTGTATCAGCTCACAAAGACGTTGGCTGACAGGCCGCCTTCGCGAGCAAGCCCGCTCCCACAGTGGACCGCGTGTACACCGTGCTATTTCAGCAAGCACAACATATTCCGATGCCGCGCCTCGAAAATCCGCCGCATATAGGCATTGACCAGCAACCACTCCAGCGCCGCCCCGCCGATCGCCGCATACGTCACGCGATCGGTATATAGCGTACCGCCCTCTCCCGCCGCCACCCGGTGTTCATGACGAAAGGCAGCCATCGGCCCCTTGAGCATTTCGTCGATGAAATGCGTGTCGCTGACCTCACGAATCACCACCGTCCAGTTCGACGGAATGACGTTGAACATCCAGTGCCGGAAGCGGAACTGGCGACCGGCTTCGATGCGCAGGTTATTGATGTCGATATCGCCCAGCGGCGTAACGCGCTCGGGGAAGATCTTCGGGAAGTTGACGCCTTCCAGGCAGAAGTCCAGGACCTGCGCCGGTGTGCGGTCGGGGATCAGCGTTGTGAGTTCAAGGACGGGCATGGGCATTCCATTGACGAGTGGCGTCGCAGCGCAGGAATACTAAGTAACGAAAATAATGTCGAAAAATTTGTCGATTCCGCAAACCACCATTCGACTAGGCAGTGAATCACTCACCTCCAGCGGAGATAAATCCATGCAATTCATGATCATTGTCAAAGCCAGCCCGGACTCCGAGGCCGGCGTCATGCCCACCGAAGAACTGCTCACCGCGATGGGCAACTACAACGAAGAACTGGCCAAGGCCGGCATCCTTCTTTCGTGCGACGGACTGCAACCCAGCAGCAAAGGCGCCCGGGTGCGTTTCTCCGGCGAAAAACGCAAGGTGATCGACGGCCCGTTTGCCGAGACCAAGGAGTTGATTGCCGGCTATTGGCTGTGGGAAGTGAAGTCGAAAGAAGAAGCCATCGAATGGGTCAAACGCTGCCCGAATCCGATGCCGGGGACGGAAGCCGAGATCGAGATTCGTCCGGTGTACGGGCCTGAGGATTTCGGTGCAGAGTTCACGCCTGAGTTACGGGAGCAGGAAGAGCGGATACGCGCGCAGGCGAAGAAGCACTGAATGTTTGGGGAGGCCTCCACAGGGATCACCTTGTCAATTGTGGTAACCCCTTGTGGGAGCGGGCTTGCTCGCGAAGGCGTCGTTTCAGTCAGCATCTCTGTCAACTGATACACCGCTTTCGCGAGCAAGCCCGCTCCCACATTGAACCTCCAGCGGGCACAAAATTTGCGCCCGCCCCCCCCCGACAACCACGCACAAATGCTTACTCTCAACCTCAGGTCCCCTCCCCAACCACCTGATTCGTATTAACTTTTTAGTACACAGAAAAAACGCCAATTCGCGCACAAAACCAAAGAATTAATCCATTCGACTGGATAACCCGTGGTTTGCTGCTAGCTTCAAATGACGTGTCCTACAGGCTTGATTAGGAAAGAGACTACGCATTGAAGGCCAAGAATATGGCCAAGTTCGTCCACTGAGCCACCAAGGAACCGGGGAATCATGTCGAAAAATCAGGGAGCGCACGCCTGTTCGCTGGTGGCACTGCTGGCGTCTGCATTTTGTGCACACGCAGATAACGCCGAGGAAGCCAACAAAAGCAACAACCCGCTGAACCTGGCGCCGGGCGCCAATCTGCAGGACTACTACACCCCCAAAATCTACGACACCAACGTCCACACCAATGACGCGTTGCTGCGTGGCACCTTGCCGGTGGCGCCCAACGATTTCATCGGCGTTCCGCAATTGCTCCGTGCGACGTTGCCGATCAGCACCCGCCCTGACCCGCACAACGGCTACAGCACCGGTATCGGTGACCTCAACCTGTTCGATATTTTCCTGCTCAAGACTGATGGCATTCAGCTCGGCATCGGCCCGCAGATCACCGCGCCTACCGCCGAGCAGGACGAATTGGGCACCGGCAAGTGGCAGGCCGGCCTGGCCGCCATTGCTATCGACTCTTCGCCGCGTGGCCTGTTGGGCGCGCTGGTGCAATACCAGAGTTCGTTCGCCGGCGACCATGATCGCGCGCACGTCGAAACCGCGACGATGCAACCCTTCATCATTCATAACCTGGCCAAGGGCTGGTACCTGCGTTCGACCGGCACCTGGACCTTCGACCTGAAGAATGACACCCATTACATCCCCATCGGTTTCGGTGGCGGCAAGGTCTGGAAGTCCGGGACCAACGTTTTCAACGCCTTCGTTGAACCGCAGTGGACCGTGGAACGCAAAGGCGATGGCCTGCCGCAGTTCACGCTGTTCGCCGGGATCAACGTCACTTTCGGCAAATAAGGATATCCCTATGCACATTGCACTGCGTGCCGCCGGTTTCAGCATCATGGCGACATTCGTCAGTTGCGGCGTGGGCGCGCAAGCGCAAGCCCAGGACCTCGACACCCGAATTGGCAAAGTCGCCATGGAAGGCGAACTGCCGGCCCATGAGTCTATCGCCAAGCTCTACGCCGAACTGGATTTCCAGCAGGCAACCCAGAGTTATTTGTGGGCCTTGCCGCTGGTGTCCTACGCCCAGTGGCAGGAAGAATTTCGCGACAAGCTCGGTGCCCACAGCGGCGACTTGATGGTGCTCAACAGCTACGAAGACAAGCTCGGCGTGATCACCGCCAACGCCACTACGCCGTACATCCTCGGCTTCGTCGACCTGAATGAAACCGGGCCGCTGGTCATCGAACTGCCACCAGGCCCGACTGCCGGCGGCATCGGTGATTTCTGGCAGCGGGCGATCATCGACATGGGCCAGACCGGCCCGGACAAAGGCAAGGGTGGCAAGTACCTGGTGCTGCCACCGGGCGCCGAGCCACCGGCCGACGCTGGCAAGTATTACCTGGCCAAGTCGGAAACCATGAACGTGCTGGTGGGCTTTCGCGTCCTTGATCCAGACCCGGCCAAGGGCAAGGCGCTGGTCGAGCAATTCAAAATGTATCCCTACGCCAAGCGCGCCGAGCCGAGCAAAACCAGACTGCTGTCCCCCGGCGGCAAGGCCTGGTCCGGCACCCAGCCGCGCGGCCTGGCGTACTGGGAGCGGCTGCACCAGATCATCCAGAAAGAACCGGTCAACGAACGCGACCGTTTCTACATGGCAATGCTCGCCAGCCTGGGCATCGAAAAGGACAGACCGTTCAACCCCAACGACAAGCAACGTGCGGCATTGGAACAGGGCGCACAGGTCGGCGAACTGATCGCCAAGGCCAATACCTTCGCCAAGCGCTTCCCGGATGCGCAGTATTGGAAAGACCGGCAGTGGGACACCGTGCTGAATATTGCCGAGCCATCACAACGCGTCGCTTATTACGACCAGTTGTGGGAACGCAGCGCCTGGTTCTACGAGGCGGTGACCAACACCAAAGGCATGGTTTCGAAAACCCCGGGCCTGGGGCAGACCTACCTCGGCGCCTACACCGACGCCAAGGGCAACTGGCTCGACGGCGGCAAGAGCTATCGCCTGCACGTCGGCGCCAACCCGCCGGCCAAGCAGTTCTGGTCGATGACTGTGTACGACATCGACAGCCGTTGCCTGATCGACAACACGCAGCGCAAGGCCGATCTGTCGTCCCGTCAGGACCTGAAAAAGAACGCCGACGGCTCGGTGGACCTGTACTTCGGCCCGACTGCGCCCAAGGGGTTTGAGAACAACTGGGTGCAAACGGTACCGGGCAAGCACTGGTTCAGCTATTTCCGCTTGTATGCGCCGACCGAGGCGTATTTCGACAAGAGCTGGAAGCTTGATGACATTGCGGCGGTGGAGTGACCACTGATGCGGGACATCACCCAAAAACCTGTGGGAGCGGGCTTGCTCGCGAAAGCGGTGGGTCAGTCAACACTGCCTTTGAATGTGCCGGCCTCTTCGCGAGCAAGCCCGCTCCCACAGGATTTGTGCAGCATTCAACACAAAGGACACCCCATGCACATTAAGAAAGCCCCCCGCCTGATGCTCGCCAGCCTCTCGCTCCTGCTGAGTTGCAGCGCCTGGGCCGACTTCACCGCCACCCCGGAAGAAGCCCGGGGCATCGCCAAGGAAGCCTACCTCTACGGTTTCCCGGTGGTGGAGATGTACAAGACGCTCTACACCCAGGCCGTGGACAAGGCCGGGGCGAATTTCAAGGCGCCGTTCAACAAAATCGGCAACACCGCCAAGGTTTTTACTCCGGCGGACACCGCGTTTGTCACGCCGAATTCCGACACGCCCTACTCCTTCGTCTGGATGGACCTGCGCGCCGAGCCGGTGGTGCTGACCCTGCCGCCGATTGCGGAAAACCGTTACTACTCGGTGCAACTGATCGACCTCTACACGCAAAACTTTGCCTACCTGGGCACCCGCAGCACCGGCAACAAGGGCGGCACCTACATGATTGCCGGCCCCGACTGGCAGGGCCAGCAACCGGTGAATATCGATCGGTTGGTGCGCAGTGAAAGCAACATCGCCTACGCGTTGTACCGCACGCAGTTGTTCGACAACGCTGACCTCGCCAAGGTCAAGCTGATCCAGAACGCCTATAAGGTGCAGACCCTGAGCCAATACCTCAAGCAACCGGCGCCAGCCGCCGCGCCGAAGGTCGAATGGCCGAAACCCACCGCCGACATGAGCGACACCCCGGATCTGTTCCGCTACCTGAATTTCATGCTCGGTTTCGCGCCGCCCCAGGACGTTGAAAAGGACCTGCTGGCACGCTTCGCCAAGATCGGCATCGTCGGCCGCCAGCCGTTCAAGCTCACCACCCTTACCGCAGACCAACGCAAGGCGCTGGAGGATGGCATCGCCGATGCCAAGGCCGAGTTTGCCCAGTTCAAGAAAGACAAGGTCGACACGCACCAGATCACCAGCGGTGACTTCTTCGGCACCCGCGATCACCTGAAAGGCAACTACCTGTATCGCTACGCCGGCGCCAACATGGGGATCTTCGGCAACTCCGCCGAAGAGGCGAATTACATCGGCTACTTCGTCGACAACCAGGGCAAACCGGTCAACGGTGCGCGCCACAGCTACACCTTGCACTTCAACAAGGACGAACTGCCGCCGGCCGATGCCTTCTGGTCGCTGACGATGTACGACGGTAAGACCAAGTTGCTGGTGGCCAATCACATGAAACGCTACCTGATCAACTCGCGGATGTTGCCCAAGCTCAAACTCGACGCCGACGGTGGGCTGACCCTGTACGTGCAGCATTCGGAGCCCCTGGGCGACAAGAAACACAACTGGCTACCGGCGCCCCCTGGGCCGTTTTATGCCGTACTGCGGGTCTATCTGCCGAAGCCGGAAATGGTCAGCGGCCAGTGGCAGATCCCGTTGCTGACGCCGATTGGCCAGTAAGTCGCAAATCGTCATACAGAACTTTGCAGGAGCACAAGCATGCGTTTGAACACATCAAGGATGACGGCACTGACGTTAGCCATGACCCCACTGCTGAGCCAGGCCGATAACGCCCGGGACTGGCAGAACCTGCCGACCGACCTGAACATGGTGTTCGGCTATTACAACCGCATCGACACCAACACGCCGATCGACACCGCGCTGCCGATCGATGGCCTGTCCCTGAACGCTGACCTGTACATCGCCCGTTACGCCCGTTCGTTTGCGGTGGACGGGCGCAACAGCGCGATCCAGATCCTGCAACCCTACGCCGACATCTCCGCATCGTTCGACAACGCGCAGTTTTTCGACGGCACCAAGCACAACGGCGGCATGGCCGACACCCAGTTTGTGCTAGTGCACAACCTGTTCGGCGGCCCGGCGCTGACCAAGGAAGAGTTCGCCAACTGGACGCCGGAAACCTTCCTCACCGGCGCCATCTGGATCACCGCGCCCACCGGGGATTACGACAAGGACCGGATCATCAACATCGGCTCCAACCGCTGGGCGTTCAAACCGGAAATCGCCTTTGGTACGCCCATTGGCCCGACCTGGCTCGAGTTCAACACCTACGTGTCGATGTACGGCGACAACAACGACTACCACGGTGACGGCAAGCTCGAGCAAAAGCCGCTCTACGCCATCGAAACCCACTACAGCTACACCATCAACCGTGCGTTGTGGGCGTCACTCGACGCCACCTATAACCGTGGCGGCGAAACCAAGATCAACGGCGATTGGCAGGACAACAAACAGGAAAACGGCCTGTTCGGCGCCAGTGTCGGTTTCATGCTGTCGCCACAGTTCGGCGGGCTGATCGCCTACTCGGACACGGTGTCGGAGCGTACCGGCTCGCCGGACGTGAACACCTGGACCTTGCGCCTGCAATACGCCTGGTAACGGAGGCTGATCGATGATCACGGCATGGATGCGCACAAACCTGACCCTCTGCGGGGCGATGCTCAGTGGCATGGCCTGCGCCGCCGGCAACTTGCCGGCCCTCGGCAGCACACCCGCGCAACCGGTCGGCAAGAGCGATCCGGAAACCTGTCATCGACTGCAGCAAGACTTCGACATCGACCTGAAAAAAGTCGTGGCCGCCGGCTGCGATCCGTCTACCGAGCAAATCGCCAAGTTGATGGACAACCCGGTGGGCAATCTGGTGCTGCTGTTCAACCAGTACGACTACACCGCGCTCAAGGGTCCGAACAGCAACGGCACGCGGATGCTCGGCAAATACAGCTTTATGCCGACCTTCCCGATTTCCATCGGAGAAGACTGGAACCTGATCAACCGTCTGCCGATCAGCTATGTCAGCGCACCGGTCAACCACAAGGCCGGCAACCTGATCGGCATGGGTCCGAATGAGTTGCTGCATGATCGCGGCGACTTCACCTCCGTGGTGCAGGACCCGTTCGACCGCACCAGCGGTTTCGGCGACCTGGCGTATGTCGGGGTGTTCTCGCCCAAGGAGCCGATCCGCTTCGCCGGGGGCGGCAAAATGGTCTGGGGCTTCGGCCCGACCGCGATGTTCCCCACCGCCGAATACGACGTGCTCGGCACCGGCAAATACTCTCTCGGCCCGGCGTTCGTCGCCGCGTACCTGGGCGAAGACTGGACCCTCGGCCTGTTCCCGCAGCACTGGTGGTCGGTGGCGGGCGACAGCAAGCGCAAAGACGTGAGCCTGACCAACATCCAGTATTTCATCCAGCGCACCATCCCCGGCCCGGAGCAATGGCGGGTCGGCATGACGCCGAACGTCACGGTCAACTGGAAGGCCAAAGGCGGCAACAAAGTCACCTTCCCTATCGGCATCGGCGCCGGCCGGATCTTCAACTTCGGCAAGTTGCCGGTGCGGATTTCCGGCGAGATTCAGTACTCGGCGATTCACCCGGAAGACCTGATCAGCAGCCGCTGGAATTTCCGTTTGTCCTTCATCCCGGTCATTCCGACCTTTATGTTTTGAGCGAGGGAAACAGCCATGACCGCACTCAGCGACCTAAACGCCCTGCAAGCCAGCATCGCCGAATCCGTACTCGGCCAGGATCAAGTGATCCGCCAGATCCTGCTCGGTCTGTTGGCCAACGGCCATTTGCTCCTGGAAAGCCTGCCCGGCCTGGCTAAGACCCGCACGGTCAAGGCTCTGGCCAAGCACCTGGACGCGAAGATGAGCCGCATCCAGTTCACCCCGGACTTGCTGCCGTCGGACATCACCGGCGCCGAGGTGCTGCATCAGGTCGAAGGCAAGAACGAAATCCGCTTCCAGCCCGGGCCTCTGTTCGGCAACTTGATCCTGGCCGATGAAATCAACCGCGCCCCGGCCAAGGTCCAGGCCGCGTTGCTCGAAGCCATGGAAGAACGGCAAATCACCGTGGCCGGCAACAGCCATGTGCTGCCGGAACTGTTTATCGTGGTCGCGACCCAGAATCCGATCGAACAGGAAGGCACGTACCCGTTGCCGGAAGCGCAGATGGACCGCTTCCTGATGAAAGTTCTGCTGGATTACCCGAGCGCGGAAAACGAAAGCCAGGTGCTGCGCCTGTTGCGTGAAGAAGAGTTTGCCTTGAGCGCCAAAACCGCCGCAGTGCCAGGTTTCGCGCTGTCCCAGGACGTGATTTTTGCCGCGCGCCGTGAGGTCAGCGGCATTCATGTGTCCCCAGCCATCGACACGTATTTGATCGACCTGATCAACGCCACGCGCCACCCGGCGGATTACGACGCCGACCTCGGTCGCTGGATCGCCATCGGCGCCAGCCCACGGGGCGGCATCGGCCTGGACCGTTGCGCCCGCGCCGACGCGTGGTTGCAAGGGCAGGATTTCGTCTCGCCGGACAACGTGCGCGCCGTGGTGCATCCGGTGCTGCGCCATCGCCTGCAATTGAGCTACGACGCGGTGGCTGACGGTGTGACAGCGGATCAAGTGCTCGACCGCTTGCTCGACAAAGTGGCGATTCCTGCATGAATGTCGACGGTCTGGTCTATGTCTCTCTGGCGCAGTTGATGGCGCTGGAGTTCAAGGCCCGTGACCTGAGTTTCCTCGCGCGCCAGCCCCAGGGCAGCATCCTCGCCGGCAACCACGCCTCGCGGTTGCGTGGCCGTGGCTTGAATTTCGATGAGTTGCGCCGCTACCAGCCGGGGGACGACTTGCGCCATCTGGATTGGCGCGCGTCCCTGCGCACCGGCAAACCGGTGGTGCGCACCTTCACCGAAGAGCGCGACCGCCCGGCGCTGATTCTGGTCGACCAGCGCATGTCGATGTTCTTCGGCTCGCAGCGCAGCTTCAAATCCGCCGTCGCTGCCGAGCTTGGCGCGTTGGCGGCATGGATAGTGTTCAACGCCGGCGACCGGGTCGGCGGTTTGGTGTTCAACGACCAACGCATCGACAGCATCGCCCCGCTACGCAGCCGCAAACGCCTTGAAGCGCTGTGCAGCCGTATCGCCCAGCAGAATCAGGAACTCAACGCCGGTAACCCGGACGCTGAAGACGAAGACCAACTCGACAAGGTCTTGCAGCATTGCCTGGCAGTGGCCGGGCACGATCATTTGATCTGCATCGTCAGCGACTTTGCCGGGGCCGGCGAACGCACCTTGAAACTGATGCGACAACTGGCAGCGCACAACGATGTGATCGCCATGAAGGTCTTCGACCCGTTGGCCCTGAACCTGCCGAAAAACGGCCGATTGCTGGTGACCCAGGGCCAGTTGCAAGTGGAACTGGCGGTGGAACAGCGTCGGGTGCATGAGCCATTGGTGGATTTCCTCAGCGGCCGGCTCAAGGACGTCGCCACGCTGCTTCGCCGCAGTCAGGTGCCCCTGATGATGTTCAGCACCGCCACCGAGGCGCATGAACAATTGCGGGTTGAACTGGGCAAGCTCAGCGGTGGCCGGCGATGAATCAGAACATCCCGAGCATCGAACAACTCAAGGAGTTGGGGTTGCCCGCGCCGGTCAGCTATGCGCCGCAGACCTGGGGTTGGTGGGGGCTGCTGGGATTGTTGGTGCTCGCGGTGCTGCTG
The DNA here is from genome assembly GCF_024296925.1 of Pseudomonas nunensis. Classification (NCBI taxonomy): domain Bacteria; kingdom Pseudomonadati; phylum Pseudomonadota; class Gammaproteobacteria; order Pseudomonadales; family Pseudomonadaceae; genus Pseudomonas; species Pseudomonas nunensis. The sequence continues at coordinate 2,921,680 of NZ_CP101125.1, forward strand.
GTGAGTGCGCGCAAGGTGTGGCAATGGCGGCGGGATCGGTATCGGCGGGAAGCGTTGGTGCGGCTGGCAGAGTTGCAGCGGCGCAGTGATGATTTGAGTGCGTTGCGCGAATTGCCGGAATTGCTCAAGCGAGTGGCCATATCCATCCCCATTTCAGGTTGGAAACCCCATCCTGTGGGAGCGGGCTTGCTCGCGAAGGCGCCGGGTCAGTCAACATCAATGTTGAATGTAATGGCCCCTTCGCGAGCAAGCCCGCTCCCACAGGGGGTTGGTGCGTTGTCTGGTGAAGAGTGGCAAGCCTTTCTGGAGGCGCACAGCGCGAAGCCTTTACCCGCAGATTTCAGCCAACACCTCGCCCAACTGGCCTACGCCCCGGACGCCACCCTGCGCGCCCTGCCCACCGAACACCGCCAACAGCTGTTCGACACCTGCAAACGCTGGGTGGAGCATCATCATGTGGCAGCTTGATTACCCCTGGCTGTTAGTGCTGCTGCCGTTGCCGTGGTTCGGTTACCGCTATTTGCCCGCGTATCGCGAGGCCCGCAGCGCGGTGCGCGTACCGTTTTTCAGTGCGATGAGCCGCGCGGTGGGCCAGGCCTCGAGTGCGCCGGGCAGTCGCAGTAACGTCTGGCAGTTGCTGTTGAATTTGCTGATATGGGCCTTGCTGCTGTTGGCAGCAGCGCGGCCCGTGTTCGTGGAAAAACCCATCGAGCGCCAGCAACCGGTGCGCGACCTGATGCTTGCCATCGACATTTCCCAGTCCATGGAAACCACCGATTTCACCGACGCCAACGGCCAGAAGATCAATCGTCTCGCTGCCGTTAAAGAAGTCGTCCACGGCTTTATCGACAAGCGCAAAGAGGATCGCATGGGCCTGATCGTGTTTGGCAGCGGCGCCTACCCGCAAGCACCGCTGACCCTCGATCACGCCAGCCTGTCGCTGCTGCTCGACGATACCGGCATCGGCATGGCCGGCCCCAACACCGCGATTGGCGATGCCATCGGCCTGAGCCTGAAACTGTTGGATCAGGCCCACGAACAAGAGAAAGTGCTGATCCTGCTCACCGACGGCAACGACACCAGCAGTGCCATCACCCCGGACCACGCAGCGGCCATGGCGGCGGCCAAAGGCGTGGTGATTCACACCATCGGCATCGGCGACCCGACCGCCGAAGGCGAAGCCAAGGTCAACCTGCAAGGCTTGCAGCAAATCGCCAAGGCCACGGGCGGTAAATTCTTCCGTGCCGAAGATCGCACGGCGCTGGATCAGGTCTACAGCACTCTCGACAAACTCACCCCACATCAGGTGAAAACCCTCAGTCATCAGCCGAAACGGGATCTGTTCTGGTGGCCGTTGGGCGCTGCAATCGGCTTGCTTGCGCTGTATCACTTGGGCGCCCTGCTCCGTCCGCGCTTGTCGATTGCCCGCCAGCGGCAGGAGGCTTGAGATGGAGATCAATCTCAGCGACTTCCACTTCCTGCGCCCACTCTGGTTATTGCTCGCATTGTTCGGTGCATTACTGCCGTTGCTGTGGCGCCGCAGTCATGACTTGCAACGACGTATGCGCGGCAATATCGCCGAGCACTTGTTGCCGCACCTGTTGATCACGCCACAAGATCAACAGCGGCTGCGCCCGGTGCATCTGGTGTGCGCGCTTTTGATCCTCGGCGCGCTCGCCGCTGCGGGACCAACCTGGGAACAGGATCGCCCGGACTTCCTGGAAAACCGTGCGCCGCTGATCATCGCCATCGACCTCTCGCCATCGATGGACGCCAGCGACGTGCCACCGAGTCGCCTCGAAGCGGCGAAACACAAACTCCACGACCTGATCCAGCGTCGTGCCGGTGCTCGCACAGGTTTGATCGCTTATGCCGGCAGCGCGCACCTGGTGTTGCCGCCCACCGATGATCCGGCGTTGCTCGATACCTTTATCCAGGCGCTGAGCACTGACCTGATCGCTAAATCCGGGAAAAACGTCAGCGCGGTGATCGAGCAAGCCAAGCGCCTGCTGGCCGCCGAGAAAATCCCGGGCACGCTGTTGCTGATTACCGATGGCGCCGACACCGCGCAACTCAGCGGCCTCGACAAGCAACTCGATGACAGCCAACTGCAAGTACTGATCCTCGCCGTGGGCAGTGAAGACGGCGGGATCATCCACGACGCCAACGGCCAGCCGCGCACCGACAGCAACGGCCGCCCGGTGCTCGGCAGTTTCGATCAAGCCGCGCTGAAGCAACTGGCTTCCGCGCTCGACGCACCGCTGGGCAGCCTGACCCTGAATAACGACGATCTGGACTGGGTCGAGTTGCACGCCCAGCAGCATTTCCAGAGTGCCAGCGATGAACAACGGGAACTGCACTGGAAAGACGCCGGTTACTGGCTGTGCTGGCCGTTGCTGCTGATCGCGTTCTTCAGCGTGCGCAAAGGCTGGAGCCTGAACTGGATGGCCGGTGTGCTGTTGGCGCTGGGCATTGGCCTGCAACCGACCACGGCCGAAGCCAACGCCCTGACCGACGCGTTTTTCACCAGGGATCAGCAAGGTCGCTGGGCCTTCGAGCATGAGCATCTGCCTCAGGCCGCAGCGCTGTTTGTCGACCCGTACTGGAAAGGCATCGCCGCTTATCACGCGGCCGATTACGACCTGGCGCTGGCAAGTTTTGCGCGACTGGAAACGCCCGAGGCTTATTTCTACCTGGGCAATATTTACGTGAAACGTTTCAAGTTCGATCAGGCCATCGCGGCGTATACCCAGGCGTTGAAATTGCGCCCGCAGTTCCCTGAAGCCACGGCCAATCTGGCGTTGGCGATTGCCTTGCAGAAAGACACCGACAGCGCCGAGCAGAACGCGCCGGAGACCAAACCGGACGAGATCAAAATGGACAAGGCCCCGGGCAAAGGCCAGAGCAAAGCGGTGCAGACCGAGCAAGCAGCGTCGGATGCGTTGTGGTTGCAGAACCTGAGTACATCGCCGGCGAAGTTCTTGAAGCAAAAGTTCAGTTTGCAGGATCAGGTGGGGGGGTAAGCCATGATCGACAGTCTGGTGGACCGCGTCGTGGCCTTCGCGAGCAAGCCCGCTCCCACAGGGGATTTGCAGCGCACACAGGTCCAGTGTGGGAGCGGGCTTGCTCGCGAAGAGGCCAGCCCAGCCACTACAAAACTCTGCACCCTGCTCCTCTGCCTGCTCAGCACCCAAACCCTGGCCGCCGAACTCCAGATCCAGTCCCGCCTGCAACCCTCCGACTCAATCACGGTCGGCAGCCTGATCGAACTGCAACTCGACGTCCTCACCGACACCTGGTTCACCGATGCGCCAACCCTGCCCGACCTCAAGCTCAACGGCGCACTGGTCATGCCGCCCAACGGCCACGCCCAGCACCTGAACCACATCATCGACGGCAAATCCTTCAGCGGCATGCGCTACAGCTACCTGATCACGCCGAACCTGGCCCAGGGTTTCGACATTCCGGCGCTGACCGTACGCGCCACGCCCGCCCAGGCCAGCACCGAGTTGAGCGCCCAGAGTCAGCCGCTGCACTTCAGCGCCGCGGAACCCCCGGGGTTCACGGCCGGTGAAGCGGTGCTGGTGGCCAGCGGAGTGCGCTTCACGCAAAAAACCGTCAACTCCGCGACACCGTTGAAGGTCGGCGACAGCCTCACGCGACAACTCACGCTGCAAGCCGACGGTGCGCTGGCGATGGCGCTGCCAGTCCCGATATTGGCCGACGTCCCAGGTCTGAGCCGTTACCCGAAAGCCCCGCAGGTCAGTTCCCTTGACGATGGTCGCGGCAACTTCAATGGCGGCAAGCGTATCGATACCGTGACCTATCGCATCGACACTGAAGGCAGCCACACCCTGCCCGCCATCGCGGTGAAATGGTGGGACAGCGGCAGCCAGCAAACCCGCACAGCCCAAGTGCCGGCCATTACGTTTGAAGCGACGGCCAACAGCGCTTATCGCCCGGTGTTTTCCATTAGCGAAGACCTGAAGAAACTCGGCCAGCAAAGTCGCGTACATCTGTCGGGACATTGGCTGGGCTGGCTAGCAGTACTCGTGATCGTCGGCCTGCTCGGCTACTTCGCCCGTCCGTTCATCCATCGTGCAAGGCTCGGCTGGCAGACTCGACGGCAAGCCCGCCACGCAGCATGGCTGCAATCGGCGGACTGCGCCTGGCAGCAGATTCCAGCTCAAATCGACGGACGACCGGCGCAATTGAGCGCCCTGTACTTGTGGGTCAGGCGCCGTGGCAAAGGCCTGAAACTAACCAACCTCGGCCCACGACTGCAAACCCTGTTGCGCGGCTGTTACGGCCGCACACCGACCGAAGATCCGGCGCTGCGCCAACTCCAGCAATCCTTGGCTACGCTGCATAGTCAGGCCGAGCATCACCGGGCCCCGGCGCCTCCCGCGTTACGGCCACTCAACCCCGTCCACGAGAAGGAACTCCCATGACGAACCCGTTATCGATCCGCCACCGCTACGGGCTGACCCTACTGCTCACCTTGGCCCTGCCATTGCTGGCCCAAGCCAACGAACCGCTGCCTTCGTGGAACGACGGCCCGGCGAAAAAAAGCATCATCGAGTTCGTCCAGGCCGTCACTGACCAGACCAGCAAGGACTTCGTCAAACCTGCCGAACGCATTGCTGTGTTCGACAACGATGGCACCCTGTGGAGCGAGCAACCGGCGTATTTCGAGTTGCTGTTCGCCTTCGACGAGGTCAAGCGCACCGCGCCGCAGCACCCGGAATGGAAGACCACCCAACCGTTCAAGGCTGTGCTGGAAAACGATCACCAGGCGTTGGCCGCCTCGGGCATGGAGGGCATCCTGAAAATCTTCGGCGCCACCCACACCGGCATGACCACCGAGGCCTTCGATGACTACGCCAAGACCTGGCTCAGTCAGGCCAAACACCCGAAAACCGGCAAGCCCTACACCGAGATGATCTTCCAGCCAATGCTGGAAATGCTCGACTACCTGCGCAGCCAGGATTTCAAAACCTACATCGTCTCCGGCGGCGACACCGCGTTCATGCGTGCGTTTGCCGAGAAGGTCTACGGCATCCCGCCGGAGCAAGTGATCGGCACCACGTTCGTCACCGCGTTCGAGTTCAACGACAGCAAGGCGTCGATCGTGCGCACGCCGAAACTGGCGCATAACGACGACGGCCCGGGCAAACCGGAAAGCATCGATGCGGTGATCGCTCGGCGACCGATCCTGGCCTTCGGCAACTCCGACGGTGACTTGCAAATGCTGCAGTGGACCGCTGCCGGCAGCGGTAAACGCTTCATGGGCCTGGTGCACCACACCGACGCCAAACGCGAGTGGGCCTACGACCGCCAATCCCCGGTCGGCAAGCTGGACAAGGCCCTCGACGAAGCAAAATCCCGTGGCTGGACTATCGTGGACATGGCCGCCGAATGGCGCCGGGTCTACCCGTTCGAGTCCGCCACACCTGAGCAAGTGCAATAACAAAAGCGTTACGCAGGACCGCAAAAAACGTATGTCGCCTTGAGGCGACGCAAGTGAGCAAAAGGAGCAAGTCAGATGACTCGCATACGCAAGTGGCTACCGAAACTCGCCCTGGTGGCAGCCTCGGTCATGGCGATTTCGGCAACTGCCGGAGCCGCTGAAAAACCCAACATTCTCGTGATCTTCGGCGACGACATCGGCCAGACCAACATCAGCGCCTATTCGATGGGCGTGGTCGGGTACAAGACTCCGAACATCGACCGGATTGCCAAGGAAGGCATGATGTTCACCGACTACTATGCGGAGAACAGCTGCACCGCCGGACGGTCATCCTTCATCACCGGCCAGACGCCACTGCGTACCGGCCTGTCGAAAGTCGGCATTCCGGGTGCCCCGGTCGGCCTGCAAAAACGTGACATCACCATCGCCCAGGCGCTTAAAGGCCTCGGCTATTCCACCGGCCAGTTCGGCAAGAACCATCTGGGCGACCGAGATGAATACCTGCCGACCAATCACGGTTTCGACGAGTTTTTCGGCAACCTGTACCACCTCAACGCCGAAGAAGAACCCGAACGCCCGTACTGGCCCAAGGACGACCCTGACTTCGTCAAGGCCAACACCCCGCGTGGCGTGATCCACAGCTTCGCCGATGGCAAGATCGAAGACACCGGCGCGCTGACCACCAAGCGCATGGAAACCATCGACGACGAAACCACCGCCGCCGCGCAAGCGTTCATCGAGAAACAGGCCAAGGCGGACAAGCCGTTTTTTGTCTGGATGAACACTACGCGCATGCACGTGTTCACCCACGTACGCGATTCGATGAAGGGCCAGAGCGGCATGCCCGGCAACGAATACGCGGACGGCATGCTTGAACATGACGGCGACGTCGGCAAACTGTTGCAAACCCTCGACGACCTGAAAATCGCCGACAACACCATCGTCGTCTACACCACCGACAACGGCCCGAACCAGTTCTCCTGGCCGGACGCGGCGACCACGCCGTTCCGCAACGAGAAAAACTCCAACTGGGAAGGCGCTTATCGGGTGCCAGCGATCATTCGTTGGCCGGGCAAGATCAAGGCCGGTGAAGTATCGAACGAGATGTTCTCGGGCATGGACTGGTTCCCGACGTTGCTCGCGGCGGCAGGCGATAACCAGGTGAAAGACAAACTGCTCAAAGGCTGGGCGCCAACCTCGGGTGGCACCAACTTCAAGGTGCACCTCGACGGCTTCAACCAACTGCCGTACCTGACCGGCCAACAGCCTAAAGGTGAGCGCAAGGAGTTCTACTACTTCAACGATGACGGCGTGCTGGTTTCCATGCGCTTCGACAACTGGAAAGTGGTGTTCTGCGAACAACGCGAACCGGGTGGCTTCAAGGTCTGGAGCGAACCGTTCGTGTGCCTGCGGGTGCCGAAAATCCTCAACTTGAGGATGGACCCGTATGAACGCGCCGACGTGGTTTCCGATCAGTATTACGATTGGCAAACCAAAAACGTCTACCTGGCGGCTGTCGCGGTGGGCAAGGCTGCAGCGTTCCTGCAGACGTTCATCGAGTATCCACCGAGCCAGAAACCGGCGAGCTTCAGCATTGACCAGATCCGTGCTGCGGTAGATGCCAAAATCGCAGAAAAAATGAAAGCGGCACCGGCTGCACAGTAAGAAAGACGCTTGACCGCCGCTCGCCCTCATCGGCGGGCGGCCTTATTTTTGGCTTGGGACCGTGTTGGCCCCTTCGCGAGCAAGCTCTGCTCCTACAGGTTCGGAGTCGCTTTTGTAGGAGCGAAGCTTGCTCGCGAAGGGGCCGGCCGGGGCACAGGTTTTTTCAGATCGGAACAAGGCAACCCGCAATGTCCTCACGTGTCGCCAGCAAGTCGTCGGCCATACCCGCCCCGCACGTCGCCTCCCCAGCGCTGCTGATCCCCGCCCTGCTGCTGTTCGTCTCCGGCGCTGCGGCGCTGGTGTATCAGGTGCTGTGGATCAAGCAACTGTCGCTGGTGGTGGGCGTCGAGGTGTATGCGATCACCACCGGGATCAGCGCGTTTTTTGCCGGGCTGGCCTTGGGTGGCTTGCTGTTCGGACGTTGGGCCGATCGTTTGCAGCAACCGGTTCTGCTGTATGCAGGGCTGGAAGTGTTGGTCGCCGTGATCGGCGTCGGTGCGACCTTCGCCATGAGCCTGGCCGCGAGTCCGTTCGCCTGGCTGGAACAACACGTCGGCCTGCTGGCCTGGGTGTTGCCGTTTGCCTTGGTCGGCATCCCGGCGCTGCTGATGGGCGGCACCTTGCCGGTGTTGGTGCGTTCGCTGACCGCTGACCCGCAGCAATTGGGCAAGGCTGGCGGTCAGCTGTATGCGGCCAACACCGCTGGAGCAATCGCCGGCACCCTGCTCGCCGCATTTGTGCTGATCGCCACCCTCGGCGTACGTGGCAGTGCCTTGGCCGCCGCGATGCTCAACCTGCTGGCCGCTGCCGGTGCGCTGTGGTTTCAACGTCAGCGTTCGACGCCACCCGCCGCTCCAGTGAAGCATCGCACTGACAAAACCCCGGATCGCCTGGCGCTGTGGCTGTATTCCATCGCGGGCGGCGTGGCGTTGGGTTACGAAGTGGTCTGGTCGCAATCCATCGTGCAGTTCATGAGCACTCGCACCTATGCGTTTGCCGTGGTGCTGGCGACCTATCTCACCGGGTTGTTTTTGGGTAGCGCACTTTTGGCTCGTCGGGTCGAACGCATTCGTGATCCGTGGGGCGTGTTTGGTCTGCTGATAGCCGGTGCAGGGTTGATCGCACTATTGGAAATCGCCCTGCTCGGACGCTGGCTGATCGTCGCGCAAAGTGTTGCCGAAGCCTGGGTGCTGTCATTGGGCGCCAGTGAACTGCTGGGCATGAGCACGCGGTTTGCGGTGGCGGCGTTGAGCATTGTGTTTGTGCCAACGTTGCTGCTGGGCGCGGCGTTTCCCCTGGCGTTGCGCTTGAGCGTGGGTCGCGAGCGGGTTGGCCAGGATGTCGGCGCGGTGGTGGCGTTCAATACCCTCGGTGGGATTGTAGGTGTGATGCTTTGCGGTTTCCTGTTGATCCCGTTGCTGGGGCTGGTGCGCACTCTTGGGCTACTGGCGATTGTCGCCGCCGGGATCGGTTATTTCGCGGTGCGTAAAGGTCACCATGTGAAGAAAGGCCGGCGTCAGGCCGTGGTCGCGATTGCTTTGCTGTCCGTGGCGCTGGCGATTTTCACCCCGGTCAACAAACTCGCGAGCCTGCTGCCCGGCGCGCGCAATGCGACCTTGGCTTTCTATGAAGAAGGACGTGGCGGCACGGTGGCGGTGGTCACACAGGGCAAGGGCAAGAAGGCCTTTCAGCGCTTGTACATCCAGGGTGTTTCCAACACGGGCGACGCGATGCCGTCCCTGCGTTATATGCGCATCCAGGCGCTGTTACCGCTGCTGATCCATAACGGCGAACCGCGCTCGGCGCTGGTGATCGGGTTCGGCACCGGCATCACGGCGGGCGCCCTGACTCGCTATCCGGGGCTGGAACACCGGGTGGCCGCCGAGTTGTTGCCGTCTGTGGTCAAGGCTGCGCCGCTGTTTGAGGGCAACTTCAATGCCGCTGCCAATCCGGGGGTCGATGTGCGCCTGCGCGATGGCCGTCAGGAACTGCTGCGCAACCCGCAGACCTACGACCTGATCACCCTCGAACCACCACCGCCCTCTGCTGCCGGGGTGGTGAATCTGTATTCCCGGGACTTCTACCAATTGGCCGCCAGCCGTCTGGAGAAAAACGGACTGGTTGCGCAGTGGCTGCCACTGCCGACCCAGAATATCGACGACTCACGCTCGCTGGTGCGCAGCTTCCTCGACGTCTACCCCTACGCCACCCTGTGGACCAGCGAGTTCCACGAAATGCTGCTGGTGGGCTCCATGCAACCGATCGAACTGGATGCGGCGAAAATCACCCAGCGCTTCCAGCAGGAGAGCGTTCGCAGCACGTTGCAGGACGTGGGCATTGGCTCGGCCGCTGCGTTGCTCGCGACCTGGGTAACCGATCGCGCGGGGCTCGAACGTTTCGCCGCTGACGCTGCACCGGTGACCGACGATCAACCGCGCATCGAGTACGCGCCGTGGGTCCGCGCCAAGGAAATCAGCCGCGTGCTGCCGGCGTTGCTGGACCTGCACGTCGCGCCACCGCTGGTGAATGCCGATGCGGGGTTCAGCGAACGAATGAACGCCCACCGCCAGCGCCTGATGCAGTTTTATCGGGCGAGTTTGCATGCCTATGACGGGGACCGTGATGCCTGGGCCAGGGATATTGGCGAGGTGATGCGTGGGGATGGAGGGAATCCGTATTACCGGTGGTTTGTCGGGGAGTGATGCGGCGCCTGGCAGACCGCCATCGCGGGCAAGCCTCGCTCCTACAGGTTTACATATCCGTAGGAGCGAGGCTTGCCCGCGAAGGGGCCCTAAGCCTCAATACATTACTTGGACTTGAGTTTCAGATACGACTGATGCAAATCCGAAGCCCAGCCATCGATCACGCTTTTAACGTCATCGGCCTTCATCACCTGAGTGTCGTTCTCCAGCGGTTTGCCGGTGCCCTTGCGCACAACCTGGGCTACCACACTGTTGTTGCCGCCATCGAGGAACACCGCTTCCGTGGCCAAGGTAGTTTCCTGATCACGAATCCCGCTGGCCGTACTGACCGCCGCTGCCACTAACGCAATCGGGATCACTTCATAGGGCTTGAGGCCTTCGGTCTTGCTGCTCACGGCAGTAATCGCCGCTCGCACCACGATCACGCCCGGCCCTGGACCGGCGGCCAATGGCAGGGATTTACCCAGTTCGCGCTTGAGCGCCTGGTCGTAGTAACCGGTGATGCCGTTAAGCGTGGCCTGGGGAATTTTCACCGTGGCTTGCGGCTTGGGATAGAGCTGCGTCGGCTCGATGTAGACGCTGGTGAATTTATCGATGTTGAGTTTAGGGTCCATCCAGCGCATGACCTCGGCGCCCGACGGCGACTTGGCTTCCTTGAGCTGGCTGTAGTCCTTGAGAAACCCCGAATACTGGTCTGGTTCGACGACTTTACTGGAGCAGCCGACCACCCCGATCGAGGCGATGCACAGTGTGCTCATCATTAACGCAAGCTTCATGCTGTAACTCCTGTAAGAGGATCGATAACGCAACGGGACTAGGTAGTTATAGCCAAATATCAATTATCTGCCGCCAGCATCACGGAAGATTCATCTAAGGCTGTGGCTCAGCGCACAAAGCCTATTTGACAGACGCGTGCCATCCAGCAAAGCTGCATCGAGCTTCAAAAAGCGCGCCCTCAGCGGCCAACGCACTCGGACTACGGAAGTCGCAATGCCGAAGCATAAAAATAAAGCTGTAAACCCAAACCCTGATTCGCCACCGACCCTGATTAACCGCTACCTGTTTCCCGTCACCATCGGCGTCTTGCTGTTGGCTGTAGCGGCGATTGGCTGGTTTCTGCTCCATAGCAGCACACCGGCCCCGCCCAAGCCTGTCGCGGTCAGCGCGCCGGTCGTGCAACCGATAAAACCGGTGGTGGCTGCGGCCCCGGCGACGATGGTCGATGAACAACAATGCCAGGGCTGCCACACCGAGCAGGTCAAGGACTGGCAAGGCTCCCATCACCAATTGGCGATGCAGCCGGCCACGGCCGAAACGATGCTGGGGGACTTCAACAACGTCACCTTCAAGGCCGAAAAAGAGACCACGGTGTTCTCGCGCAAGGGTGAGGATTTCTGGGTCAACACGCAGGGGATCGACGGCAAGAATGCGGATTTCAAGGTGGCCTACACCTTCGGTATCGCGCCGCTGCAGCAATACCTGATCGAGGTCGGCGAAGGTCGGTTGCAAGCCTTGGGCGTGGCGTGGGATACCGAGAAGCACCGCTGGTTTCATCTGTATCCGGGCCAGGGGGTGAACTTCAAGAATCCGCTGCACTGGAGCAAGCCGAGCCAGAACGCCAACTTCATGTGCGTCGAGTGCCATACCACGGGCTACAAACGCAATTTCGATGCGGCTAAAAACACCTTTGAAAGTCACTGGAACAGCCTCGGTGTAGGCTGTCAGGCGTGTCACGGGCCGGCGTCCAATCACCTCGAATGGACGGCGAAAAAAACCGATCTGATCCACGCCGGGTTTGCCGTCGATCTCAAGGACAAGAACGCCACCGTCGAACTGGAAACCTGTGCGCGCTGCCACTCACGCCGCGCGCCGTTGGGCGATGGCTACACCGTCGGCAAGCGCTTGATGGACGACTACCTGCCGAGCACCCTCACCCGCGAACTGTATGCGCTGGACGGCAAGATCAAGGACGAAGTGTTCGAACACGGCTCCTTCGCCCAGAGCAAAATGTTCGACAAGGGTGTGCGTTGCAGCAACTGCCACAATCCGCACAGCACCGAACTCAAGGCACCGGGCAACGGCGTGTGCCTGCAATGCCACAACAGCGCCGGCAAGACTGCGGTGGAAGGCGTCGATGGCAACGGGCTGCAAGCGAAGAACTACGATTCCATCGAACACACCCGCCACACCATGGGTCAACCGGGTTCGCAGTGCGTGGATTGCCACATGCCGGGCAAGTTCTACATGGGCAACGACTTCCGCCATGACCACAGCTTCAGCATTCCCAACCCTGAGCGGGCGGCGAAACTCGGCACGCCGGACGCCTGCCTGTCCTGTCACCAGGGCAAGGCCGGGGACAAGGTCACCGAGCAGTTCAAACTGTGGAACACCGCCAACGCTTCGCCGGTTCAGGCGCCGCGTTACGACGAAAGCCTGTGGCTGATCCGCAACGGTCAACCGGGCGCCGCGCAAACTTTGTATGAGCAGTTACAGCGCAGCAATCTGCCGGCGATCCAACGGGCGACCCTGCTGGCCGAATTGCCGCTGTACCCGAGCGACCAGGCACTGAAACTGGCGACCCAGGACCTGAGCAACCCGGCGCCGCAAGTGCGGGAAAGTGCGGTGCGGGCGATCAGTGCGTTCCTGCCGCCAGCGGAACGCGCGCCGCTGCTGACGCCATTGCTCGGTGATCCGGTGAAAGCGGTACGGATCGTCGCCGCCCGGGATCTGCTGAACGTCGCCCGCAATGGTTTGGGCAACGCCCAGGCCAATTGGAACGCGGCCATTGCCGAATACGAGGACGTGCAGAAAAGTCTGGCGGAACGCGCCGAGGCCAACCTCAACCTGGCGATGCTGTATCAGGCCAGTGGTCGTACGGAAGAAGTCGAACCGCTGCTTCGTGCCGCCCTCAAGCGTGATCCGGACTTTTACCCGGCGCTGGTGACGCTGGTGCAATGGCTGGAGGCCAGTGGCCGCGGTTCTGAAGCGCAAACGCTCCTGGAGCAGAGCGTCAAGGATCACCCGGACGCCGCCCTGCTGGTACACACCCAAGGACTGTCGCTGATTCGTGCGGGGAAACCCGCGCAAGCGATGCCGCTGCTGCACAAAGCCGCCACGCTGGAGCCGCAGAGTGCGCAGTACGGGTATGTGCTGGCGGTGGCGCTGCATGACAGTGGCAAGGTGGATGAGGCGTGCCTTGAGCTGGAAAGGCTATTGAAAGTGCAGCCGGCGAATCGGAATGCGCGGTTGTCGCTGATCCAGTATTACCTGGAAAACGGCCAGGAGCCGAAAGCCCAGGTGTTGTTGCAGGGCTGGAAAAAAATGAACATGGGGGATCCGGCGTTGAAATAACCCGCCCCGTAGCAGCTGTCGAGCAGCGCGAGGCAGCGTTCGGCGGCGAAGCCGTCGCAAACCCTGCGCACGCGGTTTACCTGAAAAACCGCGCTGCCTGATTTCACGACGGCTTCGCCGCCGAACGCTGCCTCGCGCTGCTCGACAGCTGCTACGGGATTCACCAGGTCGACCCGCTCTGAGCCGCCAACGCCCGCCGACTATTAGCCCGCATCGCCTTCACCAGCGACACCGTTCCCACCAGCAAAATCGCCGCGCCAAACAAGAAATCGATGTTGTACAACTGAAAATCCTGCAACGGCCCCACCAACAACACCCGGGCCGCAGCAACCCCCACCAGCGTGGCCAGAAAGTCGACCCCCGGCTCATCGCGATAAAACACATGCATCAGCGGCAGGCAGATCACCAGCAACAGCAGCAGCACAATCACCTTGAACGAACCTTTGCGCTCGACGCTGAACGCGCATTCCGTGGTCGCGTAAGGCTTGTAATCCTCATCGCGCACCAGCGGACTTTTCTCGTTGATGTATTCGGCGCGGTTGTATTTCTGAATTGGGGTGAAGGTGTTCGACATCTCCATCACGGTGGTGATGTGGCGGAAACGCAGGTCAATGCGCTCGTTGCCCTTGAGGTAATACAGCACCGGTTTGTAACCATAGCGGTAAGTGTCGAAGGGAAAGTCGGTGGTGCGACCCTGCACGCCGATCGGTCGCGACTCCAGTTCGGCGTAGGCACTTTTGTTGTCGGCGGCGAGGTTGCGGCTCAGGGGTTTGATCCTGACCTGCTCCAGGAAGATCGGCGCGGCGCCGAACGACCACTGCAGCGGTTCCAGGCGCAGGCGCAGTTCGTTGCGGCCCAGGTCATAGCGATTGAAGGTACGCTCGGAAACGATCACCGAACCACCGAGCATGAACTCGCCGCGCAGGTTGTTGGTGACGCGCAGGGTCAGTTGATCCTTGCCTTGGGACAGCGCGTCGGCCGACGGTGGCGTACCGCACCAAGCGGTGCTGTCGTAGGCGCCACCCAACTGCCCGCCGCGGTTTTCCTGGAAAACGTAGATGTAGCCGCCCCACAGGGTCAGCATCAGCAGAAATGCCGTCAGCCCCAAAATCTTTTTGCCGAAACTCACAACGCCAGACTCCCTTCTTGATTTCGTCCATGTAGCCAATGCAGCGGACTCTACCAAAATGCCAGTACCGGCCCAAGCAAAAACACTCCCTGACTACGCCCTGTAGCAGCTGAGGAGCAACGCGAGGCAGCGTCCGGCGGCGAAGCCGTCGTGAAATCACCTAACGCGGTGTATTAGGCTGACCGTTAACGCAGGGTTTACGACGGCTTCGCCGCCGGACGCTGCCTCGCGTTGCTCGACAGCTGCTACAGAAAGCTCAGCGGCGCCGGAATAATGGACGCGGCTCAATCACCGAACGCCCATACAACACACTCATCCCCGCCAGCCCCTTGAGCGCATCTTCAGCCGACTTTTCCTCGCGCACCGCAAAACTATCAAACCCGCATTGGCGCATGTGACTCAGCTGATCGCGCAGCACATCGCCAATCGCACGCAATTCACCTTTCCACCCCAGTCGAGTCCGCAACAGATACGCCTGGCTATAACCACGACCATCACGAAAGCTCGGAAAATCCAGCGCAATCAGCGGCAGCAGGTTGAAGCAGGATTTCAGGCTTTCCACCTCATCATCCGGCCCAAGCCAGACAGCATGTCGCGCCGGGTTATCAAGCCAGCGGGCCAGCGGCAGAATCAAGCGGCCCGCCGGCAACTCAGCGTCGATCTCCCGCACCAACGTCCACGGGTCATCCCGATCAATCCGCGCCACACCCTCCTCCAAGCGCAATAGATTAATCATGCCGACGCCTCCAGCACTTTCGGATAAACCCGTTCCTTGAACGGTTCCAACCCAATGCGTTGCACCGTATCGACGAACAACTCCTCACTTTCGCGGTAACGCACGAAGGTGCTGATGATCCGCTCAATCACATCCGGCACTTCAGCGGCACTGAAGGACGGCCCGATCACTTTACCCAACGCGCTGTGCTTGCCCTGAGCGCCGCCGAGGGTGATCTGGTACCACTCGCTGCCATTTTTATCGACGCCCAGAATGCCGATATTGCCGATGTGGTGATGGCCGCAGGCGTTCATGCAGCCGGAGATGTTGAGGCTGATATCGCCCAGGTCATGCAGGTAATCCAGGTCTTCGAATCGGCCTTGAATGGCTTGGGCGATAGGGATCGACTTGGCGTTGGCCAGCGCGCAAAAGTCGCCGCCAGGGCAAGCGATGATGTCGGTCAGCAAGCCGATATTGGCGCAGCCCAGGCCTTGGTCGCAGGCCAGGCACCACAGCGCATACAGGTCAGCCTTGGTCACGTCCGGCAGCACGATGTTCTGTTCATGGGCGATGCGGATCTCGCCGAAACCGAATTGCTCCGACCAGTCGGCCACCGCGTCCATCTGCTCGGCCGTGACGTCCCCCGGCGGAGACGCGATGCCCGGTTTGGTCGAGAGCACCACGCTGGCGTAACCCGGCACTTTGTGCGGCTGCACGTTGCGCGCGACCCAGCGGGCGAACGCCGGGTTCTGCGCCAGGCGCGTACCGAAATCCAGGTCGGTGCCCGCCAGCGCACGATACATCGGCGGGACGAAGGCACTGGCCACGCGCTCATATTCGACGTCGGTCAATTGCGCTGGGCCGTCCTTGAGGTGCTGCCACTCCTCCTCGACTTCCTTGGCGAAGGCGTCGATGCCGAGGGCTTTCACCAGGATCTTGATCCGCGCCTTGTACTTGTTATCCCGCCGACCGTGGCGGTTGTAGACCCGCAGCACCGCTTCGACGTAAGACAACAAATGCTGCCACGGCAGGCCTTCGCGAATCTGCAAACCGAGGATCGGCGTACGCCCGAGGCCACCGCCGACGATCACTCGCAAGAGCATTTGCCCGTCGGTGCCGGGGTAAAGATAGAGGCCGATGTCATGCATCATGATCGCCGCGCGGTCCTGTTTCGCCGAGCAGATGGCGATCTTGAACTTGCGCGGCAGAAACAGGAATTCCGGGTTGATGGTTGACCACTGCCGGAGGATTTCCGCCAGCGGGCGCGGGTCGATCAGTTCATCCGCCGCGACCCCGGCGAAGGCTTCGGTAGTGATGTTGCGCACGCAATTGCCGGAGGTCTGAATCGCGTGCATTTCCACCTGGGCCAGGCGTTCGAGGATGTCCGGCACCTGGGCCAGTTCGATCCAGTTGAACTGCATGTTCTGCCGGGTGGTGAAGTGGCCGTAGCCACGGTCGTAATCCCGGGCGATGCTCGCCAGGATACGCATCTGCCCGGCGCTCAAGGTGCCATAGGGAATCGCCACCCGCAGCATGTACGCATGCTTCTGCATGTACAGGCCGTTTTGCAGGCGCAGCGGCAGAAACTCTTCTTCGCTCAATTCACCGGCCATGAAACGCTCGACCTGATCGCGAAACTGCGCGACCCGTTCGAACACCAGCGCCCGGTCATAGTCGTCGTACTGATACATCTCGCTACCTCATCAGGATTGACCCGTAGCAGCTGTCGAGCACCGCGAGGCTGCGTTCGGCGGCGAAGCCGTCGTGAAATCAGGCGACGCGGTGCATCAGGCAGACCGCGAACACAGAGTTTGCGACGGCTTCGCCGCCGAACGCTGCCTCGCGGTGCTCGACAGCTGCTACGGGGTTTATGGCAGCGACTATGAACCTGCGGCGCAGCGCGTTACAGACCCACCTGAAAGCTAAAAAACCGTATCAGAGCGCGGCAGATGGCCGCAGGTATGCTCCGTATCTGATCCGCATAAATCGAGTTTTCCTGAGTCTGTTTTGTTTCCTGCGAGGTTTCTACAGTGCATCCCATGCCAGACCGGGTGGCCTGGCAAGACTCTGCATGGATGAACTGACCATGAGCACAGCAACAATCGGACAGGCCTACAACTACAAGGTCGTCCGCCAATTCATCGTGGCAACCATCGTCTGGGGCGTGGTGGGCATGGCCATGGGCGTGTGGATCGCCTCGCAACTGGTATGGCCGGAGATGAACCTCGACCTGCCGTGGACCACCTTCGGCCGCTTGCGCCCGCTGCACACCAGCCTGGTGATTTTCGGCTTTGCCGGCAGCGCGCAATTCGCCGCCAGTTATTACGCGGTGCAGCGTACCTGCCAGGTGCGGCTGTACTCGGACACGCTCGCGGCGTTCACCTTCTGGGGTTGGCAATCGGTGATCGTGATCATGCTGATCAGCCTGCCGCTGGGCTACACCACCACCAAGGAATACGCCGAGATCGAGTTCTCCGGCGCGGTGTGGATGACCGTGGTGTGGGTCGCCTACGCCATCGTGTTCTTCACCACGGTGGTGCAGCGCAAGACCAAGCACATCTACGTCGGCAACTGGTTTTTCGGCGCGTTCATTGTGGTGATCGCCATGCTGCACGTGGTCAATCACCTGTCGATTCCGGTGGACTGGTTCAAATCCTATCCGGTGTATTCCGGGGCCACCGACGCCATGGTGCAGTGGTGGTACGGGCACAACGCAGTGGGCTTTTTCCTGACCACCGGGTTCCTCGGGATGATGTATTACTTCGTGCCGAAACAGGTGGGTCGACCGGTGTATTCCTACCGGTTGTCGATCGTGCATTTCTGGGCGCTGATCACCCTCTACATCTGGGCCGGTCCGCACCATTTGCACTACACCGCGCTGCCAGACTGGGCGCAGTCCCTCGGCATGGCGATGTCGCTGATCCTGCTCGCGCCGAGCTGGGGCGGGATGATCAACGGGATGATGACGCTGTCCGGCGCCTGGCATAAGTTGCGCACCGACCCGATCCTGCGTTTCCTGGTGCTCTCGCTGGCGTTCTACGGCATGTCCACATTCGAGGGGCCGATGATGGCGATCAAGACTGTGAACGCCCTCTCCCACTACACCGACTGGACCATCGGCCACGTCCACGCCGGCGCCCTCGGCTGGGTGGCGATGATCACCTTCGGCGCGATCTACCACATGGTGCCGAAAGTCTTCGGCCGCGAGCAGATGTTCAGCACGCCGCTGATCAACCTGCACTTCTGGCTGGCGACGATTGGCACGGTGCTGTACATCGCGTCGATGTGGGTCAACGGCATCACTCAAGGCCTGATGTGGCGCGCGATCAACGACGACGGCACGCTGACCTATTCCTTCGTCGAAGCCTTGCAGGCCAGCCATCCGGGGTTCGTCGTGCGGTTTACCGGTGGCGTGTTCTTCCTCAGCGGCATGCTGCTGATGGCCTACAACACCTGGCGCACCGTGCGAGTGGCGGACGTATCCATGGCCGAGCGCGAAGCGCAGATTGCGTGAGGTTTGAGATGATCGAGATGGCGTTAAATCTGTTGGGGGTCGTCGGGTTTTGGCTGGCAATCGAGTATTGCTTGAAACACCAGACGCCCGAGAGCCTCGAGGACGCGAGCCTGATGCCGTTCGCCGATGACCCGGAGGTGGCGCGACGGGTTGAGTTGGCGACGGGGAAGAAGGTGAAGGCGGTGGCGCCGGAAGGGGCGAAGCCGGGGTGGGGGAATATCGAAATTTGATGCGACGCCAATCCACTGTGGGAGCGGGCTTGCTCGCGAAGGCGTCCGTTCAGTCGATAAAAATGTCGCCTGACACTCCGCTTTCGCGAGCAAGCCCGCTCCCACAGGGTTATGGATCAGCCGCGCTCGCGGGGGATCAGGCTCTGCAACTGCTGCGCCAGGAAGTTCGCGTCGAGGCTAAAGGTATCCGGGTCTTTCAGCCCATTGGTCTTGCGCCATTGCCAGTTGGCAGACGGCGGCAGGCACACCAGGGAAATGCTGCCGTAACGCGCCGCTGTCAGGCCCATCACCGCCAGGGAAATCTGGCCACCGGCGCCCATCACGTCCGGCACGAATTCCACTGGTTTGCCGGCGATCACCACCGTCAGCTTTTCGGTCTTGAAGGTCGAGGCCTCGACCGGCACGCTTGGGCCGGACGCGACGTACACTTCGCGGCTCACTTCCAGCAGGTTCGGCGTCTGGACCGGTTCCAGCCAGTGCTGGATCTGATCGAACAGCTCACCAATGCGCGTCGCCCACACGGCCGATTGCGATTCAAACAATTGCTTCTTGTGCGCTTCGCTTTCTGCGTAGTGACGAAGCATCTCGCCCAGTTGCTGTACGTTGTCCATTGCCATGTTCCTTTGGTTGAAGCAGTGCTGCGGACTTTGAGCATGGCAGATGCCAGCGGCCGGCGTACGACTAAAAGCGTGAGCGGTACTGGCTGGGGGTCATGGCCAGGTGTTTGCGAAAGGCGCTGCCCATGTGCGACTGATGGGCGAACCCGGCGTCGAGGGCGATGCTGGCCAGGGGCAGATCGGTTTGCTCGATCATGCGGCGCGCAGCCTGGAGCCTGACTTCGATCAGGTAGGCGTGGGGTGTGAGGCCGATGGTGCGGGTGAAATCGCGCAGAAACCGCAGCTCGTTGTGTCCGTAAGTCACGGCCAACTGCTCCAGGCTCAGGGGTTGATGGAACTGCTCGGCGATTTGATCGAGGACTCGGGCGAAGGCTTTGGGAGTGGTTCGGGAGTCGACTTGCAGACTCGCCTGCCCCACCAACTGCAATGCCGCTTGTTCGAGCGCCAGACCGTCAGGTTGGGGGTTGAGAATCAAGCGGCGCAAAGTCCGAGCCAGCCCCAGCGCCTGAACGTGCCCCGGTGACTGCACCCGATGGCTAACCGCAGGCAGATGCTGCCGGGCAAACGGTTCATCCAGCCGCAGCAACAGGTATTCGCCGCCACTGGCAGATTCGGAAAACACTTCCACGCCGACCGGGGTATGTGCAAGAACGCCGGGCAGCGTGTCGAAGTCCACCCGATGGTCGGAATCGATGGCGTGCACGCCTTGCTGGCGCTCCAGAGTCACGCCGAGCGTGTGCCACTGCGCCGGGTCCCGGGCGCTGTAGGCCGCGCGCGGCAGCAGATGCAGGCCGATTTTATCGCCCAGCAGGCTTTGGCTCAGCATGTGAAATTTCCTGATAGATCGAAGCGCGGATCCACGGGAGACTCTCTATCAAAGGGTTGCCAAAAAACAGGAGCACAGCATGCGCACCATCGGCCTTATCGGCGGCATGAGCTGGGAGTCCAGCGCCGAATACTATCGCCTCATCAACCAGCAGGTCCGGGACCGTCTCGGGCCGTTGCGCTCGGCGCAATTGCTAATGTACAGCGTCGACTTCGGGCCTGTCGAACAGGCCCAGCACGCCGGGCGCTGGGACGATGCGGCCGCAATCCTGGTGGATGCCGCGCGCAGGCTGGAGGCTGGCGGCGCCGAGTGCGTGGTGCTGTGTACCAACACCATGCACAAGGTGGCCGGGCAGATTCAGGCGGCGATCGGCATTCCGTTCCTGCATATCGCCGACCCGACCGGCCAGGCGGCAGTCGATGCCGGCGCGCTGAAAGTCGGGTTGCTGGGTACCGCGTTTACCATGGAGCAGGACTTTCTCAAGGATCGCCTGATAGCCAAGGGACTGACAGTGCTGGTACCGGACGTCAAGGAGCGTCAGGCCGTGCATCGAATCATCTACGACGAATTGTGCGTTGGCGTGATCAGCGAGGCATCGCGGAAGGTCTACCAGCAAGTCATCGAGTCCCTGACCCGACGTGGCGCCCAGGCGATCATCCTCGGCTGCACGGAAATCGGCCTGCTGATCAAACCCGAGCACAGCGCCCTGCCCCTGCTCGACACCACCGAACTGCATGCGCAGGCGGCGGTGGCGTTCGCATTAGGCGAGTGACTCAACCGGCCTTGGGCGTGGCACGCAGACGCGCCATGCTCAAGGCATCCACCAGCACGCCGTCACGCACGGCATAGTCGCGAAACAGGCCTTCGTCTTCAAAACCGAACTTGCGGTACAAGCCAATGGCCGCGGCGTTGTCGGCATACACCGAGAGTTCGACCCGGCGCAGGTTCATCCAGTTGTCAGCGATATCCAGCGCCGTGGCCAGCAGTTTCGAGCCGACGCCCTTGCCCTGCCATTCCCCGGCGACACCCATGCCAATGCTGCCGGCGTGGCTGCGGCGGATCCGCGAGAACTGCTCCAGCCCGATATTGCCGATGACCGCGCCCTGATACAGCGCCACCAGTTGCACCACCCGCTCGTTGTCCGGCATCAGGCGTTTGCGCCAGACTTCGGTGGATTGAAAGGGCATTTGCAGGACTTGACGGGTAATCGCCGGGTCGTTGTAGAGCGCGGTGATGCCGTCGATGTGGGATTCGTTGAAGCGCTGAATGGTGATGCTGGGGTCGGTGGTCGTCATGGTGATTCTTCCTTGAATGGCCGCTTACTCTAAACCGCGATCTACCTGCGTGGCGAGATCCAAATGTGGGAGAGGGCCTGCTCCCACAAAGGATCTGTGGTGTGTTTAAAAATCAGTTTTGAGAGCCACTGACCACTCGTCCAAAACCTCCCCTTACCTGTAATTTCTGACAGTAGCCAACCCCCTCCAGCCGAGGTTTGATCACTCCAGCCCTTCTCTGATTGCGCAAGGAGTCCACATCATGCCAACCACTCCCTCTTCCGATGACACCGTCCTGGTCCTCTATCCACCCAGAATGCCCGGCGCCACCACACCGGTCATCGGTGCTCATTACGGCGTGCCAAAGCGCATTTATGACCTGGAGCCAATGGGCGCCAAAGTGGAGGTCAATCCTTATCCGGATCAGGAAGCGGGCGACACGGTGTTCCTCAACCTGGACGAGTACAACGGCATCGACAGCAGGCAGACGCAGTCCGACTCCGACACCGTCGCGCTCTACATCCCCAAGAATATGTTGAAGCAGGACACCCTCCATAAGCTCTCCTACTCCGTGGTGCGCGGCAGCCAGAACCGAGGTACCTCGGAGCCGCTGCTGGAGTTGCTCTATAACCTCGTCCGCCCCGGCAATCAGGACCGCGCTCCCGGCCCAGGTGAAAACGATGGCCACTCCGAGCTGGAGTTGTTGCTGCCGGATGAGATCAAGAACGACGTCGGCCCGGACTTCCCGGTGGCCGGTGTGCCGGTCTGCGTTTCCTACCCGTTTTGCCGCGCCTACGATCGGATTCGCCTGAACCTCAACGGGCATGATGTCTACCACACCGTCACCCCGCTGGAGGCACCACTGCCGGGTTCGGCCACGCCGGTGAAGGTGTGCTTTACCGTGACGCGCGCGGACCTGGCCGCAGGCGGCGATCACCCCCAATTCAACATTTCCTACACCGTCACCGACCAGTGTGGGAATGGTCCTGATCCCGATGCGCCGTGGTCGGCGTCACAGGTGGTGGATGTGGATTTGGCCGGACGCCAACTCGTGGCCCCGGACCTGGCCGAAGACCCGGATGACCCGAGCGATGACCCGGCGACCATTGACCTGATCAAACTCGGGACAAAAGACCTGACGGTATCGGTGCATACCTTTGCACCGGTGTGGCAGGTCAACGATGGTATTCGCGTGGCCTACACCGCCACACCGCCCACCGGTCCGGTGGCGGATCAACTGATCACCGCCGACGTTACCCGTGTGCCCTTCACCTACAAACTAATGGTGGATAACGCCAAGGTGTTGCCCAACAGCGTGGTGCGCGCCCGGTATGAGTTGGTTCGCAACAATGTGGTGATAGCCACCTCACGCACTGCGATTGCACGGGTTATTGGTGAAGGCGCCGTCGAGTTGAGACCGCCGTTTCTGGTGGGGGCTACCAGCCCGATTGACGCGCTGGCGTATCCGGATGGTGTGACGGTGCGGGTCGAGCATCTTCCCGCCTTGACTGGAGACACGGCGCAATTGGTCGAAGTCAATCCGCCGTCGGGGGCAGTGCCGTTTCCGGAAGTGCCACTTAACGCGAACAAGCGGGCGAACTTTACGTTGAGCCCTGAGTATTTGGTGCAGCGGCATGGGGAGGCGTTGTCGGTACTTTGGATTTACTCGCGTAATGGGGTGGAGATTGGGCGGTCTGAAGCGCTGCGGTTGCAGGTGATGAAGATTGCGGATGGCGATACGCGGTTGCCGACGCCGGTGATTAATCAGGCGCAGGGGTTGGTGCTGGACCTGAGTACGTTTGAGGGGGATGCGACTATTGATGTGGACAAGTGGATCGGGATTAAAGAAAGACAACCTACTTGGATGGATGCAGAAAGTGGTAGCAATAAACATCCGGTATTGAATGCGCACCTTGTGACACCTACTGAGATAGCGGGAGGTCTTCGAGGGAAAGTTTTGCCGCGTAGTTGGTTGGAGGGGTTGGCGGACGAAAGCAACGTAACAATTCCGACGAGTGTTTCGTTCCAAGGGGGAGCATCCAAGGATGATGCTGTTTTTTTTCCAATGCATATCTACACACTTAAACACAAGCCAAAAACTATAGACGAGAACTTTGACGAGGCACCTTTAGTAGAGCTTCTTCCGAATCAAAGCATTGAAATAACAACAATGAAAATCACTAACTTTTCTATTCCGGGAGATGCATTCGTACACATTACCGATCACAAATACAATTTCCCAGTCATACCTGGACAGATATCCGGAAACATACTAATCATGCAAAGCGATACAGCCTTTAATTACCTAGAGTCCGAACCAAAGCCTAGCTTAAATACCAAGCCGAGAATGAGAATGGAACTTAAATTTACCTGCTCCAATATAAGCTTCTGGTACATGGCACAGCAAGACTGGGTCGAAGCCTTTACAACAGTTAATTTTTTTGACATTAACGGAAACTACTTGGATCACAAAATACTAAATGCCGGGACTCCTCCCTACACACAAATGCAGAAGTTTGATATATCAATAAAAGGTGTTCATAAAATCGAATTCGAATCAGATGGTGGTTTTACATTTTTCGACTACTTCTCCTTCAAAACTTAAGAGCAATTTAGGGAGAACAATTATTTGCAAAGCGGCCCAACGGGGGAAACTCACTCGCCCAAATAGGTGTTGTCGGATCAGAAAAAAGGCCTACAGGCAGAGCGGATATTTCGGTTTATTAGGCGGTTGACTGCCCTGCCCTCACTCCCTATCCTCGCGCCTGTCACGACTCATTCGTGATCGGGTTTGACGGCTCGGGCTGCATCTCAAGACGTATGGTTTCCTTAACTTCGCACGCGAACAACTTCGTCCGCAGCAAAGTCCTATGGTGACTGTGCGTGGGGCACCTTCGGGTGCGCCGGGTACTTGAGACCGGTCCGTCAACCTGCGCACAGTTGCCACCATTCGTTTGACGGCGAGGAAGTGGTAACTCCTACTTATCTCAAGAGTTAAACCAATGACAGACGCAACCACAAAATCCA
This sequence comes from Pseudomonas nunensis, assembly GCF_024296925.1. Lineage (NCBI taxonomy): Bacteria > Pseudomonadati > Pseudomonadota > Gammaproteobacteria > Pseudomonadales > Pseudomonadaceae > Pseudomonas > Pseudomonas nunensis. The sequence goes on from NZ_CP101125.1 coordinate 2,946,200, forward strand.
CCCCCTTCGCCCCCTGCGATCACATCGACCATCACCTCTTCGCCGTCCAACCCGGCATCCCGCTGCTCGACGCGCTGGAGCACGCCTCGGTCTACCTCAGTTGCGCCGAAGCCCTCGCCCATCAAGCCCCTCACGCCACCCGCCCGGAGCACATCGCGACGTTACGCTGGGCGAGCAAACAGATGCTCGGCACCGCAAGTTCATTGTTGCAGGCCTCCATCGACGGCATGCATGCGGCGCAAGCGGGAGGTGAGGCATGAATGCGCATGTGCCGATGACCCACAACGAGCGCGATATCCCGGCGCTGGTGGTGGCCACGCAAGCGCCATTGGACGTGTTGCACAGCAATGCCTCGGCGCGGTTTCTGGCGGGGACGCAGATGATGGAGAGTCTGGCCAGTCTGGATATCTCCCAGGCCAAGGGTGCGGATGTGCAGCAATTGGCACATGCGGCGGCGTGATGGGTGTGATGTGATGGATGTGTTGGGGCGGCAGATTCGGGCGCGGGTGTAACAGGAGCCGGCTGACTGAGTTGATTGGCAGGGCCTCTTCGCGAGCAAGCTTCGCTCCTACAGGGGATCTGTGGTGAACGCGGAATGTGTGTTCGATGATGATCGACTGTAGGAGCAAGGCTTGCCCGCGAAGGCGGTTTAACCTTCAACGTTGAAAGTGGCTGACACGACGCCTTCACGAGCAAGCCCGATCCCACAGGGGATTGGCGTCAGCTTTCGAACCAGTCCCGACGCTCATGGAAGGTGTGGCGGATCAGTTCGGCGAGTTCCTGCACTTCGGTTTGCTGCCGGGAATGGGCATTCACCGCCAGCCACGCCTGGCGCTGCATTGGCTCGCTGAACAACCCCGGCAGGGCAATCAGCGCGCGGTCGAAGCGGCTGATATAGCCAGGCAACAGGCCGATGCAGGCGCTGCACCGAGTCATTTCCAGCATCAGTTCGTAGGACTGCAACTGCACGACCCCGGCCAGGCGTTGTTCCACCAGGCGATTCCAGGGCCCGAAGCTGTCGATCTGGCGGTCGTGCTGCCAGTGCACCAGCATGAAATCCGCCAGTTCATCGAGGCTTTCCGGGCGGGACGTGACCCGTGAATAGCGTTTGGCGATGTGCGGAAAATAGTCCAGTTGCGCCAGGCGTTGTGGCTCATCGGTGGCGAACGTCGGTCCGGGCAACGGTGTGTCGCCGGTCCCCAACCACAGCACCACATCGGCGCTGACGGCTTGCAAGGCGAGTTCGCTGTCCAGCGAGATGATCTCCAGGCGCACGCTGGCATTGCGCCGCAGCAGCGCGATCAGGTCGCGACCGAGGATGTCATGCAGGATCGACTCGGCCACCGCCAGCCGAACCAGCGGCTGTTCGACCAGCGGCAAAGTGCGTTCGTGAGCCAACGCGATCAGTTGCGCATGCAGTTGCAACCCTTCACGGCTGAGGCTCAGATTGCTGCCCTGGAAATTGAACAGGGTGCGCTGCAACTGCGCTTCCAGTTTCGCCAGTTGTTTGCGCAACAACGTCGTCCTGACGTTGAGGCTGCGCGCCGCCTGCATGAAACAGCCGCACCGGGCGCTGACCATGAAGTACTGCGCCACCTCGGCCTCGATCCCGGCTGCCAGCGCCAGCCAGGATTCGGATTTCGCCTCGGGGTAGCGGTAATCGCTCGTGTTCTGAGCTCCTGCGGGTTCTGCAAATGCCATCGATGACTCCCTGTCGTGCTTGTTCGTCGAGCTTCCTCTGCTGATTGTTAACGGAACATTGCTGCACTTGTGTTTCAGGCTCAGGAATAAACCGGCCACACGTCGACAATCCTGCCGCCCCGCACCGCTAGCAAATCACCGAACTGCAACAACACCGACTCGGTCTGGGTAGGACGCAGGAACACTTGGTCTTCCACCGCCAACCCCACGGCGCTGGAGCCGTTCACCATCTCCTGATTGGAGCTGCGCCCGTACACCCCATTGCTCTGCAAACCCTGCGGCGATTCGAACTCGGCCATCCAGTTGCCGCCATAGATGAAAAACGTCTCGCGCTGATTGGCGTCCCACCACGAAAACAGCTTCGACTTGCCATCCAGCGCCGGAATATTCACCGTTCCAGTGCTTTTCAACACCGGCGTGGCGATGTACGCCGCCGGCACGTGGTCCAGCAGCGACGGTAAGTCGTAGTGCGTCGGCTTGAGCATCGCCGTGCCCACCGACACCTCGGTGCTCAGGCGTTCCTGTTCGTGCATGCGATAACTGGGGCTGCCGGCGGTGTTGAGCGTCAACCCTTCACGCCACAGACCGGGATATTGCTGACGGGTGAAATCGACGCAACGGTTGTAGATCACCATGACTTTGCCGAACAGTTCTTCGGGCGAACCCAGGATCCCCGGCACACCCATGCCGACGAACGGGTCGTAACCCATGAACCCCGCGAACTCCAGGTTTTGCGGGTTGGCGCTGATCAGCGACAACATCTGCCCAAGAACGCCCACATCGCTGACACCGCCACGGTGCAGGCCAACGTCCAGTTCAATATTCACCCGCAATCGCGTACCCAAGCCTTTCGCGAGTGCCAGGTATTGCTGGAGCCGCTCGGGGGTGTCGAGCAACCACTGCAACTGCTTCGCCGGGTCGAACGGCCCTTTGTGCGTTTCATAAAACAACTGCGCCGAACGCACCGGCAGCGGTTTGCCCAGCAGGATATCCGCGTCGGGAAACTGCACGGCGTCATGGTTGAGAAACGGTTGGTGAAACGACATCAGGCGCTTCGTCCCGGCGCGCTGGGCGATATACGTCAGCAGCCCCGGCGCCGGCAGGGATTTCTCCACCAGACGCAGGTGCTTGCCGCCACGCTGGACCGATTGCGTCACCACATCGATGTTGTGATCGAGGCGATCCAGATCAATCAGCATCACCGGGCGCATCGGGCCGTGGTCCTTGAGTTCGCGGTTCAGCGCTCGAAAATAATCGCTGTAGGGACCGCCCCGATCCCCCGGTCGCAACCAAGCGCCAACCCCCACCAGTAAAGCGCCAACCCCCAAACTCCCGAGCAGGAAATTGCGACGATTCACGGCCATCAGTTCACCCCCAGAATCGACGCCAGATGTGCGTTGAGAAACTTGCCGCTGGGGTCCAGCGCCTGACGCACCTCAACGAATTCCCGCCAGCGCGGGTACAGTGGCTGCAGGTTTTTAGCATTCAAGGTATGCAACTTGCCCCAGTGCGGCCGCCCGTTGTACTTCCAGAAAATCGGCTCAACGGCGGCGAAGAAGTTGTGATGGTCCATCTGGTAATGCTGGTGGACCGAGATCGAGCAACTGTCGCGGCCTTCGAACATGCTCAGGGGAATGTCGTCAGCTTTCACGTAGCGGTACTCGATGGGAAACCAGGTGCGCAGGTCCTTGTCCTGAATCAGCTTGAGGATTTCCCGCAGGCAGGCCGGGCCAAGTTCTGCCGGCACCGAATATTCCATCTCGTTGAAGCGCACGGTGCGCACGTTGGCGTAGATGTCGAACGAGTCGCCGACCCGGTCATCGAAACTGGCGAGGTGGCGCAGGTTGTTGAGCAGTGTGCGGCGCAGGTCGGGGAAATCGCTGCCGTACTTGTCGATCTTCTCGATCAGGGTCACGAACTCGTTGCCGCCCTCTTCCTCCGGCGGGATCGGCGGCGTGGCCGGGTCGTTGGTTTCGTTGAGGGCGATCGACAGCGCGTAGTCGGAATGGGTCACCACAAGCATTTCCCAGTGCTGGTTTTCCCGGGTGTTCTTGTCGAGGTCTTCCAGCAGTTCTTCGGTCTTGGCGATCCACTGGCGTTCTCGCAGGCGATAGGCCGGGCGGTTTTGCAGGCGGATTTTAGTCGCCACGCCCAAGGTGCCGAGGGAAACCCGCGCCGCGCTGAAGACTTCGGGATGACGGTTGCTGTCACAGTCCAACACCTCGCCGCTGGCGGTCACCAGTTGCAAGCCGCAGACGTGGGCGGAATAGGATTGAAAGGTTTTGCCGGTGCCGTGGGTCGAGGTGGAGATCGCCCCGGCGAGGGTCTGGTAGTCGATGTCGGCCATGTTTTGCAGGGCTTGGCCTATGTCTTTCAGCGGCGTGCCCATGCGTGACATCGGCGTGCCGGCGGCGAATTCGGCCTGCAACGTGTTGGGGTCGTGGTCGAGCAATCCGGTGAAGTAGCTCAGGGACAACAACGTGCCGTCGGTGGGCACCAGGGCGCTGAAGGAATGCGCCGAGCCGACCGGTCTTACTTTGCCGGGGGCCTGGCGGATGACCTGGGTGAGCTCATCCAGATTTTTCGGCGCCAACCGCGCCGCCGGCAGGCAACTCTGGCCACCCGACCAGTTGCGCCATGGAATCAACCGTGGTGCGCGCAGCAGCTCGGCCAGCGCCGGGCTTGAGCCGAGGGCGGTGAAGGCGCCGATGATGCTCGCCCGTTGCAGTAACTGACGTCGAGTCAGGTCCATTGTCATGAAGTGCACCTGCCGTTCTTATTGTTGGATGGACTGACCGGACATAAACGAAATCAACGCGAGGAATTCTTCCTCCGAACACTGCATGCACAGCCCCATCGGCGGCATGCCGTTGTAGCCGTTGATCGCGTGATCGAGCAGCGTGTCGGCGCCCTGCTGAACGCGCGGTTCCCAGGCTTTTTTATCGCCGGTCAGTGGTGCGCCGGCGGCAGGATTGGCGTGGCAGAGCTGGCAGCTGTTGGCGTAGACCTGGGCCAGTGCGGCGTCGCTGGGTGCTGAATTGGCCGCTTCGTTGCGGGTGGCCGTGGGCTTGGCTTCTTCGCCGCAGCCGCTGAGCAACGTGGCGACGATCAGAAACGCCGCGTACCTGTTTGTCGGCATAGCCATCCTCTCGTTGGGTGCTCCGGCCAGCCGGGGGCACATTGTTATTGTGATCAAGGAGAGGCCACGTTAAGCCAGGCACGTCGCGGGGTTGAGGGCATTGCGGGACATTAAGGGGGGCTTCTGAGGCCACCGAAAAAACCTGTGGGAGCGGCGGTGCGACGATTCGACTTGCTCGCGAAGGCGGTGGGTCAGCCAGCATCAGTGTTGAATGACACACCGCCTTCGCGAGCAAGCCCGCTCCCACAAAGGGCCGGTGTCGATTAATGCCAGCAGCGTCTATCTTGAATAAGCGACGCTCACCTGCGATGGGTCATGACAAGCGAGGCCCAGGTCTGCTAAAACGATTCATCAACGCCTTACCGAATCCAGACGGGGTAGCGACATGACCACAGCACACATCCTTGGCAATCTGTTTCCCGACAGCAGCGACATCCCGGAAAAATACCGCCTCGACGGCCAGACCGAGCAGCGCGAATACCTGGTCGATGGTCAATTGCGCACCTGGGACGGCCCGCTCGCCCAGGTTCGCAGCCCGGTGTACCTGACCGGCGAGAATGGCGACGAACAAGTGATCCTCGGCAGCACGCCCTTGCTGGATGCCGAAACCGCGCTGACCGCCCTCGACGCCGCCGTGCGTGCCTACGACCGTGGCCAGGGCCTGTGGCCGACCATGCGCGTGGCTGAACGCATTCAACACGTCGAAGCGTTCCTCGGGCGCATGCGCCAGCAGCGTGAAGCCGTGGTGAAGCTGCTGATGTGGGAAATCGGCAAGAACCTCAAGGACTCGGAAAAAGAGTTCGACCGCACCTGCGATTACATCGTCGACACCATCAACGCGCTCAAGGAACTTGACCGCCGCTCCAGCCGTTTCGAGCTGGAGCAGGACACCCTCGGCCAGATCCGCCGCGTACCGCTGGGCGTCGCCTTGTGCATGGGGCCTTACAACTATCCGCTGAACGAAACCTTCACCACGCTGATTCCGGCGCTGATCATGGGCAACACCGTGGTGTTCAAACCGGCCAAACTTGGCGTGCTGCTGATTCGCCCGTTGCTGGAAGCCTTCCGTGACAGCTTCCCGACCGGCGTGATCAACGTGATCTACGGCAGTGGCCGGGAAACCGTCAGCGCGCTGATGGCCAGCGGCAAGATCGATATCTTCGCGTTTATCGGCACCAACAAAGCCGCCAGCGACCTGAAGAAACTCCACCCAAAACCACACCGTTTGCGTGCCGCCCTCGGCCTGGATGCGAAAAACCCCGGCATCGTGTTGCCCGAAGTGGATCTGGACAACGCCGTCAGCGAAGCGCTTACCGGCTCGCTGTCGTTCAATGGCCAGCGCTGCACCGCGCTGAAAATCCTCTTCGTCCACGAAGACGTGGTCGAGTCGTTCATCGAGAAATTCAACGCCAAACTCGCCACCCTCAAACCCGGCATGCCGTGGGACAGCGGCGTGGCCCTGACGCCGTTGCCGGAAGCGAGCAAAGTCGATTACCTGCATTCGCTGGTCGCCGACGCGGTGAGTAAAGGCGCGACCGTGGTCAATCCCAATGGCGGCGAAGCGCGCGCGTCGTTCTTCTACCCGGCGGTGCTGTACCCGGTGAACCCGCAGATGCGCGTCTATCAGGAAGAACAGTTCGGTCCCGTGGTGCCAATCGTGCCGTACCGGCATCTGGACACGGTGATCGATTACGTCCTGGAATCGGACTTCGGCCAGCAACTGAGTATCTTCGGCACCAACCCGGTGGCGGTTGGCCGGCTGGTCGACACCTTCGCCAACCAGGTCGGGCGCATCAACATCAACGCCCAGTGCCAGCGCGGCCCGGACACCTTCCCGTTCAACGGTCGCAAGAACTCTGCCGAAGGCACCTTGTCGGTACATGACGCATTGCGGGTTTTTTCGATCCGCACACTGGTGGCGACCAAGTTCCAGGACAGCAACAAAGCACTCATCAGCGAGATCATTCGCGGACGGGATTCGAGCTTCCTGACCACTGATTACATTTTCTGAGGAGAACCGATCTGAGAGCTTATCGCCTGCCACCGCTGATGCGCCGATTGCTACGCCCGTTACTGGACCCGTATCGGCGTTATCGCAATGCCCGGGTGATCCACGCGGTGCGGGTGTCGCTGGGGCTGCTGGCGACGATCCTGCTGACCACCGGCATCCACCTGCCCCACGGCGAGTGGGCGTCGGTGACCATGCTGGTGGTGATTGGCGGTTTGCAGCACCACGGCAACATCGGCAAAAAAGCCGCCGAGCGGGCGATCGGCACCTTGATCGGTGCCGGGGTCGGCTTGCTGCTGGTGGCACAAGAGGCCTGGCTTGGTATGCCTTGGCTGACCTATTTTGCGATGTCGGTGGTGTGCGGGTTTTTCTCGTATCACGCCATCGGCAAGGGCGGCTACACGGCGCTGCTGTCGGCGATTACCGTGTTTATCGTCGCCGGGCATGGCGATAATCCAGTCAGTGACGGGTTATGGCGCGGGGTCGATATTCTGATCGGCATCGCCCTGGCCCTGGCGTTTTCCTTCGCCCTGCCGTTGTACGCGGTGTTCTCTTGGCGCTACAACCTGGCCGATGCCTTGCGCGATTGCGCGACGATCTACGGACGCATCATCAATGGCCAACCGGTCACCGATGACGAACACTTGAAACTCATGGGCCGCTTGAACGCGGTAATGGTGCAACTGCGCTCGCTGATGCCGTCGGTGTCCAAGGAAGTGCGGATCTCCATGACCGAACTGGATGCCATTCAACGCAATCTGCGCATGTGCATCAGCACCCTGGAAATCCTCGGCAATACGCGGCCGGATGCCAGTGATCCGGCTGCCATGGCCCATCTGCAAATAGCGTTGAAGGCCGAGCACCGACAGATTCGCGTGCAACTGATCGGCATGGCTCGGGCCTTGAAATCCGGCGCGTCCCAGCGGCTCAACCGGCCGGCGGAGTTGCCGGACGCCAGCCTTGACGCGCCGGTCTACAGTCCGCTGGACGGCTACCGCTTATTGACCCGGCAACTGGCCGCCAACATCGGCGACATGCGCCAGCGCCTGGCCAAGACTGCGCCGCGCTGGAACCTCTGAGGCTTACGGCGTGGCCACTCGACGCTGCTTCAGGCCCCAACCTTGTTGCATACCGGCGGCGGCCAGCAGGATCGCCGCCACACCGAGCCATTGCAGCGGTTCCAAGCGATGGCCGAACGCGAACCAGTCAACGAAGATCGCCGCAATCGGGTAGATAAACGACAGCGCACCGGTCAATGCCGTCGGCAGTTTCTGGATGGCGCCGTAGAGCAGCACGTACATCAAACCGGTGTGAACGATGCCCAGCGTTACTAGACTCGCCCAAGCACTCGGCGCTTGGGGCAATGCCGAAAAATGCGCAAAAGGTGCGAGCAACAATATGCCGGTGCAAACCTGAATCAACGCGATCAAATGCGGCGGCGTGCCGGTCAGGCGTTTGATGATCAACGCGGCAATCGCGTAGAGCAACGCCGCGCCTAGCGCCAGGCCGATTCCCATCAGGTAATCATTGCCACCGGCGCCCTGCTCGCCATGGGCACTGACAATCGCCAGCATCCCGAGGAACGAAACACCCAGCCAGAACAGCTTCTGCAGGGTGATTTTCTCCCCGAGAAACAGCGCGGCCAGACCGACCAGCATGAACGGTTGAACGTTGTAGACCGCCGTGCCGATGGCAATCGAAGCACGGGAGTAAGACGCAAACAGCAACACCCAGTTGCAGACAATCGCCGCGCCGCTGAGCACTGCCAGCAGGAACGTGGTGCGGGTCAGAAGGCCTGGGCGCAGGAAGCCGAATGCGGCGCAGATCAGCAACAAGGTGCCGGCGCCGAACACGCAGCGCCAGAACACCACGTCCAGCACCGGCTGCCCGGAAACCAGCACGAACCAGCCGATCGTCCCGGAAATGAGCATGGCGGCGGTCATTTCGAATGAGCCGCGACGTAGTGTTTTGTCCATTTCAACCTCCTGTGTTTGAGGCCAAATTATGACAATCAGGTGGGGGCCTTCTCCAGCGCAAAAATCAGGTTAAACTCGGTTTCTGCCTTTTTTATCGAGGCCGTTTTGTTCAATCGCCTAATTGAGGTTTCGCCATGACCGACGACATCGATCAAGTCCTGATCAGCGCATTGATGGAAGACTCACGGCGCTCGCTCAAGGCTTTGGCGCAAATCAGCGGCTTGTCATCGCCCAGCGTTGCCGAGCGCCTGCGTCGTCTAGAGGAGCGCGGCGTGCTCAAGGGCTACACCGTCGAAATTGATCCAAAATGCTTCGGCTATCAACTGCAGGCAATCGTGCGCATTCGCCCGTTGCCCGGGCAATTGCAGGAAGTCGAGCGGCAGATCCAGGCAATCCCCGAGTTCACCGAGTGCGACAAGGTCACTGGCGATGACTGCTTTATTGCGCGCCTGCATGTGCGCTCGATGGAACAGCTGGACACCCTGCTCGACCGCCTTAACACACACGCTGAAACCAACACCGCGATCGTCAAGAAAACTCCGGTCAAGCGCCGATTACCGCCGATGGCGTGAGTGTTGTTTTGCCCGGATCGGCGTAGATTGATAATTTTACAGCTAAGGAATGGCGGTATGAAAACTCAGGTAATGCTGTTGGCGGCGCTGATGCTGACGGGATGCGGCACCGTTCAAACTGTGATGCGCGGCGACGAAGTGGCTGCCAAGAGTCTCAAGGATCAAAAAAGTTACTGCGGCGCAGTTCCCCGGATTTACAGCGGCGTGACCTACGATTTTTGCAGCTTGAATGCGCCACTGGAGCAAGGGCGCGATCCGCAGACCTACACCAACGACCCTGCCTGGGTATTAATCGATGTAGTCATGTCAGGAGCCCTCGATACCTTGCTCCTGCCCTATACCATCTACCGCCAGAATGCCGATGGCAGCATTTTCGTGGCGGAGTAAGTAGCGCCCCTTTTTCTGACAGCAGTAGGTTTTACGCTTTCACCACTCTCCATACGCCGTTAGAGTGCGCACCCCATTGCCGCCCGGCAAAATTACAAGGAAGTATTTATGCGCCCCCTACTACGGCACCTCTGTTCCAGCGCCGTACCTCGTTCCGTCCGCAACTTGCTACTGGGAAGTTTGATTCTGCAAGTAACAGGCTGCGCGATGCTTTCCAATCACGTGACACTCAAGACCGAGGTTCCCGCACAGTATGCTGTGGACGTGACCGCCTCCTATCGTCCGCTGTTCACCAGTGTCTGCATCTTGCCCGACGATTACGACGGAGAGCCCAATCCTGACAAAGCGACGTTTTACAGTCAGCTGTACCCTACGCCCCACACTTCTGAATTCGAGGTCGAGCTAGGCAAAAGAGTCGGCGATTGCACGCTGGTGCTCTACAGTTTTGATTTCTCGATCCGGGATCGCTCACAGACCGGGCGCAATACGTTTGACACCTCCACCGTTGGGCTGGAGGTCGAAACATTCCTTAAGGAAGACGAACAGCTAGCGACTAGGCTTGACGAGCAATTGCTCGAAGTACGCTGCCATTGGGAAGACGCGGACGCCATGAATCACTCTGAACGAAAACTTGAATGTCATGGCCTGGATGCCAATAGGCAGGAGCGAAAGGGCTGGCGGCTGGGCATGTTAAAAATGAGGCAGTTACAAGGTCTGACATTGAGGCTGAAAGTCAGCGCCGCGGGCATCGCTGAAAAACCCCAACCTCTGAAATCAAGCATACCTACCCGGTAGTCAAAGAGGCGATCATAAAAAAACCCGCCGAAGCGGGTTTTTTTATTACTCATGACTAGCGATTAATCATCACGGCTCATGATGCCGAAGATCTGCAACAAGCTGATGAACAGGTTGTAGATCGATACATACAGGCTGATGGTCGCCATGATGTAGTTACGCTCGCCGCCGTGAATGATGGCGCTGGTCTGGAACAGAATGCAGACCGAGGAAAACAGCACGAAACCTGCGCTGATCGCCAGTTGCAGACCGCTGATCTGGAAAAAGAAGCTCGCCAGCGTCGCGCCCAGCAACACGAAGAACCCGGCAGTGATGAAACCACCCAGGAAGCTCATGTCCTTGCGGGTGATCAGCACATAGGCCGACAGACCACCAAACACCAGCGCAGTCATCGCGAAAGCGGAGCTGACCACTTCAGCGCCGCCCTGCATGCCCAGGTAACGGTTGAGAATCGGGCCGAGCAAGAAACCCATGAAACCGGTCAGGGCAAAGGCAGATACCAGGCCCCACGCCGAGTCACGGAGTTTGTTGGTCAGGAAGAAAAGGCCATAGAAGCCGATCAGCACCACGAAAATGTTCGGATAACCGACACGCATCTGCTGAGCAACGAACGCCATCACACCGCTGAATGCGAGCGTGAGGGCGAGCAAGCCGTACGTATTGCGCAGGACGCGGCTAACCTCTAGCTGCTCAGCCTGCACGCTGTTATTAACTGCGTAATCCTGTTCGCGCATGGCGACACTCCTGTTGGTTTGAAACGTTCAGTCGCAAAGATCATAACAGACGCTCTGTAACAAGCCATGCAGAGAGTTTGACAGTGTGTTTCATTCAGGTATTATGGCGCCCGCAACGCAAACGGAGGTGTGGCCGAGTGGTTTAAGGCAACGGTCTTGAAAACCGTCGACTGTAACAGGTCCATGAGTTCGAATCCCATCGCCTCCGCCATCTTGAATACGTTAGAGCCCTGATTAGTCAGGGCTTTTTCGTTTCTGGGGTTTGGGGATTTCGCCCGCCATCGACGCGGTCGTTTCCGCATCTTTTAGGCTATTTCCGCAACTCCCCATCAGACATCTCCCGTAATCATTTAATTAAAGCGCCGCCTACGGCGTCCTGCCGATCACAATAATCACCCTCAAAAAACGTCTATCGTGTTAGTTGGAAACACAATCCTGCATAGCCAAGGAGATGGTCATGTCAAAATCTAACGGCGGTAAAAGTGGTTCCGCTCCAGCCGGAAAATCCGGTGGATCAAAGGCACCACCGGTAGCAAATCTTCCAAGCACCACTGGCAAACCTTCAGGAGGAGGACGGGGTAACGCGCCGGCCAAAGGTAAGTAAGCCATGCGACCAAGCTGGCCGGCGTCATGGCCGCAGGCCAGCCTCGCTGCTACGCTGACCTCAATATTGAGGATTCGCGATGCCACACTCAGATCTGCTCCCTTCCCTGCTGTACAAGATCAACGAAAACCCACTCGCCCTTGAAGCTGCCATCTTGGAGCTGACAAATTGGGTCGAAGCGCGCGGTTCAGCCGATGTCGCCGACAACGGGCGCAGCGCCCTGGACGACATCGACAAGAATGAAGAATTCATCAAGCTGACGCTCGCGGTACTCATGGCGCCGGAATAACCGCTTTCGGCCAAAAGCAGACCTTCGATCAGGGGCTACTTCCGGCCATTAGCAGACTGAATGAGTCTCTCGATTTTCTTTCAAGGAAGAACTAGCGTTCACTCATAAAATTTGCCAGCCAGCAAAATGGATGCACACCGCTGCCAAACATTCGAAACAGGAGCACTCGGCGGAGAGCTCCTGGTACTGTCGGTCGCCCATGCAGCCGCTGCATCGAGAAACGTATCTATAGAGCCATTTTCCCACCCCAAGGCGCCTGGCCCATAAGGAGACGATGGCGTCGTTTCCTCCAATACGCGCTCACTGGCAAAATCAGAACCAAGAGCCCCGATAAACTCAATGAAGGATTGCTCATCTTTCACGCGCCCTAATAACTCATCAAAATCAATAGACATAGGAAACCTTGTATCGGGCATTAGCGAGAATGCTAGCTGGGATGCTGCTATGCAGAGAGACGGACAGTTGCCTCTCCATTTGTGAGTATCCACTATGGGTCGGAAGCCGTCGTTCATGAACGTCTGCTTTTGACCGATAGCAGTCCTTAGGAACTGCGGGCGCTGGACAAGCATGCGGGTACCACTATGGCCAAGCTACTTCGCAATGATCAGATCCGGTCCGTTGTTCCGAGCGTTCCCAACGGCAGTGTCGACCTGAACCACACGAGCACCTCTGACTGCTCACTTTGGTGAAGCATCACCTGCCCCGCAAGCTCCTTTGGCGTGGCCGGGTTAAGCCATTCCCTTGTTCCAAGGCTGATGGCTGTATGTTGCAAAAATGTTCATGGCTTATCCTCCGCGTTGAGTGAGAGCAAGGCTGGATAAGTGCGAAGCGGGCTTGCGCTGGTTCCGCGCTTTCATTGCTCGATGGGTAGATTGTATTGATCCTGGATGCGCTCCAGTTCGCCCGAGTGGCGCAGTTGCTCCAGGGCGTGGGCCCAGGAGGCTACCAGTTCGTCGTCACAGTCGCGGCTGAAGGCGATGTACAGCGATGAGCGATAGAGCTCGATGGGAATCTGCCGCAGCGTGCCGCGGGCGATGTTCAACTGGCGGCTGTAGTAAGCCACCCCCGCATCGGTGTCGCCTATGATGATATCGGTGCGCCCGGCTAGCAGCATGCGATAGAGCTGCAGGCTCTCGGTTGCAGTTTTTTCGAGATTGTTGAAGCCCCGCGACTGCAGAGTCTCGGGTATCAGGCCGGCATGTCTCGTCGTAATTTTTGGGGCGTGCAGTAGCTGCTCCAAGGAATTCACCGGCTGCTGCGCATTGGCTAACTGATAGGGGTGAATGGACTCTTCCACGATCGGTCCGACCCACTTGTATAACGGTTCACGCTCTGCCGTGCGAAATAGTGAATACATGATGGTCTTGGGCCGGGTCTTCAATGCACGGGCGCTTCGCATACTGGGCAGCAGCACCACCTCAAAATCATCCCCGGTCAGCGCCATTATGCCTCGAACGATCTCCGTGGCCATGCCGGTGAGCTGATTGTTCTCCTGGTAGTTGTACGGCGCCCACTCTTCAGTAACGACCTGATACTGCTCGGCCCTGACGGGTGTGCCAAGTAATAGGCAGAGCAGCGCGGCAGTAAGTGGCGAATGTTTCACGGGTTCTGCCTGGTGGGCTCTGCGGTGATCAAGGGTGGATCTGATTAAAAGGGCGAAATTAGTATAGACCCTGACACACGTCAAACGCCTGATGCAGTCCCGTAAACCGTCACCACGGCGATTGATACATACTAACCAGTACGCATGGCGCAGGTTTCTCAAGAGCGTTTAGAGGATTGCCTCTTATCGATATCGGTTGGGACACGAAGTGACCGTCCGGTTCTGGCCGATTTCTACCGTTCCTGACGGGCAGCAATCGGCCAAAAGTGGACGGTGGACACGATGACGGCAAATGGGTAGCTTCATTCGAGGGCAGCAGTCCTTGCCGTCACCCATGTTGCGTTTCTTCCTGAGCAATGTCGCATTTGCCGTGACCACTTCCCTCCTTTTGAAGTAGGGACGTTCTTGTGGCCGAGGTGCATGTCATCAGGATTTGTGGAGGTATGGCCACACCGCCAGCATTTGTAGACTCCGACTGGCTTACTTTTCTTAACCAGCTTTTTACGGCAACTGCTTTGGCCTTTCCGATCCCCCCACCTGCTTTACTCGCAGCGATATCTTGAGGACTTGCCCCATCCCCATCCTTGAACGCTAATTTTGAGGGAGGCTTTTTCGCCAAACCAAGCGGGTCAATCCACTGAATCGGATTGGGGGCGAATTGGTAAAGGTTAATACCACCTGCAAATCCAATAGGATCTTTGGAGACAAAGCGCCCGGTTTCAGGGTCGTAGTACCTATGCCGGTTGTAGTACAGGCCCGTTTCGTAGTCGTGGTACTGCCCTTGAAACCGAATCGGGTTGGTCAATCCTTGTTGCAGCGCAGATGCGGATCGTTGTTCGCGCAACCAAGGACAAGGCAATCACCAACCAGATCGGCATCTCTGCCAGCGCCTGTTGCTCGTTCGTCATTGCCCTGCCCCTTAAACAAAAAGACCCGGCGCTGTGGCCGGGTCAGGTGGTGGGTGGCCTGCCGCGCTTTGCGTTTGCAAAGCCCGCCAAGCGCGGGCTTTTTTATGCCTGCGAATTACGACGCGCCAAACACCGGCTCCCCCAAATTCAACATCAATCGATTGGCCCAGGCGAAAATCGAGATCGCGTGGATCAAATCCAGCAACTGTGAATCATCCAACCCCTGATCACGCAGCGCATGAATATGACTGGCATTCAGCGACGCCGGCGCCAGTGTCAGGTCAATGGCGAATTGCACAATGGCTTTCTCGCGATCGGTCGTGCCGGCGGTGGCAGGGTCGGCAAACACTTCGGCGATCACATCGTTGCGCTTGGCCAGTTGTTCGAATCGTTGCGCATGCACCGAGGCGCAGTACACGCACTGATTGATCCGCGACACGACCGTACTCGCCAGTTCGCGCTCAGCGCGGGATAAACCGCCTGGGGCATACATGATGGCGTTGAATGCCTGGGAACGCTGGCGAAGGATGTCCGGGTGGTGGGCCAGTGTCAGGTAGTAGTCAGACGTCTTGGCCTGCGGATGGCTCTCTTGCAGTACGTCGATTTGTTCCTGTGTGGCGCGGGTCAAGTCGACGGTGGGCAGCCAGGCTTTCCAGCCCAGCACTTCGTTGGTGAATCCGTTGCTGCGAATAAGCTCGCTCATCAGGCTGCTCCGGCGGACAGTAACGCGCCGAGCCCAGCGGCCAGACGCATTTGGTAGGACAGGAACGCAATCAGTTGCGCCAAGACGACGATTTCGGCGGTGCTCAAGCCTTGCTGTTGTAGCGCTTGCAAAGCCGCCTGATCACCGTGGACCGGCGATTCGATCAAGGTACGGGTGAAGCTCAAAATCCCCCGCAGGCGGGCGTCGTCCAGCGTTTCAATGTCAGCGAAATCGATGGCCGCCCGTACGGTTTTATCCGCGCCCAACGCCTGCAACTGCTCGAGGTAGTGCGCAGTCAACGTCGCGTGCGGTGTCAGTCGCGCGGCGTAGTAAGCCACCCATAGACGCTCACTCAATGACAGGTTGTTTTCCAGTGCCTGATCAAAAAACAGATCGTGGCTACCCTGCGTCGCCGAGGCGACCTTATCCCTGGCATCGCGCACGGCGTGCAGATGCGTTCCCGGCTGGATGCCCAGCACGCTGTTGAGCAAATCGGCATTGGGTTCAACGGTCGAGGTCATGACAAATCCTGTAAGGCTGTGGGCGAGCGTTGCGCGCAGAGCCCGTCAGGCCCTGGCGCACACCGATTCAACGTTGTTCGGTGACCATCGTCGCGGCCGTGCGGTCGCTGACCAGCGGCTCGACTTTCAGGCCTTTGCGGGCGGCCCAAATGTTCTGGTAGTGGAACAGCGGAATGATGCCTACGTCGTCACTGACCACCTTGACCGAGTCCTGGAGGATCTTGCGGCGCTTGGCTTCATCAAACTCTGCGGTCGAATCCACCAGCGCCTTGTCCACCAGCGGGTTGCTGTAGTGACCCAGTTGGAAGCGCCCTGCCCTTTGGTGCTCTCCACCGTAGTCAGGATGTTGGTCAGCGCATACGCCGCTTCGCCGGTGCCGTTGCCCCAGGCGATCACACTGATCGCCAGCTCATTTTTGTTGGCCTTGCCGGCATACACCGCCCACGGCAACACCTCGAGCTGGACCTTGACGCCGATCCGCGACCAGAACTGCGCCACCGCCTGCAACGCTTCCGGCGCCTGCGGATAGCGATCACCCGGGACGTGCACGGTCAATTGGAAGCCGTCCGGAAAACCGGCCTGCGCCAGCAGTTCCTTGGCCTGTTTCGGGTCGAAAGGAATGTTCTTCACGTCCGGGTTGTAGCCGAAGGTGTTGGCCGGCATCCATTGATTGGCCTCGGTGACGGTACCCTGCATGATCCGTTCATCAATCGCCTGGCGGTTGATCGCCAGCGACAGCGCCTTGCGAACGCGTACATCACGCAGCGGGTTCTCTGGCAGCGGCTTGCCGGCGTTATCGCGAATGAACTCGTTGGGGCCTTCGCGGAAACTCGGCTGGATAATCAGCGCCCGCAAGCCCTGATAGGCGAAGACATTGACGTTCGGGGTCTTGCGCAGACGCTCGACATCCGTGGGCGATACCTTGTCGATCACATCAACATCGCCAGCGAGCAACGCGGCTGTGCGGTTGGCAGCGTTGGCGATAAAGCGGTAGTCGACCTTGTCCCAAGTCGGCTTGGCGCCCCAATAGGTATCGTTTCGCTCGAAGATCGTCCGGTCACCCGGCACATAAGAAACGAAACGGTACGGCCCCACGCCCACCATGGCCTTGCCCGAGTTGTAGTCGGCGCTGCTGGCATTCGCGCCGGCATGCCGGCTGACGATGTAGATCGAGTCCACGTCCGGCAGCAGGTTCGCGTTCGGCGTGCGGGTCTTGATGATCAATGTGTGATCGTCCTTGGCCGTGACCGATTCCACCGTGCGAGTGGCCCCGGCATACGACGCCACGCTGCCCGGCACATTGCGGGCGCGCTCGAACGAGAACACGAAGTCATCGGCAGTCAGCGGCGTGCCGTCCTGCCATTTCACGTCGTCGCGCAGGGCGAATTCCCAGGTCGTGTCATTGATGACTTTCCAGCTCTTGGCCAGGCCCGGCAGGGTTTTGTCGTCGCGCCGATTGACCAGCGATTCGAAGGCATGCAGCGCCACCGAGCGATCACCGGCGTAGTTGTTGAGTTGCGGATCGAGGGACGACACAGGGTCGGCGTAACCGATGCGCAGGGTCTGCGCGGCAGCACTGCCAGCCGCCAGGATAAGCGCCGAGGCTAACAGTGAACGAACAAGTGGCTTCATGGGTAATTCCTTGCACGCAATGGGCATGACGAGCGTCATAGCGCTCGTTCAAAAGTGGTCGTTGAGGTGACACGCGCTCAGGTGGTTCGGCGAAACCTCCCTGAGTGCTGGAACTTCGCTGCGGCAGCGCGCGGTGGCGTGTGGGCAACGAGGATGGAAATGACACCCGGCGGGCGGGTTCAGCGGGCTGGGGATTTCCCCTTTGATCGCGTCATAACGGGTACTGCGGACATCGAAACGCGGGATCTGCGCCAGCAATGCCTGGGTGTAGGGATGGTTGGCTCGGGCAAACAGGTCATCGACCGACGCGCTCTCGACCACCCGTCCCAGGTACATCACCACGACGCGGTCGCACAGGTGCTCGACGACGCCCAGGTCATGGCTGATGAACAGATAGGTCAGGCCCAGCTCATCGCGCAGGTCCATGAACAGATTGAGAATCTGCGCCTGGATCGACACGTCCAGCGCCGCCACTGACTCATCGCAGACCAACAATTGCGGCTGCACCGCCAGCGCCCGGGCAATGCCGATGCGTTGACGTTGACCGCCACTGAACTGATGCGGGTAACGGTGACGCAATTGAGGGCTGAGCCCGGCGCGTTGCAGCTGCGCACTGACGTAATCGTCGAAACCCTGCTTGTCGGTCAAGCCATGCAGCAACGCGCCCTCGCCGACGATACGGTCGACTCGCAGACGCGGATTGAGGCTCGACGACGGGTCCTGAAAGATCATCTGTACCTTCAGACGGACAGCCTGACGCTCATCTGCCGTCAGGTTGTCGAGGCATTTGCCGTCTACCCACGCCGTGCCCGATGACACCGGCAGCAGCCCCGCCACCATGCGCCCGAGGGTTGATTTGCCACAGCCGGATTCACCGACCAGCCCGACCACTTCGCCACGGGCGATGCGCAGGTCCACGGCATCGACGGCATGGGTCACAGGCTTGGGCCGCGTCAGGTGCAAGCGTTGCAACAGGTGCTGAATTGAATGTTCTTGCACCGGTTTGCCGAACGTCTTGCTGACTTGGCGCAGTTCAATCAGTGGGATTTGATCAGTACGCATCAGCGGCTCCCGGGTGAAAACAACGAACCGTCTGGCCGGGCAAGATCTCGCGAGGTTCAGGCTCCTGGACACAGAGCGCCGACGCTCGGCTGCAGCGCTCGGCGAATGCACAGCCGCTCGGCATTGAGGACAGGTCTGGCGCCATCCCGGGAATCTGCCGCAGACGCTCACCGCGTTTATTACGGCTCGGCAGGCTGTTGATCAGGCCTTGGGTGTAGGGGTGTTGCGGACGATCGAGCACATCGGCAACCGAACCCTGTTCGACGATGCGCCCGGCGTACATCACGGCCACGTCGTCGGCCAACCCGGCCACCACCGACAGGTCATGGGTAATCCAGATCAGCGAGGTGCCCTGTTCGCGCACCAGTTTCTGCACTTCGCTGAGGATCTGCGCCTGGATCGTCACGTCCAGCGCCGTCGTCGGCTCATCCGCAATGATCAGGTCAGGCGAATGCAGCAGTGCAATCGCAATCGCCACCCGCTGACGCATGCCACCGGACAACTGATGGGGATAGGCGCGCAGGCGTTCTTCAGGGCTGGCGATGCCCATCAGCGCCAAGGTGCGACTGGCGTGTTCACGGGCGTCGCGTTTGCTCAGTGAACGATGGGCCCGCACCGCTTCGATCATTTGCGAGTCGACTCGCAACACCGGATTGAGGGTCATCATCGGGTCCTGGAAAATCATCGCGATCCGATTGCCTTGTAATGCTCGCAGTTGGGAAGCCGAGAGTTTTGTGAGATCACGTCCCTTGAACAACACCTCGCCGCCACTGATACGGCCGGGTTCATCCACCAGCCCCAGAATGGAAAACCCGGTCACTGATTTACCCGAGCCCGACTCACCCACCAGGCCGAGTATTCGACCCGGCTGAACGTGCAGCGACAGATCACGCACCGCCGGCAGCACGCCGGCCCGGGTGTAGAACGAGGTGCACAGGCCGCGCACCTCCAAGGTCGGCAGCAACGGCATTTCAGGCAGGCTCATCGTTGCAACCTCGGGTTCAGGACATCGCGCAATCGGTCGCCGACCAGATTGATCGCGACGATGGTGATCAACAGCGCAAGCCCCGGAAACAGACTGATCCAGTATTCGTTGCTGAGCATGTACTGGAAGCCGTTGGCGATCAGCAGTCCCAGGGACGGCTCCGTGACCGGCACACCGAGACCGAGAAACGACAAGGTCGCTTCCAGTGTGATCGCGCGGGCGATCTGCAAGGCGCCGATGACAATCAACGGTGGCAGGCAGTTGGGCAGGATGTGTCCGATGACGATGCGCCACGGACCAATGCCCTGCCCCCGCGCGGCGTCGACGTATTCCCGACGGCTTTCGGTCAATGCCTGGCCGCGGGCGGTTCGGGCGTAGTAGGCCCATTCCAGCAGGACTAACGTGAGCATCACGTTGCCGACACCCTTGCCCAGCCAGGCGAGGATCATCAGTGCCATGAGAATCACCGGGAACGACAGCAGCAGGTCCACCAGGCGCATCAACAATGCATCGACCCAGCCACCGACATACGCCGACACCAGGCCCAGCAAAGTGCCGATCAATGCCGCGATCAACGCCGAACCGATCCCGACCCACAAGCTGATGCGCAGGCCATACAGGATCGCCGAGACCAAGTCGCGGCCCTGGCCATCGGTGCCGAGCCAATAGGTGTAGCCGCTGTCCATATTGACGCTGCCCGGTGCCAAGCGTGCATCCATTACGTTGAGTTGCATCAGGTCATAGGGGTTCTGCACCACGATCCATGGCGCAAAAACCGCGACCAGCACAATGGCCAATAACAGCAGCAGCGCGATGACTGCCGTCGTCGAGCTCATGAACTCGACGGACACCCGACGCCAGGGCGACTGGGCCTGCAAACCCACGCGGGCGGTTGGGGTTTTTTGGACGGCATTCATCGGGAGGCCTCGACGCGCACACGGGGGTCGAGCCAGTAATACAGGCAGTCGACAATCAAATTGAGCACCACGAAGATCACCACGACCACCATCAGATAAGCCACTACCACTGGCCGATCCAGCGTGTTGATGCTGTCCAGAATCAGCTTCCCGGCACCGGGCCAGGAAAAGATGCTTTCGGTGACCACGGCGTAGGCGATGGTCGATCCCAGTTCCATCGCCAGCACCGTGACCAGTGGAATCATGGTGTTGCGCATGACGTGCATGCACATCACCCGCATCGGAGAGAGGCCCTTCGCGCGGGCAAATTTGACGAACTCTTGTGGCAGCACCTCCCGGACGCCTGCGCGGGTCAGGCGCAATACCAGCGAGATTTTGAACAGCGCCAGGTTCAGCGCGGGCAACAACAGATGTTGCAGGCCATCAAGGGTCAGCCACGACCACTGCACTCCCAGCCACTCGCGGGTCTCGCCGCGCCCGCTGGCGGGCAGCCAGCCCAATTTGATCGAGAACAACATGATCATCATCAACGCTACCCAGAACGCGGGCAGTGAAAAGCCCACAATGCTGCAGGCCATCATCAGGCGCGAGAACGGGTGATCGGGATAGGCGCCGGCAAATATGCCCAAGGGAACGCCAATCACCACGGCCAGGAACAGCGCGCTGAAGGCCAGTTCGAAGGTGGCTGGCAGTCGTTGCAGAATCAGGCGCATGGCGTCTTCGTGATAGACAAAACTCTGCCCCAGGTTGCCGTGGACGGCGCCCTTGAGAAAAATCAGGTATTGCTCCCACAACGGCTTATCCAGCCCCAGGTGTGCGATGGCCTGCAAGCGTTCGGCCTGATTGAGGTCTTCACCCACCAGAATGTCCATGGGATTGCCAATGGCGTTCAAACCGATGAACACCACGAGGGTCATCAGCACAATCACCAGCAACGACTGAGTCAATCGTCGCAACGCCCAGCCGATCATTGCCGCAGCTCTTCAGCGGTAGGCTGGGCAGGCACCCATTCATCGCCCAGCAATTCGGGGTCTGCATAGCTGCGCATGGCTTCGAAATGCAGCGCAATGTCGTCGTTGAACAACTGGCCGACCAACGCGTGCGCCAGGCGTTTCGAGCCTTCGCTGATGGCCGGGATGTCGCCGGATACCGCGCCATAGGTCAATGCCGCGGGATAACTGAAGCAATGGATATGGTTCAACCCCGGGCAACTGCCGGGTGTCTTTTCCTTGAATTCGAAACAGTCGCCCAGGTCCGGTAGTTCGGACAATTCGGCATCGAGCTCCGTGGAAGGCGCCTCGAAGCGATCCCGCCAGATACGGACCTGCGAGGCGAACGGCGCGAATTCCGGGCGCTGCTGAAAGTCCGTGCGAAAACCGGTGGCGAACACCAGGAAATCCGCTTCGATACGCGCAGTGGGCGTGTGCAGCCAGAGGCCGCCAGCCGGGTTTTGTTCCACCGAGATTACCGGACTGCTCAGCAGGAACCGCGCTTTGCCGGAATTGGAAACCCTAAGCGTACTGCCGCGTGGCGGAGGCACTTGCTGGGTGTTGAGGTAGTTGCGAATCCGCCATTTCCAGGCGTCCGGCAGACGCCAATAGCCGTGGATCATCCCCGGATTGCCGGCGCCCTTGCCTTTGTTGATGCGCGGCAACTCTGCACGGCGGATCAGCAGATCGACGCCCTTCGCGCCTGCTTCCAGCGTAGTGGCGGCACTGTCCATGGCAGACGCCCCGCCACCGATGACCGCAACGCGCTTGCCTTCGAACCATTCGTTCTGCAAACCGTCCGCCGAATGCGCCCACAAATGACTCGGTAGCTGCCGAGCGAATTCAGGCACCCAAGGGCCGCCCAGACCGTCGCGCCCGGTGGCGAGTACGACATGACGCGCCAATAGATTGTGCGTCTGCGTGGGGGTCACGATCTCCAGCTCAACCAGGCCGTCGGCTCTTGGCGCGACCCGGTTGACGCGGTGCTCATTGCGCACGTCCAGCGCCAAAACCTTGCGATACCAACGCAGGTAATCAGCCCATTGCAGACGCGGGATTTTATCCAGCGCGGCCCAGCCCTCGGCGCCAAATTGCGCTTCGTACCAGGCGCGAAACGTCAACGCCGGCAACCCGAGTGCCGGCCCGGTCAGGTGTTTGGGTGAGCGCAAGGTTTCCATGCGGGCGGTGGTCGCCCAAGGCCCTTCGAAGCCTGCCGGCGACTGATCGAAAATCACCGCCACGACACCGAGGTGGCGCAACTCGGCAGCCAGTGCCAGCCCGGCCATGCCGCCGCCGATGATTGCCACATCGAGTACCGCTGCGCCTGCGCTGACGCGCGGCTTGACCCACGGATTGGCCGGAAGGTCGAGCCAGGCGAGATCCTGGCGCAAGCGTGCTTCGAGGGCCGCAAGGCCGGCTAGCGGGGTGGGATCGGACATTGATTGCTACTCGATGACGATCGAGAGCATTTCACTCGACCCTTTGTTGAAATCACTTTAAAAAGCATTCAAGGCCGACAAGAAATGAATTCTAAAGGCTATTGAATGCTTAAAGTGAATACTAGAAGGGGTTTTTTATTCTAACAACGCTCAAAAGAACATATTGATATTCATAAATGGAATTAATGAGCGACGAAACGCTAGACCAAGACCTGCGGCTAACCTGCCTTACTCCGCGTAGATGCTCTGCAAAAGCGCGTCATGGGCACTGGCTTCATGCATGACCATCTCCGGCAGCAGCAATTTTGCCGAAGTGGCGATCTCGCCGATCAGCGCACGAGTCACGTCGGACAACGGGCTGGCGAACGCCGAAATCAAGCCAAAGAAAAACGGGATGTTGCAGGCAATCGGCCTGACCACCACGCCTTCCAACGGCACGCCCATCGCGGTAAAGGGATCGACCAGCGCAACACCCAATCCGACTCTGGCCATCTGCATCGCGACCAGCGAGGTGTTGGTATCAAGCATGCGTGCCGGTGGCCCGCCGGCATCGTGGAAGGCTTTGTCGACACGTCGACGAAACCGGTACGGATTGGCCATGGTGATCAAGGTCTGTTGCGCCAGCAGTTCCATGGACAGCACGTCGTGCGACGCCAATTCGGAACTGGCCGACAACACCGCGACGCAGGGCGCCTCGCCGATCCAGTGAATCTCCAACCCGCGATGTTCCAGCGGCAGGCTCACGGCGCCCAGGTCCATGGTCTTCGACAGCACCGCTTGCACCACATTTTCCGGTGACATGCTCTGCAACTGGATCTGCTGCGGACGCAGGCTATCCGGCAAGCGTGCCAGCGCCGCAGGCAGCAGCCCAAGCGCCAATGCCGAGATCGCGACCAATTTGATCTGATGATTTTCTTCCAGCGCAATGTGCTGCGCGCGCTGGCGAATGTTGCGAATGCCCAGCAGTGCGCTTTCGACTTCGGCGTACATCATGAACGCCTTGTGGGTAGGCGTGACCTTCGGCCCGCTGCGTTCGAACAAGGCAAAGCCGAGCTCTTGCTCCAGCTCCTGAATGACCCGGGTAACCGAAGGTTGGGAACGGCCGAGCATCTTTCCCGCTGCGGTGACACTGCCCGCCGACATCACAGCAGCGAAGGCTTCAAGCTGACGCAGATCCATAAGCACGCCTTGATCAATACAGAGACTGACAGGAGCACAGCACATCAGGCTCCCAAGTTCGAAGCGCGAAAGTCTACACACAGTTCACGCATATATCGCGTCAGCCGCCCCCCGTGTCCGGCCTCACGACGGCAACGCCCTGCCCCCTGCGCCATTTACCTCGATCTATAGATATTCCCCAACGATATTTAAAAAATGATTTTTATAGCTATAGAGTCGACGAAAGTGCCATCTGCTGAATCGGTTAGCCCAGCCCCTTTATCACCACCCTGACGAGTACATCAATGAAAGGCATCAAACTTCGTTCGTTGTCAGCCACCCTCGGTTCGGCCGCTTTGCTGAGCGCAGTGTTTGCCTCATCTGCCATGGCCGGCCTGTTGGAAAAAGGTCGCAGCAGCGGGCTCACCGCAGGCATCGCCAACGAGCAGCCCTATGCTTATATCGGCACGGATGGAAACGTCACCGGTGCCAACGTCGAGGTATTGCAGGCCATTTTGAAACCACTGGGCATCACCAAAATCGACACGCCGATCACCGATTTTGGCTCGCTGGTTCCAGGCCTCGCCGCCGGGCGTTTCGATCTGATCGGCGCGGGCCTGTTCATCAATCCCGCTCGCTGCAAAGTCATTGGCTACTCCAATCCCGTCACCCATTCCGGCGGCGCGTTTATTGTCAAAGCGGGCAACCCGTTGAAGCTGCACAGCCTCAAGGATGTCGCCGTAAACGCAAAAGTACGCCTGGCCACTCAAACCGGCACCAATCAGGTTCAGGAAGCCAAGGACACTGGCATTGCCGCCAGCAACGTCATCCTGTTCGACAAAGACACCGAGGCACTGGCCGCGCTCCAGGCCGATCGCGTCGATGTGGTGTACTTCCCCGATGCCGAGATCATCAGCCTGGTGAAAAAAGCCAACAGCCCGGCGATCGAACGCGCCCTGCCCTTCAATCAGATTCCCGATGCCCAAGGCAAGCCGACCTGGAATTACCACGCCTATGGCCTGCCGAAAAACGATCCTGAGTTCACCCAGGCGTTCAACGATCAACTGGCGAAGCTGCGTGCGTCCGGCGAACTGTTGACGATTCTGCAGAAGTACGGCTACACCGAAAATGAACTGCCGGAAGCCGATGTGACTGCGGCACAACGCTGCGCACTCTGACACTCACCGCACTGAGAGAACTTCGCTTTGCACAAGCACATCATCGGCGAAATCAGCACGTTGAGCTGGGGAACGCTGACCTTTGACCCGCCCTTGCTGGCGGATCTGCAACTGCCGTATTTCGACATCCAGGCGCCGTTGCCCGGGCCCAAACTGGCGATCATCGCCGGTATGAGGCCATGTTGATCGAACCCGCAACGCTGGATACCGCCACGTTCATTGCCCGGCAGTTGGCCAAAGGTGCGTTGACGACACTGGAAATCACCGTCCTTGCGGAGCTGGTGGTGTTGCTGATGTCCTTCGTCATCGCGCTGATGCGTCTTTCATCGTCGCGAGCCCTGCGCTGGATCGCCACGATCTATGTCGAAGTGCTGCGCGGCATCTCCGCACTGGTGCTGTTGTTCTACCTGTTTTTCATTTTGCCGTTGTTCGGCATCAGCCTGTCGCCCATGACCACGGGGGTCATCGGCCTGGGCCTGACATTCTCGGCCTATGGATCGGAAATCGTCCGCTCGGCGCTGATCAACGTCAGCCACGGACAACGCGATGCGCTTCGGGCGCTGGACTTTGGCCCTGTGACGGCATTTCGTCGCATCCTGTTGCCCCAGGCCCTGCCCTTCATGTTGCCGCCGTTGGGCAATCAATTGGTGGAACTGATGAAAACCACCTCGCTGGTGTCATTGATTACCCTGAGCGACCTGACATTTTCCGGCGGGCAACTGGTAACCACCCTGGGCCAACAGACGCTGATCTGGAGCATCGTGCTGGTGTGCTATTTCGTCATGGCCTGGCCAATGAGTTGGCTGGTTCGGCGTTATGAGCAACATGTCACTGCGTGGCGACAGGACCGCACATCATGAATTTCGACTACGACTTTGCCTGGTCAATTCTGCCGGATCTGTTGCGAGGCCTGCTGGTCACCCTCCAAGTAGTGGTGCTCGGCTTCCTGCTCGCGGTGTTGCTCGGTCTGGTGTTGGCCATGGCCCAGCGATCGCGGGTCGCCATCGTCCATGCCGTGAGCACGGGCTACCTGAGTTTTTTCCGCAACACGCCGTTGATGGTCCAGTTGTATGTGCTGTTCTTTGCCTTTCCGCTGGTGGGGATCACCCTGCCGGCGATCTCTACCGGGGTCATCGGACTGGGCCTGTATTACGGTGCCTACATCGCCGAGGCCTATCGCGGAGCCATCGACGGTGTGCCGGCCGGACAATGGGAAGCCGCCAAGGCACTGGATTTCGATACCGCGACGACGTGGCAAAGGATCGTCCTGCCCCAAGCGCTGAAGCCCATGCTGCCGGTCCTCGGCAACTACCTGATCGGCATGTTCAAGGAAACCCCGCTGCTCGCCGTCATCACCATTCCGGAACTGTTTCAGGCGGCCAAGCAAATCGCTGGCATGACCTATCGCTACAACGAACCCTATACCGTCATGGCCCTGATGTTTCTCGCGATCAGCGTGCCGACTTCCCTATTTTTCAGATACCTCGAAAGGCGCAGCCATGACTGATCTCGCACACGCCCAAAGCCTCGCGCCGGCGCAGATTTCGCTCAAGCAGGTGGTAAAGAATTTTGGCAGCACACGGGTCATCGACCACCTCGACCTGAGCATCCCGCAAGGCCAGAAAGTCGCCTTGATCGGCCCCAGCGGTTCAGGGAAATCCACGGTTTTGCGTTTGATCAAAGGGCTCGAAACGTATCAGCATGGCAGCATTGAAGTCGCTGGCGCGGCGGTGCCAGTCAAACGCTCGGGCTGGCGCTGGCCAGGCGCCGGAAAGACGCCCGTGGTGCATCGCGTGGGCATGGTTTTCCAGCAGTTCAACCTGTTCCCGCATCTGACGGTTCAGGAAAACATCACCGAGGCGCCCTTCCGGGTGTTGAAACTCAGCCGCGAAGAAGCCAACGCCCGCGCAGAGCAATACTTGGGTCTGGTTGGTTTAAGCCACAAGGCCGACGCGTTCCCGAGCCAACTGTCAGGCGGCCAACAGCAACGCGTGGCGATCGCCCGAGCCCTGGCGATGCGCCCGCAAGTCATGCTGTTCGACGAAGTCACCTCTGCGTTGGACCCGGAACTGGTCGGCGAAGTGTTGGCGGTCATCCGCGCCATCGCTCATGAGCAGCAGATGACCATGCTGTTGGTGACCCATGAAATGAAGTTCGCTCAGGACATCGCTGATCGGGTGTTGTTTATGGAAGCCGGGAAAATTGTCGCCGATGGCTCGCCAAGGCAAATATTGGTCAATCCTGACAACGAACGGACCCGACGCTTTCTGAACCTGGTCGAACAGCGTTAATGCTTGATCACGGTTGCTGAATCTCTTCTCTAACTCATGACAAGGACGAATGACATGTCGAGACTGAAAAACAAATACGCGTTGATCACGGGCGGCACCTCCGGCATCGGCCTGGAAACCGCTCGCCAGTTTTTGGCGCAAGGTGCAACGGTCGCGATCACCGGGCGCAGCGAAAGCGCACTGGCGGCGGCCCGGCAAGAACTGGGCGACGCCGTCCTGGCGATTCAAAGTGATGCCGGCGATACAGCCGGCCAACGGACGCTGGCACGCAAACTCGCCGGGCTGTGGCCTCGGCTGGATGTGCTGTTCGTCAACGCCGGTGACGTTACTCACCGGTCGATCGAGGATTGGGATGAGTCGGCATGGGATCAGCTCATGCAAACCAATCTCAAAGGACCGTTCTTCCTGATCCAGGCGCTCTTGCCTTTACTGGCAAACCCCTCGTCAGTGATTCTTTGCGGCTCTGTCAGCGCCAGGATCGGTCTTGCGCAGAGCAGTGCGTATGCCGCGAGCAAGGCCGGACTGCTTTCATTGGCGCGGACACTGTCGGGCGAGTTGATTGAGCGCGGCATCCGCGTCAATGGGCTAAGCCCGGGGCCGACTGAAACAGCGGCCCTGAGCAAACTGGGCCTGCCCGCCGCAGAGCAGGAAGCGTTGCGCGAGAGAATCCGTCAACTGGTCCCCATCGGGCGCCTGGGAACCCCGTGGGAATTGGCCAAGGCGGCGGTCTACCTGGCTTCTGACGAATCGACGTTCGTCGTGGGGACCGAATTGCTCGTGGATGGCGGCGTCGGCAATTTGTGAAAATCAAACACCTGCCCGCGCCGGTATAACCTTCAGGAGGAGGACGCGGTAATGCGCCTGCCAAAGGCAAGTAACGCAGGTATGGAAGGTGCTTTGCCGAAGGGTCGCAATCGAAACTCTGCTCACTGACCCCAAACTTTGCCGCCATGGCTGAACGCAGGATCGCTTCGGCCTGGCTCTCCGCCCTCGCCTACCCGGCCTGGTTCATCTACACAGGGCTAGATAATCAGGCGACCTTCAATATCTCGACACGCACCCGCCCATCAGCCATGTGATGAAGATAGTCGCGCCATTTTATGAAGGCTTGCTGCTGTCTGCTGGAGGCTTCCTGCCACTGAGTGCCGCCGATAAAATTGACCGGGATGGACATCATCAGGGCGGTCGCATCGTCAAGCTCATCAATGAGCTCGCGCCCATTGGGTACTTCGAGAATTAGTGATCGCATAGGAACCTGTTTTTTTAGGGCTACTACATCGACTTGCCAACTGCCTGATCGTGCGAGAGTTCCGATGAACGGCCTCATCTAATTCCCCTTTCTGCCGATGCGCGCGACAAGCGCCCGATGGGAAAACCCAAAACCACCCAGCTTTCGTGGTTTCACTCCCTGCTGGCTTTGGGTATCGCTATCCGGTTGCTGGTCTTGACCTCGCGCAAGGCCAGGCTGGACTGGATCGAGGCAATACCCACCTGACGCCGTAGTACCTGCTCGATAAAGTCACTGTAGCTATCAAGGTCCTCTGCCAGCACTTGCAGCACGTAATCGGCATCCCCGGTGATCTTGTGACAGGACAACACTTCGGGCAGTTGCGCAATCACCGCCTCGAAAGCGTCCGGCGCGTGGTCGGCATGGGTGGAGAAACGGATGTGCACGAACGCCAGGATATCGAGCCCCAGCATGCGTCGATCAAGGTTGGCCTGATAACCCTTGATCACGCCCGCCTCTTCCATTCTCTTACGCCGCCGCCAGCACGGCGTCAGGCTTAATGACAGACGTTCACTGAGATCGGCGTTGGAGATACTCGCATCCTCCTGCAGCAGCGCAAGTATCGCCAGGTCGGTGTCGTCGAGACTGATGCGTTTGGATGTTTTTTTCTTCATTTCGCCATTCCTGAGTAAATCCTCCCGCAATATCCACCAAAGCCTGAATATAAAGCAAAGATTTCGCCTCCGTACCAGAACAAAATATTTGCACTGGTTCACATCAACGGATGCGCACAATGTTTACAGTTTTCAGTGATTCCCACCGTTTGCACCACGGTACCGAATTAAAAGATGGCGTGCTCAAGCCATCTTTCGAACAGCCGAGTCGCGCCGATACCGTGCATCATCGGGTCAAGCAGGTAGGGCTTGGTCAGATCATCGAACCGCGAGCGTTTGACCGCTCCTGTTATGTCAACGCGCACAGCGAGCGCTACGTTGCCTTTCTGGAATCCGCCTGGTCTGAATGGTGTGCCACCGGGCGCACCCACGATGCCTTGCCGCTGGTATGGCCAGTGCGCGATCTGGCCAACGAGCAAGTGCCGACGTTCATCGACGGCAAGCTGGGTTTCTACGCCATGGACGCCGGCTCGCCGATTACCGCCACCACCTGGCAAGCGGTGAAAACCAGCGCCGATATCGCGCTGACCGGGCTGGCGCTGATCGATGAAGGCCACGACAGTGCCTTTGCCCTGTGCCGACCACCCGGCCATCACGCGGCACGCGAATACATGGGCGGTTATTGCTATCTCAACAACGCCGCGATTGCCGCACAGCGGGCGATTACTCAAGGCGCCAAACGTGTCGCCGTGCTGGACGTCGACTTTCATCATGGCAACGGCACGCAGAACATTTTCTACGGGCGCAGCGACGTCATGTTTGTCTCGCTGCACGGCGAACCCAGTGTCTCTTATCCGTACTACTCAGGCTTCAGCCATGAAGTCGGCGCCGGCCCAGGTGAAGGGTACAACCTCAACTATCCATTGCCGAAAAACACCACCTGGGAAAGCTACCGCAACGCCTTGCTCCACGCCTGCAAGAAACTCCAGCAATTTGCCCCGGAAGTGCTGGTTATTTCACTCGGCGTCGACACGTTCAAGGACGACCCCATCAGCCATTTCCTGCTGGAAAGCGAAGATTTCGTCGGCATCGGCGAGCTGATCGCGGGCGTCGGCTGCCCCACCCTGTTTGTGATGGAAGGCGGCTACATGGTCGATGAAATCGGCATCAATGCAGTCAACGTGCTGCATGGCTACGAGAGCAAACGCGCCTGAATCGCAGCGCTTCAACCACTGAATCGGAGAATAAAAACATGACTCTTTTCGTAGACGTCGATCATGTCGCACGCCTGTTCGCCAAGGTCGGAATCCGCCGCGCTATCCGCGAAATGGCGGCGTACATCAAAGCCGACTATTCGCGCTGGGCACAGTTTGATAAGTCGCCCCGCACCGCCAATCATTCGGCCGACGGTGTGATCGAGTTGATGCCGACCGACGATGGCCAGCAGTACTCGTTCAAATACGTGAATGGCCACCCGGACAACGGGCAAAGGAACTTGCTTACGGTCATGGCCTTCGGGGTTCTGGCCGACGTTCACAGTGGCTATCCGACCTTGCTCAGTGAACTGACGCTGACCACCGCCGTGCGCACTGCCGCGACCTCTGCCCTGGTTGCGAAGTCCCTGGCACGTCCCGATGCAAGCATCATGGCAATCATCGGCAACGGCGCGCAGAGCGAATTCCAGGCCCTCGCCTTCCATGAAATGCTGTCGATCAAGGAACTGCGCATTTTCGATATCGACCGCGAGGCGTCACTCAAGTTGAAGCATAACCTGAGCGCATTCCCGGACATCAAGGTGATTCTGGCCAGCTCGGTACAGGACGCGGTCAAGGGTGCACACATCGTCACCACCGTCACCGCGGACAAAGCCTACGCGACGATTCTGACCCCCGAGATGATCGAGCCCGGCATGCACATCAACGCGGTCGGCGGTGACTGCCCGGGTAAAACCGAACTGCATGCTGACATTCTGCGCAGTGCGCGGGTGATCGTTGAGTTTGAAGCGCAAACCCGGATTGAAGGCGATATCCAGCAACTGGAGCCTGACTTTCCCGTCGTCGAGTTTTTTCGGATTGTCCAGGGCGAAGTCCCAGGCCGCGAGAGCGACGCACAGGTCACCGTATTCGATTCGGTGGGCTTTGCCCTGGAAGACTTTTCGTCTCTGCGCTACGTGCACGACCTGGCGCGAGAGCATTCCATCGGCGAGCGCATCCATCTGGTGCCAACGCCAGCCAACATAAAAAACCTCTACCAACTGCTGGATCCGCAGCCCGCAACCGCCGCTTCGCGCTTGCGCACAGTCAGCTGATAGCCATCGATGATGCCCCCTGAGCAAAGCGCCAGGGGGTCACCCTGCCACGCCAAACCACCACCGTGAGTAACCGTTGCACCCCTAACAAGAACGCCAGACACCCACTTTTCTGCCAAAACTCAAAAACATAAAATCAAGAGGTTTTGTAATGAAATCGACTCCAGCCGAACGGGTTGAACAGCCCGCGCTGCAGCGCACGCTCAGCAATCGCCACATTCAATTAATGGCCATGGGAGGCGCCATCGGTACCGGCCTGTTCATGGGTTCCGGAAAGATCATTGCCCTCTCTGGCACCTCGATCATCCTGATTTATATGATCATCGGGTTGTTCGTCTACTTCGTCATGCGCGCCATGGGCGAACTGTTGCTCTCCAACCTGAACTTCAAAACCTTCGCCGATTTTGCCGGCGCCTACCTCGGCCCGCGAGCGGCGTTCTTCCTCGGCTGGTCGTATTGGCTGAGCTGGAGTGTCGCGGTGGTGGGCGATGCCGTCGTGGTCGGCGGATTCTTCCAGTACTGGTTCCCGGATGTGCCCGCGTGGATCCCGGCCATCGGGATGTTGATGACGCTGTTCGCCTTGAACGTGCTGACCGTCAGGCTCTTCGGTGAAGTGGAGTTCTGGTTTGCGATCATCAAAATCATTGCCGTCGTCACCCTGATCGGCGTCAGCATCGTGATGATTGCCAGCTCATTCGTGTCCCCCAGTGGCGTGACGGCATCGCTGAATCATCTGCTGGATAAACAGGCAGCCTTTCCCAACGGTCTGTTTGGTTTCTTCGCCGGGTTCCAGATGGCGATCTTCTCCTTTGCCGGCACCGAGCTGATCGGTACGGCAGCTGCCGAAACCCGCGCCCCCGAGAAGACGCTGCCCAAAGCCATCAACTCGATTCCGCTGAGAATCATCCTGTTCTATGTGTTGGCACTGACTTGCATTATTGCGGTGACCTCGTGGCAACAGGTGTCGCCGAACAAGAGTCCTTTCGTTGAACTGTTTCTGGTTGCAGGGTTTCCCGCCGCCGCCGGCATCGTCAATTTTGTGGTGCTGACGTCGGCTGCTTCATCGGCCAACAGCGGCGTGTTTTCATCCAGCCGCATGCTGTTCGGCCTGGCCAGTCAAGACAATGCGCCCGGGATTTTCCGGCGCCTGTCGGGCAACAGCGTGCCGCTGCTGAGCCTGGCATTTACCACGCTGTTGATGCTGATTGGTGTGCTGCTGTTGTTCATCGTGCCAGAGGTGATGACCGCGTTTACCATCGTCTCGACCGTGTCGGCAATCCTGGTGATTTTCACTTGGTCGACCATCCTTGCGTCGTACATCGCCTATCGCAAACGCCGGCCCGACCTGCATGCGCAATCCTTCTACAAGATGCCTGGCGGCGTGCCGATGGCCTGGTTCTCCCTGGCGTTCCTGGGCTTTGTCCTGTGTCTTCTGGCACTCAGACCTGACACGCGCATTGCCTTGATGGTCATGCCGGGCTGGTTCATCTGGCTGGCCATTGCTTATCAGCTGACCCATTCCAGAAAGCTGAGATCCGCTGTGGTTTCGGCGAATCTTTAACCCGAAAAACAAAATCCCCATGTGTTTCCTTCGTTCTTACTGACGTCGCAGTTCTCACTGCCCGTTCCTGTACGTCTGGAGTTTTCCCATGCCCTCGCCCAAATCCTTGCCCGCTGCGCTGCTGGGCCTGGCGCTTGTTTGTCCGGCCTTCGCCGAAGCCGAAGGCCTGGAGCTTGGGCAAGTGCTGATTGGCGCGGAGGATTTGAGCGGTGAAGACGCGTCCGTCGAGAACGCCAAAGCGCGGCTTGCGGAGGTTCCCGGCGGCACCAACGTGGTTGACCTGCGCCGCCCATTACAGGGCCGCGTGGCCAGCAATCAGGATGTGCTGGCTTATCAACCGGGGGTGTATGCCCAGTCCGCGGGGAATGAAGGGGTGAAGATTTCGGTTCGGGGTTCGGGCATCAACCGTGCGCCGGGCGCGCATGCGTCGGGGTTGTACGCGATGCTCGACGGCTTGCCGCTGACCGGCCCCGGCGGCACGCCATATGAATTGCTGGAGCCGTTGTGGCTCGACCATGTTGAGGTGCTGCGCGGCGCCAACGGTTTCGACCGGGGCGCCCTGGCCTTGGGCGGGGCCATCGATTACGTCAGCCACACCGGCTACAACGCACCGAAGTTGCAGGTGCGTTACGCGATGGGCAGCCACGGTTATCAGCAGCGCCAGATCAGCTCCGGGCAGGTGCTGGGCAACTTCGACTACTACGTCGCCATGACCGATGCGCGCGCCGATGGCTATCAGGATCACACCGCCAGCGAGAGCCAGGGCGTGATCGCCAACTTCGGTTATCGCTTCAATCCGAACCTGGAAACGCGTTTCTACCTGCGCTATCGCCAGACCGACAACGACCTCGCCGGCCGCGTGACCAAGCACTCCATCGAGCATGATCCACGCGCAGCCAACCCCGCTTACGTGACGCGAGACGACAGCCGCAAGCAACCCGGCAGCACCTTTTTCGGCAACAAGACCACGTACTACATCGATGACGATTCGAGCATCCAGACCGGCCTTGTCTACCACGACTATCCGATGGATTTGCGCGAGGGACCGAACCGCCTGAAGGTCGCCTATTCGGACGTCAGCGGCACCTTCGACTACAAACGTCGCGACACGCTCTGGGGCCTGGAAAGCCGTAGCACTGTAGGTTTGCGCGTGACCAAGCACCTGCCGAATGACGGCGCCAGTGAACTGGTGCGCATCCCCACCGGCAACACCGCCGGCTACGCGCCGGGCACACACATTCGCAACTTCACTTATCAAGGTTCGGACACGGTCCTGCATGTGGGCAATGACCTGGAAATCGCCGATGACTTGTGGCTGACCACCGGCCTCGCCGCGATTTACACCCGTCGCGAAAGCGCCGTGACTTACCCGCAAGACGGAGGCAAGACCAGCCAGAACGACTGGGACTATGCGCCGCGCCTGGGTCTGCGCTACCAACTGACACCTGATCTGCAACTGTTCGGCAACCTCAGTCGCTCGGTCGAGGCGCCGCATCCCTGGTCGTTGATCTACAGCTCCAACATTCGATTCCCGGCCGGCAGCGGTGCCGCCACCGGCGCCCAGCGCGACCCGATCAAGCTGCAGAACCAGACCGCTACCACTCTGGAACTCGGCGGTCGTGGCGACAGCACGATGGGGCAATGGAGCCTGGCCTGGTATTACGCCCAAGTGCACCACGAATTGCTCTCGGTATTACCGGACGCCAACGCCACCACGCCCTACGAACTCAACGCCAGCCCCACCGTGCACCAGGGTGTGGAAGCCAGCTTGCAGAGCAACCTGTGGACGCGGGACGACGGCGGCCAATTGAGCCTGCGCCAGAGCTATACCTTCAGTGACTTCCACTATCGCGACGATGACCGCTTCGGCGACAACCGCTTGCCGGGCCTGCCGATGCACTATTACCAGGGTGAGTTGCGCTACGACTGGCCTCAGGGATTCTTCACTGCACTCAACACGCAGTGGGTGTCCAAGGCCGCGGTGGATTACGCCAACAGTTACTACGCCGATCCTTACGCGACCTTCGGTGCAACCCTCGGCTACAACGCCCCCAAGGGCGACTGGCAGACCTGGCTGGACCTGCGCAACCTGACCAACAAGCACTACGCCGCCACCGTCACGCCAGGCTACGACGACAAAGGCCAGGACGCCGCACGCTCGACGCCGGGGGAGGGTTTGGGCGTCTACGTCGGGATGTCGTGGAGCTTGCTCTGAGACCTTCGCGCGGGGCTGTCACTTAATCCCCGCGACCTGGCCTGCGCCTGCCGAAAAGGAAGAGCCGGCTGTCGAGCTAGATTCGGAGGATGAGCACTGAGTTGCCGGAATGCCGATTCCCCTGTTAACTCTCCGGGGTCGCAAGACCCGCCTGCTCTGAAATCGCCCATCTGTTATCGAGGTAACGGTGCCCCACTCTTCCGATCAACACGCTGACGAAAAAAGCCTGCCGCGATTATTGCTCGATCTGCTTTGGCAAATCGCCGTGCTGTTGATCCCGATTTTCCTCGTGACGGTCATACCGTTGCTGTGGGCGCTCGGTGTAGTGCTGGCTTGTGCAGCCTTGATGTGGCTGACGGCTCGGCTTGGCTGGCAACGCACCGGTCGAGGGGCCGCAAGGTTAATGACCTCCGCCGCCATCGGCCTGGGTTTTAATCTGGGTCGGGCGTTGCCGGCGTACTGGGACATTGCGGGGGCGGCGGTCGTAATGTTCTGCGGGCTGGCATGCGTCAGTCATCTGGAAAAACGTTTTGGTTTGGCCGATAAAACACCGGCCAAGTCATCGCCGCTAACAGGGGGCCAGTCTTCCGGCGGCGCCAGTGCCTGGGGTGGCGACGAACCCCGACAAACGCCCGAGGGCGAACCCATCAGGGTGTTCAATTACAGTGAAATCGCCATGGGCGGGCCGGTCCTGTGCGACTACCTGTTCCCCGATGGCGTGCTGCTCCAGGGCCTTGGATCGTCGGCGCGTTTCTCCAATGACGGACGTTATTTCGCCGCGCCGCTGCCCTCGCGCCAGGCTTGGGGCTTGGTGATTCTGGATCGCCAGTTGCGTCAGCTCTACCAGTGTTCGTTTGATGAATTCTGGGAACTGGATGCCTTTAACGACGGCACCCTGAGTGGGCGTTACAGCCCGCTGGTCGACAATGGCGCACGGCAAATCAGCCTGGAGCAGCTGCTGGCGACGGCTGAACGGATCGATCTGGTGCCCGTTGCTGACCTTTGGCTGGAACCGGGTGACTGGCAAACAAACCTCGCTCACGAAACGCTCCGGCATACGTCCCCCGATGCTCAGCAACGCCTGGATGCCCACCCTGCGCTGCCGGCGAGCTTGCGCGAACTACCGCAGCCTTGCGACCCGTTGAGGTACCCGGAATACCGCGTGGACATCAACGGTGAGCCCACTTCGTTACTGATCAGGGCCGATACCGCAATCATCTGGAATCCCGATAGCCGCTCTTTCGGTTGCCGCGCACGGATGGGCGAAGACCAAGCGCTCGATTATTGGCTGTGGCACGCTGACCGTGGCTGGCAAACCCTGCCGTGCCCATGGATAGCCGCTGACAGCGAACCTTCGATGGGATGGAGCGAACCCCTGGCGCTGGATGACCATTACCTGCGGCTATCGTCTTACTTTGACTATCCCCAGCCTGATCACGGCCTCTACGGTTATGGCTTGCACAGCATCCACAGCGACTGCGACTCCCAGGTCGGTCATGCGCCGAACGGCCGGATACAGGTCGCGGAGCGGCTGCTGACTCAAGTGCAGTTGGCCGTGCCGCTGGCGGGTGATGGACAGCGCGGCGCGACGATGGTCGAGTCGGCAGCCGTGACGGGTAAGACGCGGGCTCAATTTCGTTGGCAGCAGGACAACAGCCTGGGACTCGGGGGTTATACCTGCACGATTGGCGATTGGGCGTTGCCAGGCGTTTGGTTGCTCGATCATCGCGTTTCAGACGCTGGACGCTATATCGCCCTGATCCCGTTCACTCTGCCGCCCGCCTCCGCAGGTTACGTATTGGTAGCCGACGCTCAGGAGCGACAATTGCTGAACAGTCCTCCCCTGCTGGCCGCACGCTTGCTGGACTTCCGTGGGCCGCGATTGAGCGTGGCAGTGATTCGCGGTCGCCTGGATCAGGATCGGCCAGGCAGCCCGTTGCAGCGCTTTGATCAATCGCCCCCCGAGGCAGGCGATGCCGCTGAGTTTTCTCAGTATCGACCGGACTCGCGACTTTACTATGAGTGGTGTGAGCTGGAGGTCAGCCCAGAAGGCCTGAGCCTCCTTCCCGACTGGCGTCTGGTCAAGCAACCACAGTCTTCAGTAGCCGATGGCAACTTTGTCCAGCCAGCACCGACGAATAACGATGCCGCGTGGCTGTTCGGTTGTGAAACCGAATACGCCGACAGTTGGCTGCGCGTCCAGAGCCCACGCTTGGGCGGACATTTGCTGACAGCGTCCGGTTGCGCCATCAGCGATCTCGCGCCCTCGATGATCTGGTCCGAGGATGCCCGTTATCTTGCGCTGACCCGACTGCACACCGACGTCGAGGATGAACATGGTGGCCGGTTGGCCTGGCGGGTCTTGCTGCTGGATGTCCGGGAACGAACCTTGAGGCAGTCACCGCAGCAACTGCGCAATCGACCTCAGTTTGAGAGTTTTAAAGCCGAGGTCTTGAAAGTGCGTTTGTTTCTGCGCGACTGGGAAGCCGAGGATGAGACAGACCGAGGTTCAATCACCGCGCTGAAGCTGAGCGAGCTGCTGGCACTTCCTGCCGAAGCCTTGAGCCCGAGTGCGGAGCTCTGGCTGACGAAGGATCAGTTGAGTGATACCGACGCCTGGCGCGCCTTGGACACGTCGCCGTTGAGCCATTGGCGCTAATCACGCCTGTACATTCGCGGCGGAAAAAAAGGGGACAGATATTGATCTGTCCCCTTTTGTTTTACGAGCGCCCTACCGAACCTGTGACCGGTAGATTGCCCAGCAACTTGAGCCCGGTACTCTTCACGAAAGTCTCGTAATCCATCGGTCTCTCGATACGGGTTTCCGCGTTAGGCAACACATAGGCCCAGGCACGCTGGGACGATGCGTCGTACACCAGTTTGAACAGGCGGGTAGGCACCCAGACCTTGTTGCCGCCGATGGTGCCGTGGCCTTCGTCAAACAGCGGGCCGGTGAAGACGTAGACATTGCCATCGGCGCGCTTGGCAAACTTGCGCACATCAGCCTCGACCTTGCTCCAGATCTTGCGATTGTTGGTGGGGTCTTGGGGCACCATGTTCGACAGCGCAAAAGATTGCGCCATGGCATTCGGGCTCGGTGCATCGGCGGCCGGGGATTGATGACCACGGTCCACGGCCGGATGCTGGCTGCGGTAGTCGCTCAACTCGGCCCGCCCGCTCTTGGGGATGCGCGGGTCCGGGTAGAACTGGTTGGTGCGCTCCTCCCCTTTGGCATCCTTCAATTGAGCCGAATTTAGGCGTTCAACCACCACCAGCGGCGTCCGACTGGTTTGCGAGTACAGCACCGCGAAATTGTCGGAACACAACGCCAAGGGTTTCATGGTGGCCGGCACAGTGGCCGTGTTGATCGGTTTGGCTGCCGGGAACAGATCGGCGCAACCGTCGAACGAGGGCTGTTTCTGTTTGCTTGAGTAGAGGTCCAGTGCCGCGTTCTGGTTGATCGAGCCCGAATGGGACGTTTGGGTCTGATGCTGGGTGGCTGGCTTGAGGAGATCCAGCAGACTGCGGGCTTCTGCGCCAGTCGAGAGCAAAACAAGGGCCGACAGCCCAACTGCAATTTTGCGTAGGTGCATGCTTTAAATTCTTCGATTTGGATTGAGGAGTAAACGTACGACGAGTCCCGATTTACGGAACCGGGCGGAGGTGATTGTGATTATCTTGCGGGGAGCATGCTTTCACTGTCCTTGATCAAAATACCGATGCGAAACCACGACCGGTGACGGTCGTGCGGGACGTATTGACCATTGGAAATCACCTTAGTGCCTGAGGGACCGGGGCCTTTACGTTCAATGCCGCTGCTGAAAAACACGCAAAAAAAAGCGCCACTCAATGAGTGGCGCTTTTTCTGTATTTGGAGCGGGAAACTACAGAATGGTTTCGTGAGACCTGGAACTCTCCACTGAGTCGCAGAATGCCCTTTTTTTAGATAGCTTCTGAAGCCTATTTCGGTGACCAGAAAGAGGATGACTCTGTCCTCCTCAACCTGCGGCTCAGGTTTTTCGAGATCAATGCGAAACGGGCCAAAATCGTCCGACACTTCGTCGAGTTGATACTCGTTACCGTGCGTGTCATAGATGCTGAAATTCCAACCCACCTCTGACGCAATATCGATGACTCTGAGCGTCGCCGATTCATGCAGGTTCGACGCAGAGAGAGACGATTCGCCCTCGCTGATAAGAACCTGATTTGTCCGAGCAAGCTCGTTAAGAAATAACGCCAGCTTTAGGTGCGACAATGCTGTCCTCCATGACCCGATCGGTCTCCACAACGAACTGCTTCCTTCCGTCTTCTAAATCCACCACACGCACGTTCGGATTATCAGTTTTGTCCGGAAAGGTAATAGTCACCCCTTCAACAGTGATGATTTTACGCATATAAGGCTGACGAAGGATTTTACGATCAGGCTTGAAGGTAAGCTCTTGTGACTTACTGGACTTCGTCCGCTTACGGGTGACTGGCCACCCCATTGATCACACGCACCAGAGCAGTCTTCTGGATCGCCTTCTTGTCATCGACAAGTGCAGTCAAAATCCGCCTAAGAGACTTTTGGGGATTGGCATCACTTTGCTCTAGAACTAATTTGTAGTCTTACTTGATCAGGCTAAATATCACGACACTAGGGTCATCGACCGCCAGCTCGAACATACACAACACGCCATCGGCACTACCACTGACGTGAGCGGTATTGAAGTTTCGAGCAAGTCCTTGGGCGCCAGTTTCAAAATCGATATCACCGTTCGCAATGGCCTCAAGTTCCCTGCGAGAGACGGAAAGACTCTTGAACATGAACACAGGCGAGGCTGCTGTCTCTAGTATTTCCCTGTGAAAAAACTTTCTTCCTCAAGGCCACGCTCGGGCATTGCCTCGAAACTCTTGCCGCCGACGACATGTAAAATCATCTTTTTGATCGCCAGGGAAGTCTCTTCTTCTTCCGTAAAAAAGCTCATTTAATCGCCTTAATTTGCACATTCGATCATTCTTCAAATTGTTGATACCGGCCATTCATCACGACTGGCGATCCCCCTCCACCAAATCCACCTGCTCACAAGCCCCCACCTGCGGCACCAAATGGATATCCACCCGCCGATTAACCGAGCGCCCAACCTCAGTCTCATTACTGGCAATCGGTTGATTGGCCGCAAAGCCCTGCACCGCAAAGCAATTGTCGGCAATGTCGCCCATGCCCTGCATCCAGTCCCGCACGGCTGAAGCGCGGGCGTGGGACAGGGCCAGGTTCTGTTCGGCTGTCCCTTTCGCATCGGTATGCCCGGCGATCACGATCAACCATCCCGGCTGGGCTTTGATGCCGACCAGGGCATTGACCAGAACCTTGGTCGAGCCAGGCTTCAGCGTTGCGCTGCCGGCGTCGAACAGCGACAGGCTGTCCAAGCGTACCGGCTCGGGCATGAGGACTTCATTGCCTGGACCTGCCAGCCATGTGCGCCAACCGAACCCCGCGGCCAAGGCAACAAGTAGCGCCCCGGCGAACAACCACAGGCGCATTTGAGGCCTGCGCGCGTCCACCTCAGGGGGCGGCAGAATCACCACAGGTGTCACCCAGGTCGGAGCCGCCACCCTGATGGGCACCAGTACCCTTTGGTCCGAGGAGTAGCTCTGTTCCAGTCGCTGGGTCAGATTGATGAGCTGGTGACGCAGAGCCTGCAGCGTCAGCAGAGGACTGGACAGTTGAGGAAGCAAACACGCCTGCAAACGTGCGAGCTCGGTGTCCAGTTGAACCAGCGCGGGAACACCGTGTGCCGTAATCGGTGCGCCGCGCAGCAGCAGTTGCAACTGATCGAACAACCACTCCAGCAGATCCAGGCGCACCGACGCCATCAACGGCCACAACCGAGACCACTCCCGACCCAGAGCCTCAAGCAACACCACGCCTTGGGTGATGCCTTCCAGTCCGTAACGCTGACCACGCGCCAAGGTGTAAAAACAGACTGTTTGCAGTTCCGCCCCGTTTTGCTGGAACAGCGCCAGACACCATTGCTCCACCCTGCCCCAGTCCACATCAGGGCAAGCGGGGTGGCTGAGTTTGGCCAACTCATCGCACAAGGCCATAAACTCGCCGAAGCCGCGCGGATCGCCGCCGACTCGAATACGCATTTCAAACAACGCCGTCATCCAGCTTCCCTTCCGTTATCGGTTCAAGACTTCGACAGGTAGTCCTGTCGTTTCAAGTGGCGCACCAGCACCCGGCCTTCGGGTGCCAGGGTGGTGCCGAAACTCACCCGCCGCCCATCCTTCAATTGCATGTCCAGGGCGTATACCAGATGTCCCGGCAGCGCCTGGGGCAGCAGCTCGATGGAGACCGCCGCCAGACGCGGTTCGTACTTGAGCAAGGTGCCGCTCATGGTGCCGATCAATCCATGGGCGGTGGCGGGTAACCCTTGCAGGATCAGGCTCATGTCCGGTAGCCCATAATCCGGCAGATGGCTGATCGCCCCCGCGCGGCTGTTGAGAATGCGCTGCAGATTGTCCAGCACAGACAGGACGTGCTGGTCCTCTTCGCTGACGCGATGCAGGTCCAGTTCACCCTCGAAATTTTGCAGCAGCATTTCGTACAGCGATGGGTTGTACTCGGCCATGGGTCACTCCTTCGCCAAGGGCCGCAGGGTCACGCGGTTGTCCCCCAACTCGATCACCCGCGCCCGATCCGGGTCCAGGTCATCACGCGTCAGTGTCAGGCGCCAGGTGTTCATCCGGGTATCGGGGCTGCGGAACAACGCCACCACCGTGACAAACTGCGCATCCTTGTGCAGGGGCACGTTCAACTGCGCGCCCTCCTCGGGTTTCACCACCACCGAGCGCTTGTCCAGTAAAGCGCTGGCCAGCAGTTGATCGTCATGCCCCAACAAACCGTCGTAGGTCGCCAGTTCCACCGACTTGTTGTCGCGCAACTGGTACACCCGCACCAGGGTCGGCACCGACAGTGCGCGCATGTCCGTGGTATCCGTGTTCAACGCCGTGCGCGCACTGAAATCGAGGTGCAGGGTTTTCACCTGCTTGTAGAAGATCGCCCTGGCCGTGGATGACGTACCATCCGCCACGGTCTGGGCCACCCCACAGCCACCGAGCGCCAGTGCGAGCGCCGCCAACATCAGTAGATTAAAAACGGTACGCGACATGCTGTGTCTCCCTGTTCCGGGCATTAATCGAAAGTCCTTGGTAACGACCCAGGTTGATAGTGAGGGTGTCGTGCTCCGCTACCCGCCAGGCATCGCCGCCCAAGCCCAGAACACCGGTCATACCGAGCCGAATGGGCACTTGCCCCAGCACCGGAGCAGGCAGACTGCCTACCGGCAGCGACAACTGCAGTTTCGCCGTGCACCGCCACCCCAAGTACACACGCAGCAGCCCCAAAAGATCGCTGTGCAACGAGCCACCGGGTAACCAGCCACTGGCTTCCTGCGCGTCTTCGGTAAACAGCGCCAGGCACAGTTGACTATTGGCGTCCTGGCCGACGCTGCCCAGCGGTGTGCCTTGGAACAAACTCACCGGACGCCTGACGCAAAGACTGGCCGGCTGAGCCAGCGCAATCTTCTGCGGCCAATGCGGAGTCACCTGCGCCCGCGTGTTGGGGGCCAGCAGTTTGACCAGCGCGACGATGCCTTCAGCATTTCGCGTGGGCAGGCGCATGACACTGAGCAACGCCAGAAAACGCGAAACCGGCGTGTCGATGTGCCGTGCGGTGCCGGGAATGCCCAGGCCGATCAGGCCGAGCAGGCATTGCGAAGTGGCATCGGTGCCCCCAGCTTCGAACGTCGCCGGGTAGGAATACTTGCGCCAGATTCGGTAGAACTGGGTGAAGATCCGGTGATTGAAAATATCCAGGAAAGCTTCCAACGCTTCATGCCCTTCCCGGCGCTGCGCGATGTCATCCAGAAACGCGCTGGGCATCGGCGAATCGACCCCGTACAACCCGAGTAAACGGGTGCGTATCGTCGCCGGACGTTCCGGGTGATCCGCATCGGTCTCAATGGCCTTCAACTCACCGGCCGGAAACCCCATGCCCGGATCAGGTCGAAAGCGCACCGCGTCATCGGCCGGATTCGCGGTGCTGCCCAAGAGCGGCTGACCGGGCAAGGCCTGCTCCAGCAACTGACAAAAGCGATACAGATTGGCTTCGGCTACCTGCTTGCGCAAAGCGTCCAGCAAACCGCCAGCTTTCAGCCGGGAATACGCTGACTGTGTTTCTCGTTCCATCGCAGGCACTTTCCAGTAGGTTGCAGGATCAGCGTGAGCTGGGTGAACAAATGAATGTCGGCATACAACGCAAAGAAGCGATTGAGCATTTCGCCGAACAGGCTGATATCGCCCTCCCCCGAAAAACCGTTGGCATCCAGGGTGATTTCGATATCCACCCCGCGCAGCAGAAAGCCTTTCTCGAAACGCTGAATCAGGTGATGACGGACATCGACGATGGCCGCCAGGCGACGACGGTTGAGCTCACTGCCCGTCCAGTCGTACAGCGCTAACGTGCCCCGCAACACCTCAGCGTTGTCGAGCATCGGCAGGAAGTTCGAGCTCAGATGGCTGAGCACCCGCCAATGAAAGCGATCGCGGTTTGGCGGGTAGCACGGCTGGGTCGGCGCACACAGATTGCGCACGCGCAAACCGGCCTGGGTGGACTGCACCACCGTATCGAGCAAGGTGCTCTGCAGCGCCTTGCGCGGCAACTGACCGTGAGTGCCAGTCAAGCGCAACGACAGGCTTTCGCGCTCGCGCAGACGGTCCATGTCAAAGCCCTCGCCACCCAGGATCAGCCAGGTGTCATGCAATCCATTGGCTGCGCGTTTTAGGCGCGTATGAAAGTAACGCTCAGGAGCCTCGTCGCGCAGCATGCCGCCCTTGTGGCGAAAGCTGCTGAACGGCACGTAATCCAGACGCTCGGCGTTCTTCGAGGCCGTGACCCTGTCCACGGAATAGATCTCCGTATGGCCATCCTGCAATCGCATGGGACGCAGCAGGTAGTCGGTTTGCAATGGCGCAAGGGTCAGCGGGTC
The DNA here is from genome assembly GCF_024296925.1 of Pseudomonas nunensis. Classification (NCBI taxonomy): domain Bacteria; kingdom Pseudomonadati; phylum Pseudomonadota; class Gammaproteobacteria; order Pseudomonadales; family Pseudomonadaceae; genus Pseudomonas; species Pseudomonas nunensis. The sequence goes on from NZ_CP101125.1 coordinate 2,990,749, forward strand.
GGCTTCCATCGGGAACAGATTAATCACCGGCACGGCGTGCAGGCGGATGTGCTCGCAACTCAAATCGAAGGTATGCGGCCAGGGTTCACGCAACACGACTTCGAGTTCGAACCAAGGAGTGCCGGGCGCAATCTCCAACTGCTCCAATCCACACAGGGTCACGAACATGAATTTTTCACGGAAGGTGAAGTACTCCAGCAACAACTGATAACCGCTGAACGCACTGTCACCCTTGGGCCACAGCCGGTCCTCATCGGCAAATCCCTTAGGCGCAAAATGCCCGGTCAATGGCTGACGTTCGGTTTGGCCAGGGCAGCGCACATACAACGCTTGCACATTCAGCGTCAGCGCCTGATGCAGTGCACTGGCCAACGGCGCATCCGCATTCAAGTACAGCGGCAGCCGGCTCAGGTCGATCTGGCTCCAGTCGGTCAACGCACCACAAGTGAAGCGCAAGCGCAGCAGCGAGCGGCCATCCGGTTCATGGCCCCGCCCTACCGATGCCAGGGCCAGTGGCCGCAGGGTCAGATCCTGAGAGGTGGTGTAACGGCAACGGGTGAGTTGCGGCCCAATGGGTTGAGACAGCACCTCGAAGCCCTGAGCAACCAACTCGCTGCGCTTCATCTGCTCAAGTTCGGGCATCAGCTCGACAACCGACAGCGACGGAATGGTGCGCAGGTAATGCGGCCATAACAGGCTGACCAGACCTTCGGTCAACTCCGGCAGGTCATCGTCGAGTTTTTCGCGCAGCCGTCCCATCAGGAACGCGAAGCCCTCGAACAGGCGCTCCACATAGGGGTCCTGCGCACCCGGTTTGTCCAGGTTGAGCTGCGCCGCCCGGTCCGGGAACGCGTCCGCGAACTCCTTACCGGCCTCGCGCAGGTAGCGCATTTCAGCATCGAAGTAGCGCAATGTCAGATTGTCCATGCTCACAAAAAGAATCCTGATGAATAAGGGTCAGCCGCAGAGCACCGCAGCACGTACCGGGTCGATGGCCACCAAGGCGGCCAGTAAGATTTCCATGCGTCGCGCCAGAGTGGGTTTGTCGGCATCGTTGCGCTGGGCTTTCAAGCGCAACAGTTTGAGCAGCCGCGCCTTGACCTCGAAATTCAACTCCGGCTCCCACTCGGCCAGGGCCTGGCGTTGCGCCGTGGCGTCCAGTTCCCCCAGCAGGTGGATAGCGAGGTCGCTCTTGCCATACTGTTCGGCGACACGCGCCATCAGCAGACGCAGCAGCCAGCGTTGGCGCCCGGTGTCGATACCGGGGCGTGCGGCTAGCCAGGCCAGCGCCTGCTCCACGCCGTCGCTGTCGGCCTGGGCCAGGGCCTCGCCCTCGAGGGTCAGGATGTCGGCGTCGCGCGAGGTCAGTGCGACCGAGGGCGTGGGCAACCATTGCCGGGATTGGTTGCCGCTGACCTGCTGGGCAATCCACTCGCGGGTGGTCTCGTCGGCGAACGGACTGCCATCGGTCCAGCACAGCACCTCAAGACCCGGCAGCCGCTCAAGGAACATGCCCAGATCACGCTTGGCGATATCCGCCCAGCGCTCCTGCGGCGCGGGTTGCTTGCTCAAGGCCTGATACAAATACCACTGCAGGTCCAGCCAAAAATGGTTGACCCCCTCGGCATAGATCCGCTCGACCTGTTCAATCAATTCGGTCCAGTTCTGTTGCAGGTGCAAACGCTTGAGCTGTGCCCGGTAGTCAGCCCGAGGCGGCGCCAGGCGTGTGTAGCCATTGACCTCCTGCGGGGGCGCCTGATGCACTGTGTCCCAGCGCAAGCTCTTCATCAGTCGATGGGCCGCCAACCACCCCTCGGGTTGCTCACGCAGATATCCGGCCAAGGCCCGGCCGCTGTCCAACAAGTCACGCCCGGACTTGATCACCGTTGCCGACGATGCGCTGACCTGTGCAGTCGACTCATGACGGGAGATGTTCTGCGGCACCAACGCGTCCAAACCGCCGGACTGCGCCAGTCTCGCGGACAACGCGGCATACAACGGTCCCAACGCCGGACGTTGATCCTGCGGCCACGCACTCAACCCATTTTCGAGCAAGGCCAATGCAGAGACCGTACGCTCGGCCTCAGTCTTGACCACTTCCGGGTACAACGACAGCGTGTCCAGCACCTTGCCGCTGGCCAGCCATTCCAGGGCCATCTTGCGGCTGTTGGGGCGCGTTGGCAGAACCTCGTTGGCGAAGCGCTCGACCAGCGCCGCCAGCAGGCTCAAGCCATCGGCCAGCCCTGCTTCGCCGTCCTTGTGCAAGCGTGCCCACAGGTAGTAGGTGGCGACACGCAAATCCTTGCAGCTGTGGATCAACAGCTTCTGTGCCAATTGCGCAACCTGCTCGGCATCGGCGCCCGACAGCTTGTTGACCTCTTCGCGCATACGCTGAAAGTCATCGTCGTAGCCGGGGTCTTCACCAACGGGATGCTCTGCGCTGATCGGTTGCAACCAGGGCTGCCAGTGGGAGGCCTGTTCGCGTGCAACGGACAGCGCATCGCGCGCTCCCAGGCAACGGGCGATCAAGGTGCGCAGGCTCATTGAAAACTCTCCTTTTGCGCGTAAGGCCCGCCAGCGGCGTTCTCGCTGAGAAATATCTGCTGGGGCAACGTGAAGCCCCTTAATTTGAGCAGGGCCAACGGTCCCGCGTTCAACTCAGTGCGCAGGTGCCAGATCAGGTTCAAGCCGTCGGGGGCCTTGAGCACCATGCGGTAGCGGCTGTCACCGTCGTCCAACGGCGTGACCTGGGCTTTCTCCAACAGGCGGATCAGGCCCCATGTACCCGGGTAGTCGCCGAACAGCCGTTCGCTGGCCTGCACGCTGGTCCAGCTCAGGCTCACACCGGGATAGTCGCTGCGCCCCGGCCAGTTGAAGCGCTGCCAGCTTTCCTTCTGGTTGAAGTAGTGATGCTTATCGCCGTTGAGGACGAAGGTGGTTTGCACCACATCGCGCACCGGTTTGCCTTGCAGTTCAAAGCTCAGGCCCACGCCGCCGTCGGTGTAGAGCACATCGGCCAGGGCGCTGAGCTGGTTGATGGCGCCGAGAAATTTCGGGTTGAAGCGCAAGCCTTGGCTGTGGCGCGGGTCGGCCACCCAACGGCTGCCCTCCTTGCGCAACACGCCGCTCAATTGCCGCTGTAAAAACTGCTCGATGCGCCCGGAATCGGCCCGAATCATCTGCCCCAACATCGGCAAGGACGCGTCGCTGGCGGTGGCCGCAAAAGGGTAACGGCTGGCGAACGCATCGTTCCAATGGCTGACAATCGAGCGCTGCCACTGGCTGTTGAGCCCAGCGGCGGACGGTTGCAAGACCCTTTGCCAGGCTTGTTCCAGCGGCTGTACAAAAAGCGTCTGTGCCACCCCGCCCCACTCAGCGCCCAGGCTGGCGGCCATCAGGCTGCCGTAGGACTGAGTATCGGTCAGGTCGATCCTGCGACCTTGAAATACGGTTTGTGCCAGTGCCTGAGTCATCGCCAGCGGATCGGGCGCGGTGCTGACTTGCTGCAACTTCAGACGCACCCGAGTCACCCGGGTCAGGAAGGCCTGCAGGCTCAGGCCGTCATCGCTGTTTTTACCTTCAGGGCCTTTGCCCAACAACGCCAACAACGGGCCGAAGGTCGCGTCCAACGGACTGCTCGGCACGTGGGTCAGTTGGTCGATCACCGGGGCCTTGTCCTGCCCGATGAGCTTTTGCGCGGACTTCACCAGCGAGTCGGCCAAGGCCTGAGTCCGGGTGCCCGCCTGACCCTGATAGGCCAGGGTATTCATCAGCGCAATCAGCGGGGATTGGCGTACATCGCTCATCAGCGCCAACTGGTCGATCACCTCATCGAGACTGCCGGCCTCCTGCCAACGCAGGCTGTTAAGCAGATTCAGCCAGGCGCTGGCGTAGTCCTGAAAGTAGCGTTCGGTGAGACGTTCGCGGAGCTGGTCCGGGCTCAACCGGGTGTCGATGTCGGTGGGTTTGTCGCTGAGTACCCAGTCGATTTCCTCGCGCCGCGCCTCGGCGATCGCATCAATGGCGTGGCGCACCTGACCTTCCCAGGCCTCGCGGGTGAACACGCCCGGCACACGAGCATCGGTGGAAAACAGCGCCAATGCATCGGTGTCGCCTACCAGTTGGTGCAGACCCACGTCCGAGTAGTGATTGGCCGCGTCATCGAGCAGTTGCTGGTACAGGCTGGCTTCGGCATTACGTTGGCCCAACTGGCCGAGCAATACCTGTCGGACTTGCGCGACCAGCTTCGCGTCGGCCTCGATGCGCCAAGCAGGGTTCGCGGCCAAATGTTCACCATAAAACGCCCACAGATTGGGTGACAGGTTTTGCCAGAGCCCCGGCGACAGTCCTTCGCGCGAGGGCTCGGCGTCACTCAGAGTCTTGACCAGAAGCGCGGCATCGGTTTTTTCCGGGCGCGCCATCATCAAATAAGCCTTGAGCTGGTTGTAAGCGTCGCGGGCGCGCTCGGCCCGTTCCGGGCTGTCCGGTGACAGCTTGAGCAGCGCGCTGAGTTGCTGCTGCAAGCGAGTCGCGGCCGGGTCACGAATCAGGCGATTGTTAGCCTCGACATAACGCGGCCACAGTGCGTCCAGCAGGGCTTGATTTCTATTCAGGCCGAAGCGCTGATACCAAGGCGCGCTGTGCGCGGCGCGATAATCCAGACGCGCCAGTTCACGCACCAGATCGTAGAGCGCCCTCAGTTGCTCGTCGTTACTGCGCGGTTGCTGCAACGCTGCAAGTGAGGTGTGTACCTGAGCAATCAGTACGCGGTTGCTGACGAATGACAGCAAGAGCCCTGTCCCCCACAGCACTGCCAGCCCTAGCACCAACGTGTAAGCGATGCGCGGAACGCTCCAGCCCAGGCGACGACTGCGGGGGTTATCGCCAAGGACGCCGCTCCACACTGAGGCCGCCGGCCAGTCATGGTTCAAGTTATGGATTGTGCGCGGCACAGGCAAGCTGAACCACAACCCACGCAACGGCACGCCACGGGCAAACTCACCGGCCAGGGGCGTCAACGTGTGACGCCAGCGGTCAATGCCCTCACCCTGCAAATCCCGAGACAGGCGCAGCAGGAAATCATGGCCCCACACACCGCTTATCTGCGCCAGCCCCCCACGGCGCAAAGGCTCCAGCAAACGACTCAAGCGGCCTTGCAACACCTGCGCATCAAAGCGAGACGGCAGCAGGCAACCGACCGGTTGAGCCTTGCGTTTGTCCTGAGCCCATTCACTGGCGCAGACCTGCCATAAATACAACGGCAACTGCCAGCCAAGACCACGGGCCAACCGCTGCAACTGACGCACACCCTCGCCCATCGCCGCATCATCGGCAGCCTGGGTTTTATTCAGTGCCCAGACCACCCCGTCCAGCGCACGCCCACGGTTTAGTCCACTCCACTGCTTAAGGAATGGCTGTTCCAGCAACGTTTCGGCGCTACCGCCCCACAACAGGACGGTGCCCTGGCCTTCCAGCCAGAATTGTTCGGCCAGGGTCGGGGCGATGGCTTCGATTTCGGTGGGTTCGCCGATGACCAGTAATAGGCGGACTTTGCGGCGCCAGAAGAAGCCGTGGCGGGCGCGTAAGTATCGAATGATCTCTGACGGGGCTTTCTGTTTATCGGGTTCGTCAGGAGCGGACACCGGCGACAACCAAGAACCGATGACCAACCTGCGAACCCCATTCTGGACAATCTGCCAAGTCACTAGCGCCATACCGAACAGCAATGCCCACAGCAATACGCCCTTGAGCAGGACATCTTGCAGCACAGCACGACTGAGGAGCCGAGGTTCCATCAACAACCACCAGACCACCGCCCCTACAGTAACCAGCACCGCCAGGATCACAGCCAATAACAACGCCGTCTTCCCGGAGGATATTTTCGAAGCTTCAACTATTTGAGTCATCGGGTTCCACGATTCCAAGGGCCAGAGTGTGATAAGGATCGTTCGCCAACCAGGCGCAAGGCACCCGATGCTGCTCGGCGTACCAGGCAGCCAAGGTCTGTACGACCATGGCCTGTAGGCTTTCCAGGTGGCCAAAGTTGGCGTCTTGCACGTGCTGTCGAGTGTTCCAGCCGATGACTGGCAGATCAGCCAGGTCCGGCTGAGAGAACGACACGCATAGTTCAGCGGGGGCCGCCAGTTCGCTCTGTTGCAGAACGCGCTTGGCCACCGCGGGAAGATTCTCGGTATCAGCCGAGAACCATTCCCCACGAGAAAAACGCACGCCACCCTCGGGGCCGAATAGCCAGAGCACCGCTGCTTCCCCGGCCGGTAAGCGACTGTCCTGCCTATAAGGCAAGGATTGGCAGCCGGCACAGAGAATGCGGGCGGTCGCGGGAGCGCCCTGCAATTGGTCAATGATTGAATCCAGACTGCGAATGCCCTGCCAGGGCTCGGGCTGTTCGGGCAATTGAAGCGGCGCAAAACACCGCGCCATTTGTTCGACAAACGCTTGCCAGGCCTCCAGCGAACCCAGCCAGTAACACCGCAACGGCTGAACGACCGAATGTTCAACCCGTTGTTCGTGCCACTGTAGAGCGAGCAAAATCGCTAAATTGCGCTCGCGTTCGGCGACATCACTCCCGAACACATGACCAAGGCGAATCGCACGTCCTTCGGGTATTGTCTGAGGCTCCGGCGGTAGGTGGTCCGGGCCGAACAGCCGTAGTCCGTGCTCTGGAGTGCTGGCTACCGCGCTGACCAACACAGACTCGACGAGCGCGGCTTTCTGGCGATGGGACTGCCACCACGCCTGGCGTACTTGCTCCGCCGCCTCGGCATAGCACTGTGCGTTATGTTGACTGAGCCGGAAGTACAACACGCGCAACAACAAGGCCAGCAGCCACAGCAGTAACGCAAATGCCATACCAATAACCGCGATGCGCGGCTCAATGAACGATCGCAATGCCACGCTGCCAGCGCTCAGCAAAACCAGCACGGCCACACCACCCGCCATCCAGCGCGAGTACTTCGGCGACTGTGCCGCGGGATAGGGGGCAAACTCAGGCGCAGTCTTCACGAGGTCACCAGTGTTTCGGACATTGAACTGATCAGCGTGCATCCGCATTTGCAGGCGTGGCCGTGCAGCGCCGCTGGGCGACCGTTGATGAGCAATAAATCGCTGCCTTCGGCGATCCTGGTCCGCCCATGCAAGTTGCAGCGTACGGCGTCGCCCTGACAGGCGATGGGCTGTCCATGACACTCGTAATGGCCCTCCAGTACTTCGCCGCCAAATTCTTCCAGCGAATCTCCCTGACGGATCAGCTGTTTCATCGCCACTCCTCCAGATAAGGGGCACACATCACTTCGGACATGACTGAGGCTCCGGCAAGTGCAGCGGGATCTTGATCGGGTATTCCGGGCTGCCGTAGGCGTAGCAGGAAGTGGTGACTTGGAGCTCATCGCAGGGCAGGAAATGCACGGTGAGGCCGCAGACTTTTTGGCCGGTGTAGTCCGGGACGGGGACTACTTTGCTGTGCTGGCGTTTTTGGGCTTTTATCGTTTTTTCCCATGCTAAAAACTTTGGCCAGTCACCTGTGCCTGGAAAATCCTCGGAACTACCTGCGCCCGTTTCCCAATCAACACGCACCGTCATCCCCGGCTGCCAGCGCGATGGCGCGACGTAACAGCAACCTCCGCCGCCGCCCTGGTACGGACCGATGATGTCGATCCCCGAGCGTCCATCGACACTGAAGCGGTTGATCGCCCAGTGGGTGTGATTGATCGCTTCAAGCGTGCTCGCCTGGGCGCTCTGCACGAACGCTGCTCCCACCAAAGTGCAGAGGGCCGCTATCAGCACGCGACACGTAATGGGAGTGAACATGGAGTTGACTCCTGAAGCAGGTCGTCGAACAACAGGATCAGCCCCGCGCATCGTTCACCTTGCCGAGCTGGGCGTAATAGGCGTCCCAGTGCGCTTCGATGGCTTGCTGGGCCTCCGCCAAACGCTGCGCATCCATGACTGGAGGCCGTGCCGCCACGACCGGCCCAGACACGGGCAGTGGCGTGCCCGCGGCGAGCAGCATCGCTCGGGTTTCATGGTTCAGCGCCAGCTCCCGTCTGCTGGCCTCGCCGAAGAACACCATGCGTTCCCGGAAATAGCTGCCCATCGGCTCCCGCCCGAATCTGTAAAGAAACCACGCGCGGGAGTCGTGGACCTGCTCGTCAAACAACGCGCGCAACAACCCTACCGGTTGCGTGGCATTGGCGGTTTCGTCGACGGGGCCGCGGGTCTTGTCGTCGGGATAATTACTGTAACCGGGCGGCGGTGGAAACAGCTGGGCTACCCTGGCCTGGCCTGCTGCTTTCATCTGCCGACACTCGACGCGGGCGTCGGCGGTAATAATGCGCAAGACCACCACGGGCGGCGGGTGTGCCGGTAGCATCCGGCTCAGGTTGGAGGCCAGATGATCGGGGTCGCGGTAGGCCGCCGCGAACTCCTCGGCGGCTTCGCGCAGTTGGGTTTGCGCCATATCGGCATCGAAATCCTTGACCCCGGGTTTCAGCGGGGTTTTCGGTACGCGGCCCTCGCGTTCGATGGCCAGTTGCTCTCGACGACTTTTTTCGACCGCTTTCTGTGCTTTGTCGCGTGTGTCCTTGGCTTGCTGACGTGCATCTTTATCGGCCTGGGTATCGGTCGCTTGGCGATAGAATGCGGTCTGCTTCAGGCTGGCAAAGGCATAGCGGTCAATGCGCCAGGCGGTGATCCAGCCCAACTGCGCACGCACGGCGTGTTCCAGCGTGGTGGTGGATGGCAGGGGTTGGTAGCGCTCGATCTGTTCAGAGGATAGCGGTTGCGAAACGGGGGGCAGGCCTAGCGTTGTCTGGCGCCAGGCGTTAAATCGAGTAGCCAAAGTTGGCGCAGCAATGAACTCCAAAACGACTTCCGGCGCCATTACCCGCCAAAGCTCATGCTGCAATCCGATCGGTAAAGTATTTTTCGGGACCTTCAACGGTGCACCGTGTGCGAAGGCGTCGGCATACAAATCATTCAAAGAAATTTGCGAAAGTAACAAGTGATCGTTTTCGCCGTTGGCCTTCCCCTGATCCCCCGGCGGATACCCCCCACCCAGATCCGAGTGCACCCCTGGATAGATCACTTCCACGCTGTTCACTGGGTAACTGCCGCTCTCGCGCCGAATCGACTCCAGCGGAAAACACAGCCGCTGCTCAAAGCTCGCCGCCAGATGCAGGCAACGCTTGACCAACCCGCCACCGGGCAATTCCTGATTACCATCGGCCCAGGCCATATGGCCGTCCGCCCCTGGCAGAATATCGGCGATGCCCACCGAAGCCACGGTATCCAGCAGGCCCAGATATTCCACGCTCAGCGGAATTTCCAGATCGTCCAGCTTCAGGAATGGCCGGTACCGCATCAGCTCGTTCAACCAGCTCACAAAGGCTCTCGCCGCTGCCGCGCCACGGGAAAACCCATAGACGTACAGCTTGATGCCCAACAGTTTCGAGGTACCGGGGTTGGGTTGTGCAAGCGCGAGGCGCAATGGTTTTTCGATGGCCTTGAGTTGCTTGCGAAACTCAACGCTACGGTTCGACCGCCCCACGGCCCACTCCGTCCCCAACACAGTGCCCATGGCCTCGACCGCCGCCTTCAGGCTCGCGTTGTCCAGCCTCGGCAGACCCAACGTACGCCGCAGGGCGTCGATGAGCATCAGCAGGCCCCAGTTGATCCGCTCTTCGCCGAACCAGGCGCCAGCCAGCCCGCTAATGGTGTAATCCAGGTCGCCTACCTCCGCAAATGGCGTGCCGACGCCGGGCATGTAGTACTTGAAGTACTGGCCATTGCCGGTGCCTGCCGCATCAGTCAAACGTGACGCTCCTTCGCTGTGCGTGGTACCACCGGCATGCCCGTCACCGACCGTGGCGCGAAACAGCCGGGCGATATTGGTCGGGTGCGGCGTATCGGATTGATACAAGTCGTTGTTCAGGTTATTGCCGGTGCCGTCGAAGAACAGGCTGATGTGCACGGTCTTGCAGCACGGTGGCATGACCCGGTAACCGGTGGCCAGGCACAGGGCATCGTGGTAGCCGCGCTCCTGCTCGCACTGGCGCAGGATATTTTGCTGAACCTGCGCGGCGCGGCGCGGCAGACGCCCTTCCAGTGGAAACGGCGGCGGGAGCCAGACGCTGGCGTGTTTTATTGCAGACATGACTGAGGCTCCGGCAGGTGCAGCGGGGTTTTGATCGGGTATTCCGGGCTACCGTAGGCGTAGCAGGAAGTGCTGACCTGGAGCTCATCGCAGGGCAGGAAATGCACGGTGAGGCCGCAGACTTTTTGGCCGGTGTAGTCCGGGACGGGGACTACTTTGCTGTGTTTTTCGGTTAGCGCATCATTTTTTTTCACCCACTCCAGATACTTGGGTCTATCGGCGAAACCAGGGAAATCATCTGGATAAGCCACTCCTGCTTCCCAATCAACACGCACCGTCATCCCCGGCTGCCAGCGCGATGGCGCGACGTAACAGCAACCTCCGCCGCCGCCCTGGTACGGACCGATGATGTCGATCCCCGAGCGTCCATCGACACTGAAGCGGTTGATCGCCCAGTGGGTGTGATTGATCGCTTCAAGCGTGCTCGCCTGGGCGCTTTGCACGAGCAAGACTCCAGCAAAAGCACCAAGCAGCGCGATGCGACACCTGCCGTCCGTGGATATGGGCATAACGTTCATTTCCTGTCTTCGCTGGGGTGAGTCGCGCAGAAGTGATGTAACTTGTCGCGGGTGTAGGCTTCACGCTGAGGCATGAGTAGTAACTCGGCCTGGGTAGCGTCGAGCATTCCGGCGTAGCACGCCTGAAAGCGTTGTTCGGCACTCCATTCAGACGGCAATGCATCGGCAAGGCTTACCATCGCCGCTGTGGCATCACTGGCGCAGGACAGCGTTTCCAGCTGACTGTCGCTCAGCTCGATGGCTATGAAATCGCCGGGCCACTCGGGCGTATCAGGAGCCCCTAAAAGCCGTTGCGGAAGACCGTCACGATCCAGCCAGCTCCAGAAAACCGCTGGATGTAAAAACCGTTGCTGCTGTTCGGGGTCAAGCACATGACTGAACAGCAACGGGAAGAGACGCGGGTCGTAATAACGCAACAACCCCAGATACCCGCCATTACGCGCTTCCAGGCAACGACCAAGGTGTTCAGCCAAGGCCTCGAAAGGCCAGTGCGAAGCCAGCACCAGCAATTGTGAGCGACCATCCAACGCTTGCGCCAAACCCAACAGCCACAGCCGTTGCAGGGGCTGCGCCAGATCGACACGCACGAGCAACGGCGCCAGCTCTTCGGCACCGGCCTCCGGCAAACCGGTAAATAACGAGTGCCAGGACAATGCAGGCTCGACACTGAGAACACTGGGAAGCAACGGCAAATCCATGCCGGCCTGATCAATGATGATATCCAGGCAGTTGACGGACACTTGTGCGCAGGAAACTTCCAACAGCTCGATCCAGGCACCACGAGTAATAGCGCTCATGCTTGCGCGCCCCTGGGTACGAAACCCTGAGCGGCCGTTTGGGCCTTCTTCAGACACTCCTTGCACACCGAACCGGGCAATTCTGGTAGCGGGAATTCTTCACTGGTTCCAGGATTCAACCGATGCTGGCCCTTGATGCTGATCAACCCTGGTCCATGAATCTGGATCTCTCCCTGCGGCGTAAGACGGATATAGGCGCCACCACACCCCAGGGTGATGCCATTTTTGGCGGTCAATTGCAGATGGCCCTGTACGGACTGCACGGTGATGTCATGCTGGGCGATCAGATTCATCGCGTCGCCGTGGGATTCGATGTCCACGGGACCTTTGCCGGACACCAGCCGCATGCCTTCCTGTTGAGCCAGCAGGGAAATGGCCTGACTCGCGTGGATGGAAAGGCGTTGGGCGGCGGCCAGGTTGATCTCATCGTCGCTTTGCACATACAGCGCCTCGCCGCTTTTCAGCAGCAGGCTGGCGGGCGTCACCGCGCCGATGCCCTTTGGCGCGCTGAGCAGGATGGCGGCGGCGCTCAGGTCTTTGGCGTTGTCCTGAAACTGTTGCAAGCCGTGTATAGCCGGCTGGCGACTGCGGTGAGCCGGGGCGATGTTTTGCCAATCAGCGATTTGCTGTTTTGCACATTCGATCTGATGGGTAACCGGCGCCATGGCGAGCACATCACCCAAAGACTTGGCCTGGGCATCAGCACTGATGAACACCCCCTTTGCGCCACGAATCGCGCCCCAACCATCCGTGCGCAGCTCAAACCCCTCCCCTCGCTTCTTACGCTCGGCATCCACCAAATGCCCCAGATTCAACTGGCTCTTGCCACTGTGTTCGGTACTGAGCTTGACGTGCTCCTGCCCCCGCGTGTCGTCCATGCGCAGTTTGTTGTTGGCCGGGGTGCGCAGCACGTTGCGTTTGTCGTTGCGCAGGGTGACGTGGTCCGGGTGCTGGCTGTCGTGCAAAGCGTGGGCGATGTAGGGCCGGTCCGGGTCGCCTTGTTCGAAGGCAATCGCGACTTCGGTGCCGGGAATCAGCGGCAGGTGCAGGCCATGGGTGTCGCCGGCGTAGGGTCGGGCCAGGCGCAGCCAGAGGCTTTCTTCGCCGGGTTTCCAACGGTCGCGATCAAACAGGAATTTCACCCGATAGCGTCCTTCCAGATCGATATGGGCGTAAGGGTCGTTCGTCTGAGAGCTGGTGACGCGGGCTGGGACGGTGCCGGCGATTTGTGGCGTGGGCGGCACGATTGGACGAAAGCACACGGTTTCTGAGTAAGGCATGGCCTGGAGATTGGCTTCGAAGCTGCGATCGCGGGCGGCCCGTGTGGTCAGACCGGTGATCACCGCCCCCGGCGTGAAAGCCTTTGGCGCGCCGCCGGAAATCTTCAGCACTTGGCCTGGCGTCAGGATGGCGCTGCTGCTGACGCCGCTCAGCTGCGTCTGATCGTTGAGGTAGCGCTCATGCCGCAGGCGCGCAAAGAAATAACCGCTTTCGCTTTGCAGGTCTTCGTCCTGATCCTGGGCGTCGCCGAGCACGCGGTACGGTTCGGCGTAGTGGTAGGCCTCGCCGTAAGTCGTCGTCGCGCCCCGACTCTGGTCGATCGCCCCGCTCAGGTGGGCGCTGGCGTCACGGTGCTGGTAGGCGCGAAAATGCACCTGCTGCTCGACCACCCGGTGGTTCGATTGCAATTGCCATACGCTGTCCTCGCCGCTGCTGCTCAGTCCGGACAGCGGGCGATACGGCAGCTCGACGTTGAACTGATACTGGCGTTGATCGTCGCAAAACTCGACGACATCGATGTACAGGCGCTCGTCGCTGGTGAAGCGATACCAGATACCGACCTCGGCCAACAGGCGGGCGATAAAGGTCAGGTCGCTTTCACCGTATTGCATGACCTGTTCACGCTTGGGGTACTCACGCACCAGACGGAAGAGGAAGTCCTGGCCTTCAAAACCGTGACGGCTGCGCAGGATGCTTTCGACGATCTGCGGCACCGACTGATGCTGGTAGATACGGAATTGTTGGCCGCGATCGAGCAGTGCCAGACGCGGTTGCAGAGTGATTTCATAACAGGCTTCGTCGTTGGAACCGGACAGGCGCTTGAAGCCGGTGACGACGCCATGCAACGTGCGCAGGGGCTTGACCTCGGGCGTCTTCAACCCAACGAGCGGCATTTTTTGCGGTGCTGCGTGCAGGCTGAAACTGGCGTCTTGACCCAGCAGGTTGTCGGCGGGCAGGTCACGCTCGGTGCAGGTGAATTCCACGCGATAAATGAAGGGTTTACTCAACCGCTCTTCGCCTTCAAACGCCAGGACATCAAGCCGCGCATCGACGTTGCGCACACCCAGGGTATGCCGGCTGTGGTCGAAGAACGTCTGCAATCCGTTCAACATACTCATGCCTCCACCGCGACGGGCTGAGCCGTGTGCTGGGCGTCTGTGAAATGCAGGCTGATCCCCTCGTCGGCGCAGTAGCCCAGGCGCACACCTTGGGTGCGCTGATGCGCCGCCCGACGCTCAAGCAATTGTTGGCTGAGGACTGGCAGGATCTGCTCATTGAGCAGGCTATCGATGTTGCGCGCCCCCGAGTCGGGCAACAGGCAGGCTTCAACCAAAGCAGCGTTCAGCGCGTCGTCAATCTGGCAATCCAGGCCGTAATTGCGCTGCAGGCGCTTGGCGACCTGAGCGAGTTTGATCGCGACGATGCGCGAGAGAGCGTCGGCTTGCAGGGGGCGATAGATCAGCGTTTGGAAGCGTGCCAGCAACGCCGGTTGGAAGTGTTCGCGCAGGATCGGCCGCAGCAGTTCGTGCAGCACGCTGTCCGGTGCGTCAGGTTGATCCTGCAAACAGCTTTGCAACAGGTCACTGCCGAGGTTGGAAGTCATGAGAATGACGGTATTGCGAAAATCGATCTCGCGCCCTTCCCCATCACGCATAAAACCGCGATCAAAGACTTGATAGAACAGATTGAGGACGTCGCTGTGAGCCTTTTCCACTTCGTCGAGCAGCACAACACTGTAGGGGCGTTGACGCACGGCTTCGGTCAGCACGCCGCCCTGGCCATAGCCGACATATCCGGGCGGTGAGCCTTTGAGTTGGCTAACGGTGTGGGCTTCCTGATACTCGGAAAAGTTGAGGGTGATCAGCGATTTTTCGCCACCAAACAGGCTGTTGGCCAGGGCCAAGGCTGTTTCGGTTTTACCGACACCGCTGGTACCGACCAGTAAGAACACGCCCAGCGGCGCTTTGTCATCGGTGAGCCCGGTTTTGGCTGCACGCAGGCGCTGAGCCAGTGCGCTTAGAGCGGACGCCTGTCCAATGACGCGCTCCCCTAATTGCTGCTCCAGTGTCAGCAAATTGGCCTGTTCGTCCTTGAGCAAACTGCCCAGCGGCACACCGGTCCAGTCAGCAATCACTTCGGCCACACTACGTGCGTTAACCTCCAACGACAGCAACGGTTGATGACCCTGTATATGATCCAGCCGTCGTTGCAATTGAGCACAGGTATCGCGCTGCGGTGGTTGCGCCTCGCGTGCATCGAGCAATTGCTGGCTCAGGTCGAGTTCGTGCCGGTATTGCCGCACTAAATCGATTTGCTGACGCTGCAGTTCAACGATTTGCGCCGCGATCATCGCCAGACGTCCGTCAGCGCTGCTGCCACTGAGCGCCTGATCTTCTTCCAATGCCTGCCGCTCCAACCCCAGGGAGATCTGTCGGGCTTTCAGGCGGACCAACGCCTGCGGTTCGCAGTCCAGACTCATACGAACTCGTGCACTGGCTGTATCGAGTAAATCGACGGCTTTGTCTGGCAATTGACGGCCCGTAAGGTAGCGCCGCGATAGGCTGACAGCCGCCTGCACCGCTTGATCCTGAATATGAACACCATGATGGCTGGCGTAGCGCGCCTTCAGACCGCGCAACATCAGGCAGGCATTGTCGTCATCCGGCTCGTCAACCTTGACCATCTGGAAGCGCCGTTCCAAAGCCGCGTCACGCTCGAAATACTGCTTGTACTCGCCCCAAGTGGTAGCGGCGATGGTGCGCAACTCGCCACGTGCCAAGGCAGGCTTGAGCAAATTGGCCGCGTCAGCACCCCCGGCCTGGTTGCCTGCACCGATCAGGGTATGGGCCTCATCGATAAACAACAGCACCGGTTTTTCAGACTGCTGCACGGCGTTGATCACGTTTTTCAGGCGTTGTTCGAATTCGCCTTTGACACCGGCACCGGCCTGCAACAAGCCCAGGTCAAGGGTGCGCACACTGACTGACTTCAGACTGTCCGGCACCGCGCCTTGGGCAATACGCAATGCCAGTCCTTCAACCAGTGCGGTTTTGCCAACTCCTGGCTCGCCCACCAGGAGCGGATTATTCTTGCGCCGACGACTGAGGATATCGATGACCTGACGAATTTCGTCGTCACGGCCAAACACCGGGTCGATCTTGCCTTCCGCTGCCTTGGCGGTGAGATCCTGGGTGAATCTGTCCAGCACCGCCTGCAGCACATCATCCTTCGGGTCCCGGAATGGAAGCATGGCGAGCTCACCGGAAGGCTCAGCCGCACTGCCCAAAACGGCTGACGACTGCGCCTCGGGACGTTCTTCGGAGGTTTGATCCAGCAACACCGACAGACGCTGCAACTGAGCCTCACCGAGACTGAGCAATGGCCATGCGGCCTCACACACCAGCAAGCCGGGTGTCTCCATCAACGCGCTCAACAGGTGCGCAGAGCGCAGGCTCTCGTGGTTGTCATCCAGCGAGGCTCGCAACCAGGCATTTTTTATCAGTTGCTGCAGCGAATCCGACAGTTGCGGCTTGCTCTGCACACTGCGTGGCAGACGATCGAGGTGCTCGATCAGTCCGTGCCACAGCGTCTCCAGGTCCCACTCGTAACGGCGCGCGATTACGGTCAGATCACCTTCACCCTGCCCCAGCAACTTGAGTAACCAGTGCTCAATGGTGATCTGTGCGTGCGCGCGGTTCTGGCACAGCGAGGCGGCTGCACTCAACGCTTGGGCGCAGTAAGGGTTGAGGCGGCGAAGCAGGCGCGTGGAGTTCTGGGCCATGCGGTTACATCCTTGTTCTGGGATCTGGGTGTGTCGTCGATAAAGCCAGTCGCGGGTCGAAACGCGATGTGTTTGGCTGAACGCCCGCGAACGGACGTTCAACCCAACACACCGGGAATCAGCAGGCGAACGCTCGCCTGCTGCCGATGCGCATCAAGCGCTTTGGCGCTCGCTCCAGGCGTCGGAGTGGATGATGTTGCCGTCCTTGTAGGTCCAGGTGACCTTCTCGTAGCGCAACTCAATCTGCTCAAGATGGTTGTGCTTTTCCTTGCTCGGATCTTTGACGTCGTGCATTTTCGGCGCGACTTTCACCACCTTGACGTTTTCCAGTCTGGTGACGAAGTACTCGACTTCCTGCCCCGCGTCATCGATGCGATACCACTTGAACTCGGCGCTCCTGAGGGTCTGGCCAGTGGTCACCGCTTTGTAGAGGTATGGACTGGATGCGTCGATTTCCTTGGAAAACAGAAAGGGCGTGTGAACCCGCGTACCGGTCAACTTGCCGGTGTTGTTGTCGGTGGGGATGTACAGGCTGTGGTCCTGGGCGACTACTTCGATGCTGCCTTCGCGCTTTTGCACGTCCACCGAACCTTTGATGGCCGCACCGCCGTCGTCTTGCAGCCAGAGATAAACGGGAATTGCCATGTGAAGCTCCTTTTCTCGAAGTTAAATGTCGCTGGATGCGACAGGAGGTTGCCTGTCCGGCCCAGCGGTCGGGAGCGCACAGGCCCCGACCTCCGGCACCAGACGGATATCAACGCGGCGATTGGTTGCACGCCCCGCTTCGGTGTCATTGCTGGCGATCGGCTGGGTGGCGCCGAAGCCCTGTACCGCAAAGCAACTGTCGGGAATGCCGCCCATGTGCTGCATCCAGTCATGCACGGCGCTGGCTCGGGCGTGGGACAACCGAAGGTTTTTCTCGGCGTCTCCGCTGGCATCGGTATGCCCCGCGATAACAATCAGCCAGCCAGGCTGTGCCTTGATATCGGTCAGCGCACTGATCAGGACTTTGGTGGAGTCAGGCTTAAGTTGGGCGCTGCCGACAGCGAACAGCGACAGACTGTCCAGTCGCACGGGGCTGGCTACCCGCGAGGGCAGTGCCTCCGGAGGCTCTACATGGTTGGCCAGCACCGTCAATAACGGTGCGCGCAGGCGCTCGCCGCGATACAGGCCGAAACCGAACGCCAGGGGTTCACCGTGGCGGTAATAAGCGTCCAGACGCTGGGCGTCCTGACGAAGAACAGTCACGGCATCTTCACGCCAACCAAACTCGCGCTGTTCGCGATGGATGGGGTGCGGGATGGCGGCATAACGGCGTAAATCGTCACTGATCTGGCGTACCAACAGCGTGTTCTGCCACGCCGAACTGGCGACCGCGACGACACCCGCCATCGCGAACAACCACAATGCAGCGACGCTTGCGCGCAGTACCGGGGAGCGCTGCGCACGGAGCGGGAGCACGTTGAGTAAAGGGTCCGGGAACGGCAAGAGTGCGTCTGGAACGAACTGCCGGTTGTCAGCCAGCGCTACTTTGCTGCGCAACCATTGCTGCCACAGGCTCCCCTTCACGGCATGGGGCAACGCCGGTACCAGCTTGACGGCGCAGACCGTGGCCACACCATGGGCGCTGCGAGCGTTGCGAATAGAGAGGTGTGGCAACACCGCGTCTTGCAGCCAGGCCACAACACCGTTCAGTTGAATGCTGGCGTGCATCCGATCGGCTTGTGCGCAGGAATCAGAGGTTTGCCGCAGCCACTCAGCCAAACTGACACAAGCACCCGCATCACGCACACGGGCGTTGGCCTGGCCATTGTCCCAACTGAACCACGGCTCTGCGCCCTGCAAAGTTTGCAGGTAACTCACCAGCATCAGCGGCAGGTCGATTCCGCGTTTGCGTGCCATGGCCATTTGATGACGGAAGGCTCGTACATGACCGGCGAGTACAGCATCGTCGCTGTGCGCGCCCGGGTTGACCATAAACATCACGCCGAGCTGGCCGCCCCAGCCAGGACGCAACGCCAGGATGCCATCGGTGACGACCGCCAGTTGCTTCACGCTCGGCACCCGCACATAGCAACCGTGCGCGGTCACACGCAGGCCAATCCGGTCTTCGGGAATCGTACCGAAGAGTCCATCCAGACCATCGCCACAGGTCAGTACGACCGGCTGACGAAATGACGCCACAGGCAAGGTCATGGGATCGACCAGCCTGACCGATCCACGTTGATGCGCTGCCTGGCGGCTCGCTAAAGCACAGCCCAGCACAACACCGCACAGCGTGGTCAGCCCCACGATGGCGCGAATCCAGGCCGTGAGCGGAATAATGGCCAGCAAGGCGAAGGTCAGTGCGCCGGCCCACAGCCAAAGTGCTCTTTTCAGTGTGAGAGTCATCGGGGCCTCACACCTGATCCGGCAAGAGCGAGGCGATCGCACCGCTCAACAGATGATCCGTCGCCCACCATGTCGCCGCAAACAACACAACCACTGCCAGCACATGGATCAAAGGTGATCGCAACCAAGCCAGACCTGCAAACAGGTCGCCAGCACCGACTTGGGTTATCAGGTCTCGACCGACCTTAAGCGGTGCCACTTGTGCGTTGAGAGCCTCCAACAATTGCTCACGCTCGGGGTCGGCCAGATCACTGTAACGACCGCGAAAACCCAACATCAGTACCCGCTGAAATGCCGTGAGCACCTGGTGATCCGGCGCGGGTTCGCGCAAGACGTCGCGCATATCCTCATACAGAAATTCACCCGCCTGATGGCGGTTGAAAAACTTGGCCTGCAACGGTTTGCTGGCCCAGTCCCCGTGCGCGTCACCTTTGGCGCAGGTCAGCACAACCTCGTCGAGCAACGCGCATTGCGCATGGCTGATGTGATCGATACTGCGCTGATTCAGGCCCGCCAGCTTAAGCTGCTGCCGCACTTGGTCCACCTGTTCCACGCAAAACTGCGACAGGTTCAAGTCGTGCCGCACCGAGGCGCCCTGGCGTAACTCAACCACTAACAGGTAGGTGTCCTGCAACAGCGCATCGATATGCACGGCCGCTGCGGATTGTTCTTTGGAAGCGGTGAGGTTCATGAGCGCAGCACCGCAAACAGTTCAAGCTTCACGTCGAGCAAGGTGCTTGGAACGTAGAAAGCGAAGACCCCCGCGTCCAGCACTGCTAGCCCCTTGGAATGACCGAGATCAAGCGCGAAGTATTGATTTTCCAGACGCAGCGGAATCGCCGCCGGCACATGGCTGAGGGACTGCAGCGGGACACCGTCGAGTGCTGCGTTGATCAAGTAGTCGACATCGTCCGGCGTGCCGATCTTGCACAAGCGCGGGAACTGATCCTGCAACTGCGCAGCCGGCAGACGGCAGCGCACCGACAGATAGAAATCGGCACCCTCACGCTCGCGCAAGCGAGGGTCATTCAGTGTGACCTGCCAGCGATTGGCCCCACGCTCCTCCAGTGCCAAGGCAATGACCCGCGACGGTAGACTGGCTTCCAGCAACAGAGAAATGGTCTGCATCAGTGGCGGGAACACCGCCTCCAATGTCTCGTGCCGGTACTTTGGCACTTTGTCGATGTCGTGCTCCAAAGAGAACGTCAGCAAGCTGCCCGCCAACTTGATCAACTCTTGGTAGACCTGCTCGGGGTGCCGCTCGGGAAACTCCCGCAGGTTCGCCAACACGGGCTGATAGGTATTCAAGGCATTGAGCAACCAGAACAGCGACACATCGGCCACGGCAAAATCGGCCATGCGCTGATTGCTCTCCCGGCGCATTCCCATGAGCCTCTGGCGTTTGGTGGATAGCTGCGTCAACAGGTTATCTAACTGATTCACCACCCCGGGATGTGCAGCGAAACTCAGCAGCGGCGGCACATAGGCCGGGTCGAGGCTCCAGGCGCCCTGCCCGTCCCGTACCAGACGCGCGACAGGGCATGTCACGTAATCCGCGTTGTCGTCATGCTGCCAACGCAGGCTTAGCGCATGCTCCAACACGCCGATCGATTGGACTTCGTCCGCGTAAATGTCCTGGACTTCGCGCCACGACTGACGATAGCGCGTCGGCCGATCGGCTCTCCCCCCGTCAAACAGGCAGTTGTTGCCGTTGGCCTGCTCCAGAGGCAAGGCCAAGTGCACTGTCACATCCTGACCAACGTCTGCCAGCAGTTGCGCCAGTTCCAAGGCGGAAGGCAGGCGATCCACCTGTTCGGTGTCGACCCACGTGCCGTCGGGCATTCGCAGACGCAGTTGAGTCGCCTTGAGTTTGCCCAGCCGCAATGCCTCCAGGTCAAACCCTAAGGCCTGGACACCCCAAGGGTGCGCCAGGGTCAGATGAGCGAGCTGTTCGTTGGCCCAGGCCTCCCAACGCGCCTGCTGCTGGAATTGCTGCGGAGACAGCAACGCCCCGGCGGCCCATAGAGGACGATCGATCTTCATGGCATCGTTTCCCTACGACTAATCAGGCTTTTGCCTTGGGCATCTGCGAAACCAGCGACAGGTTCACGTCCATTCCCTCGACCTGGAAGTGCGGCACGGCGTACAACTTGACGCGAAAGAAACCGGGGTTGTCTTCAATGTCTTCGACCGTCACCTTTGCATCCCGCAGCGGGTGTGAGGCCTGCAAGTCATCGCCCGGATCAGTCATTTCGGTGACCAGCCCGCCAATCCATTTGTTCAGCTCCAGTTCCAGCAAACGACGGTCCTTGGTCGTGCCTATATTTTCACGCTGGATCAGCTTCAGGTAATGGGCGATGCGTGAGAGCAGAAAGATGTAAGGCAGGCGTGCGTTGATTCGACTGTTGGCAGTGGCGTCGGCCGTGTCGTAGAGCGCCGGTTTCTGAGCGGAGTTGGCCGAGAAGAAACACGCGTAGTCGCGATTTTTGTAGTACGAGATAGGAATGAAACCGAGGTTGGCGAATTCGAACTCGCGCGTTTCCGGGATCATCACTTCGGAGGGGATTTTGACCTGATTGCCAGTGCCCAGGTCATACAAATGGATCGGCAACTCGGTGACGGCGCCACCCGACTGCGGCCCACGAATCTGCACACACCAGCCATTGGCGATGAAGCTCTTGACCATGTTGGCAGCGAAGGCAAACGACGCATTGGTCCACAGGTATTTGTCATGGTCCGGCCCCTTAACGCTTTCAATGTAATTGAAGCTGCGCACGGGAGCAGTGTCAGGCCCATAGGGCAAGCGGCCCAAGACCCGTGGCATGGTCAGACCGATGTAACGTGCATCGTCACTGTCACGGAATGCCTTCCACTTGATGTATTCGGCGCGATCAAAGTAGTTACCGATGTCCTTGATCGCAGCCACCTCCTCCATGGACTCTTTGCCAAAGAACGCCGGACCTACGGAACCGATAAATGGCATATGGGCGGCTGCGGACACCTTCGAAATATTGCGCAGGAGCGCTATATCCTGCGGGCTGCGGTCGAATTCGAAGTTAGAAATAGCCGCCGCAATTGGCTCGCCACCGGGGGTGTCGTAATCCTGTGTGTAGGTATGAAGATACAAGCCACTCTGGGCGATCTCCGGCGCATCCTCGAAGTCCTGCACCAGATGATCCTTGCTGATATCCAACAGCTCTATACGCACGTTCTGACGAAAATCCGTCTGATCAATAAGGGATTTCACGCCGCGCCAGGTTGACTCGACTCTTTGAAAGTCCGGATGGTGCATGACCGCATCCAGTTGCCGGCTGATTTGCATATCCAATGAAGCGATATGCTCGTCCAGCAGGACTTTATCCAAGCGCTCGACCTTTTGCGGTGATTGCTTAAGCAGTTTCAACAACACACTAACGGCTGCTGTCACCCGTTCATCAGCCGAAACATCAGACAGCGCCTCAGAGTTCTGGAAAACCTCAATACCTACCAATTCATCAACCGGATTTAGATTGATTTTATTGAACAGGGCACCATAAACACTATTACGATCTTCAGACAATACTGTAGCGCCGCGCAATTGCACGCTGGAATTTTCTACGGACATGATTGAACTTCCCTTGATACTGCCGGTACGAATTAACGTTCTTCTTTAGAAGCCAAAGCAGCCAACTCGGCTCGCAACTCTTCACTGAGCGCGTCATCCTTGAGGATGCGTTCCAGCTCATGACGAAAGGTCACGTTGTCCAGCAGGTTCGATTTGAGATCGCGCAACAGATTGCGCATGGCCAACAAGGCACGTAGGTGCGGAATCTGCCGCGCCACCTGCTCGGGCTCAAAGTCCTTCATGCTCTGGAAACGCAGCTCGACAGAGGTTTCAGACACGTTGTCGGCCAAGGTGTTATTGACGGCGAGCTTCAGGCCTGGCGCGAACTCACCCAAGACGCTGTCAAAGTTGTTTTTATTGATATCGATCTTGTCTCGCTCAGAGAGCGAACGTTGTTCTCTCCCGTTACTGTAGTCGCCCAACACCATCAATTTTAGCGGCAACTCCACTTGTTTTTGAGCACCACCGGTATGCAGATCAAGTTTGATATTGACCCGTGCCTTAGGCACCTCATTTTGGAAACTGTTTGAAGTCATAACTCCCCTCCTTTGGCACTTCTGCAGCAGGATGTTATGCGGCAACACCTCCAACTGACACGTTAGAGAGTTCACCAACCGCAGCACGCGAGTTTAATTTTAGTTTAAAGACCATAAAACGCTTACAAAAAGCGCGCTCATGTCCTTCCGCATTAAAATGAATTATTCATGGAGTAGTTAAAATGATTTTTGTCTACCCAAAATCACGAAAGGGAAAATTCAACAGCGCTACGAGGATGTTTCTTACAGATCGGTATATTAACGATCAAACTATCTCACGGTTGAAGGAAGGTTTACCTGGTCACGCTTAGAAAGGTCGTCGTGGGTAATGCCTTTGATAGGGCAATCGCCCAAGGTTGGCAGGGCGTCTTTTTAAATATGTTGAGGATTTGCGAAAGTGTGTCTTGGCGACCTTCTTTCAGGCCCTGACGGCGGAAGTCGATCCAGAGGTTGTACACCGCCCCAGTAGAAGCGAAACAGCCGGTGCTTCCCCCCTCCCGCCGTCACCATCAATGACAGACCATCATCGCCAAGCGGTGCGGGATTTATTGATCATGACAATTCATTTTAGTGCTGGGGTAGCGCTTACATTGCGCTTGGCTTTCAAATATCAGGCACAAAAAAAAGCGCCACTCAATGAGTGGCGCTTTTTCTGTATTTGGAGCGGGAAACGAGACTCGAACTCGCGACCCCGACCTTGGCAAGGTCGTGCTCTACCAACTGAGCTATTCCCGCGTCTTGGTGTGGCGCATTCTATAGAATCCAGAAGCCCCGTCAACCCCTTGATTCAAAAAAGTTTTATTTCTTTTCTACATCGGTCTTCAGATGCGGCCAGGCAGCCCGCAGATACTGGACCATAGACCACAATGTCAGGCCTGCCGATACCAGCAACAAGGCGTAACCCACCAACACCCAGAACGTGAAGTCCGACGGGTTGGCCAGCAGGATCACCAGCGCGAGCATTTGCGCGGCGGTTTTCCATTTGCCCAGGTTCGACACAGCAACGTGAGCGCGGGCGCCAAGTTCGGCCATCCACTCTCGCAACGCGGAGACGACGATCTCGCGACCAATAATGACCGCAGCCGGCAGCGTGAGCCACAGGTTGCCGTGTTCCTGCACCAGCAATACCAGCGCGACAGCGACCATCAACTTGTCGGCCACCGGATCGAGGAAGGCCCCGAACGGCGTGCTTTGTTCCAGACGGCGGGCCAGGTATCCATCGAGCCAGTCAGTGGCAGCGGCGAATGCAAAGACCGAACTGGAGGCCAGGTAGCTCCATTGGTAAGGCAGGTAGAACAGTAAAATAAAGATCGGGATGAGCAGGACGCGTAGAACGGTAATCAGATTAGGGATATTCATCGGCACAACTGGCTACGAGGTGAGTTGGCATTCTACTCGCTGTGCAGATTTGCATAAATCGACTCAGCGAGCTTTTTACTGATCCCGGGTGCTTTGGCGATCTCTTCGATGCTGGCACGAGACAGCTCCTGCAATCCACCAAAATGTTTCAACAAATCGCGCCGACGTGTCGGCCCTACCCCTGCGACGCCCTCAAGCGTGGACGTACGGCGGGTTTTGCCGCGCCGTGCCCGGTGCCCGGTAATGGCGAAACGGTGAGCTTCGTCGCGAATCTGCTGGATCAAATGCAGCGCGGGGGAATCACCGCGCAACGTGAATTCGTGTGCAGCGTCATTCAGGTACAGGGTTTCAAAACCG